>DASWRI010000049.1:0-8258 GCA_036403235.1 Pyrinomonadaceae bacterium | reverse complement strand
CGGCCATCGAAGAAATGGCGGCTTCGATTCAAAGCGTGACCGGCGCGGCGCAGGAAATGGCGACTTCGGCGGAAGAAACGACGAGCGCGATGAATGAAATCGCGGCTTCAATCCGAAACGTCAGCGAAGACACCGAGACGCTCACGTCTTCAATCAACGAAACGGCGGCGACGCTTGAAGAAATGTCGCGCTCGACCGCCGGTCTGGCGAACAACGCCGACGATTTGAACGTCGCGGCGGAAGAAACTTCGGCCGCGATTAACGAGATGGCGGCTTCAATCGAAGAAGTGACGGCGATGAGCGAAAATCTGGCTTCGACGGTTGAGGAAGTGGCGACGGCCATCGAGGAGCTGGCGCGGTCGGTGCAAAGCGTGGCGCAAAATTCCGAGCGAATTACGGACAGCGCGACAAACGCCGCGACCGGCGCAAATCAGATGGACCGCTCGATTCGCTCGGTGGCGACGATGGCCAAGGACGCGAACGAAATCACGACGCGTCTCGCCCGCGAAACCGAGGAAGGCGGCTCGATGGCGCAAAAATCGATTCAGGGCATGACGCGCGTCCGCGATTCGATACAGCAATCCGCCGTGGTCATCAAGGAAATGGGCAAACGCTCAAACGAAATCGGCAGCATCATCGACACGATTAACATTATCGCCGAGCGGACGAATATGCTTTCGCTCAATGCTTCGATTGAAGCCGCCAGAGCCGGAGACGCCGGTCGCGGTTTTGCCGTGGTGGCCGAAGAAATTCGCAATCTGGCCGAGCGTTCGGCCAAAGCGACCGCCGACATCGCTTTAATCATCCGCGCTTTGCAGGAATCGGTTCAGGAGGCCGTTAATAGTTCGAATGAGGGAGTTAAAGTTGCCGACGAAGGCAATCGGCTGGCCGAAGACGGTCTCAAAGGACTCGAGAAAATTTTAATCGGCGTGCGCGAAACGACGACTCTCGTCGGGCAGATTTCGCGCGCCACCGAAGAACAAATCACTGCCGGACAAAACGTCGTGACGGCGGTTGAATCGACCGCGAAATTATCAAAAGAAGTTTCGGCCGCGACCAACGAGCAGGCCAAAACCGTTCAATTAATCGTCCAGTCGGCGACGCAAATGCAAAAAACCACGAAAGAGGTGGTGCAGGCGATGAACGAACAGGCGCGCGCCGCCAGGGAAATCATCAAAGCCGCGCAGAGCACGACCAATGTTGCCGGGCAGGTTCGCAAAGCCGCGTCCGAACAGGCCGTCGCCGCCAATCAAATCGTTATGGCGGTCGAGTCGATGCGACGCGGCGCGACAACGACGACCCGCGCTATCGCCGAGCAGTCAACCGCCAGCGAACAGGTTTCGCAGGAAGCGAGCCGGCTGACGACGATGATTGCGACCGTTACCAAAGCCATGAGCGAACAATCGACGGCGTCAAAACAAATCTCGGTCGCCGCCAACAGTATGCGCCAGCAGTCCGAGCAGGTGACGAAAGCTTTGGAAGAGCAAACCCGCGCCATGCGCGAAATGACCTCGGCATCAAGCGATGTCGCCAAACAAATCAAATTAATAACGGGCGCTAATCTCGAACATTCAATCGGCGCCGACAATATTTTGCAGATGCTTTCGGATGTGCGCCAGATTACCGAACGCAACGCGCAGGGCGTGCAGTCAACTTTAATCGAGACGAACGGTTTGCTCGACCAGGCGCAGGAACTTTCATCGATTATGAACGGTTTCGGCGACGGCGGAGGCGGCAATGAATCGACTGCCGCGCTTCAAAACGGCGGAAAACCCTCGGGAAAAAGGAAAAAAACATCTAAGGCAGCAGGAGACAACGGCACATCGCAGAGCGAATAAATTAAATGGATTTTGACGACGAAAGGCAACATTTAATCGGGATTTTTACAACCGACGCGGATTTTATCGTCCGGGTCTGGGACTCTGCGCTCGAACAAATGACCGGAATCTCATCAGCCGCCGCGTGCGGCAAATCCGTCGCCGAAATGATTCCGAATCTGGAAACGCGCGGCTTACTGACGCGTTTCCGGCGCGTTCTGGAAGAGGGCACGATTGAAATTCTCGCTCCGGCTTTTCACAAATTTTTGATTTCCTGCCCGCCCCGGTTCGTGTCAAAACACTTTACCGAAATGCGCCAGCGCGTGACGATTGCGCCGCTCAAAGAAAACGACGTGATTCGCGGTTTAATCGTCACGATTGAAGACGTTACGGCGCGAATCGAGAGCGAAATCGAACTGGCCGGACAGCTTAACGATGCGGACGAAATCGTGCGTTTGAAGGCGGCAAAAGCAATTTCGGGCGAGCAGGAAAATCTGGTTGAAGAAACGGCCGCGCCGATTATCGACGCGCTCGGAGATAAAAACTGGCGCGTCCGCCGCGAACTGGTCGAAGGTTTATCGCGCCGCGCCGCGCCCGAAGCGATAGCCGCTCTTTTGCGGGCGCTGCGCGAACAGCATTTTGATTTCGGCGTCCTCAACAGCGCGCTCCAGATTTTGCAGGCGACTTCGGTAAAAACGACCGAGACGCTCGTCGAATTTCTGCGCGGCGACGATGCCGATTTACGGATGCAGGCCGCCTTGACGCTCGGCGAGCAAAAGGACGCGCTGGCGATTCCGGCGCTGCTCGAAGCGCTCGGAGACGAAAACGTCAACGTCCGTTATCACGCCGTCGAAGCGCTCGGAAAATTAAATGCCAAAGAATCCGTCGAACCGCTTCTCGGCATCATCGAAACGCGCGATTTCTTTTTGTCGTTTGTCGCGCTCGATGCCTTACAGAAAATTGCCGACGAATCGGCGGCGCGGCGCATTCTTCCCCTTTTAAGCGACGAATTGCTGCGCGAAGCCGCCGTCGAGACGCTCGGCGCGATTGGAAACGAGGAAATCGCATCTCCGCTGATTGATTTATTAAACGAAGACAAATTTTCGGCGAAGGCGATTGCCGGCGCGCTCGCGACGATGTCCGAGCGTTTCAAAAACGATTTCTCAAAAAGCGAAACAATCACCCGGCAAGCGCGAAAATCAATCGACGAAGGCGGAAAATCGAATCTGCTCGAAGCGCTCGACAGCGCCGGTGAAGCGGATTTGCCCGCGCTCGTCCGCGTCGCCGGTTGGATTGAAGACGAAAAAATAAGGGAAAAGCTCGCGTCGCTGGTTGAAAATGAAAATTTGCGCGAAGAAGCCGCCGGAGCGCTCGCCGGGCAAGGCGCGGCCGCCGTCGATTTATTGATTGAAATGCTCGACGCAGACGACGCGGGAGTTCGCCGGACGGCCGCGCGCGCACTCGGACAAACAAAGGATTCGCGCGCGTTCGAGCCGCTCGTCGGGCTGCTCGAAAACGGCGACGCGGCTTCTTATCAAGCTGTCGTCGTCGCGTTAAAATCGCTCGCTCATTCCGAAACCGCTTCGCGTTTGTGTGATTTACTGACCGCCGCCGAGCCGCGCGTTCGCGAAGCGGCAGTTCGCGTCGTCGGGTATTTTGGCGCGAAAAATTGCGAAAATGCGATTTTCGAATGCTGCCAGGGCGCGGACGAACGCGTGCGCAGGGCGGCCATCGAACAGCTTCCGAACATTGAAGACGCGCGCGCCGTTCCGGCGCTGATTCGTATTTTGAAACAAGGCTCGTCGCGCGAAAGGGAAACGGCGGCGAAAGCTCTGGCGCAAGTTAAAAGCGATGAATCAATCGCCGCTTTGCGCGAGGCGCTGAATGATGCGGATTCGTGGACACGCTATTTTGCCGTCCGCGCTCTCGGAATTTTGCGGGACGCGGCGAGCCGCGAAACGCTGATTGAAATGACGGAAACGGATGCGGCGGAACAGGTTCGCGCGGCGGCGAGGGAAGTTTTAAGCGAGCTAAAGGCATAATCGGGCATGGGGTTTAATTCAGATATTTCAGGTGTGCGCCGCGGCGCGGAAACGCTTTTGCGCGATTTGATTCACGAACGCGTCGGATTGTTTTTCGACGATTCAAAAATAACCCTGCTTGTCGACAAACTCGCCCCGCTCATCGTCGAGCGCGGTTTTGATTCGTTTCTAGATTATTTTTATTTGCTCAAATACGATGCCGATTCGGCCGGCGACTGGCAAAGCGTCGTCAACGCGCTGACGGTGCAGGAAACGTATTTCTGGCGCGAAATGGAGCAAATTCACGGGTTGGCGGAAAATGTCATACCGTATTTATTGTCAAAAAATCCGAACGCGCGGATTCGTATCTGGAGCGCGGCCTGCGCGACCGGCGAAGAGCCCCTGACGATTGTCATGCGCCTCAACGAAAACGGCTGGTTTGAGCGCGCCGACATCGAAATTTACGCGAGCGACGCGAGCACCGCGGCACTCGAACGCGCGCGAAAAGGCAGATATCGCGAAAGGTCGTTTCGGGCTTTGCCGGCAAATTTGAAGGAAAAATATTTTACGCCCGATGGAAAAGAATGGACGGTCGCGCCGCGTCTCGCTGAGAAAATCAGATGGACGCAGGCGAATCTTCTGGAAACAAGCGAAACGGCGATTATGTCGAGCGTTTCGATTATTTTTTGCCGCAACGTTTTTATTTATTTTTCGCCCGCCGCGGTGCGCCGCGTGGTCAATTCGTTTGCGGAAAAAATGCCGGTTCCGGCGTTTCTATTTGTCGGCGCGGCCGAATCGCTGTTAAAGGTGACGGACGATTTTGAGCTCGAAGAAATCGGCAGCGCTTTTGTTTATGTAAAACGAAATTAGCGTTATAAAAATCAATTTCGTATATTCTAAAGTTATACCAGCAGGTGCAAGGGGGCGTTTTGAACAGAATAATTCGGGTTTTGATTGTTGACGATTCCGCATATGTGCGCAAAGTCGTGCGCGAAATGCTTTCCTACAGCCCGCATCTCGAAGTCGTCGGCGCGGCGCGCGACGGGCGGGAAGCGCTCGAATTAGTCGAAAAACTGCGTCCCGATGTCGTTACGTCGGATTTGATGATGCCCGAACTCGACGGCGTCGGTTTTGTACGCGAACAGATGCGGCGGCGCGCGCTTCCGATTGTGATGATGAGCTCAATCGACGAAAACAGCGCCGAAACGCTCGCCGCGCTTGATGCCGGAGCGATTGATTTCGTGCAGAAGCCGACGGCGCTCGCCACCGAAAAGATTTTTGAAGTTCGCAGCCAGCTTATCGAGAAAATTAAAATGGCGGCGAATATGCACGCGGAAAATTTACATCTGGAGCCGGAGCCCGAACGACGAATCGAGCCCATCGACGTTTCAGACGAGCCGCGCAAAAATCAATTTGACGTGATTGTTATCGGAATCTCGACCGGCGGCCCGCAGGCTTTGCGATATTTGATTCCGCAGCTTCCGCCGGATTTTCCGATTCCGATTGCGATAGTGCTCCATATGCCAATCGGTTACACGGCGATGTATGCCGAAAAATTAAACGCGATTTCGGCGATTGAAGTTCGCGAAGCGGCGCAGGGCGACGAAGTCCGAGCGGGTCTAGTCTTGCTTGCGCCCGCCGGAAAACACCTGCTCTTTAAACGCCGTCCGGACGGGAAAGTGTTGTGTCATCTGAGCCTTCGCCCGCTTGACACGCAGCATCGTCCGGCCGTCGACGTGTTATTTCAATCGGCGGCGGAAACGTTCGGCCGCCGCACGCTCGGCGTGATAATGACCGGAATGGGAGCCGACGGCCGAACCGGCGCGGCGTGGATAAAAGCGCATAACGGAACCGTTTTTGCCGAGTCCGAAGAAAGCTGCGTTGTTTACGGAATGCCCGGTGCTATTGTCGAAGCGGGTTTAAGTGATAAAATCGTAAGACTTGACCGCATAGGACAAGCCTTAATGGAGGTCGCGTGAAAAAGAAAATTTTGATTGTTGACGATTCCTCAATGTCACGGAGAATGCTTCGTCGAATTGTCGAAAGCAGCGGATACGAAGTCTTCGAGGCCGAGGACGGCGCGACCGGCATCGAACAGTATTTTCTCGAAAAACCGGATTTGGTCTTTCTCGATTTGACGATGAAAGATATGTACGGGCTGGACGTTTTGGAAAAACTGCGCGAGCTCGACCCGGCGGCGCGCGTTATTATTGCCAGCGCCGACATTCAGGATTCGACCAGAGAAATGGTCGCGGCGGCGGGCGCAAATGCTTTTATCAATAAACCTTTGTCGCCGGAAAAAGTGCTGGAGGCAATGAAATCAGTGATAAACGAGGAGAAAACGGCGTGATTTTAAGCGAACGACAAATTGACGCGCTCGGCGAGTTTATCAACATCGCTTTTTCGCGAACGGCATCTTCGCTCTCGGAAATTACGGGACACAGAGTTTTGCTGGAAGTGCCGCAGGTTGAGATTTATCCGATTGAGGAAGTCGGGACAAAGCTCGCCAGGTTTTTGCCGGGCGACGTGGCTTCAATTCACCAGCCGTTTGACGGCGCGATTGCCGGCGACGCTTTTTTGATTTTGAATTACGAAGGCGCGGTGAAATTGACCGATTTACTGACTGACGCAGCCGCGCCGCAATCGCAGCTCGACGAATCGTCGCGCGAGGTTTTAACCGAGGTCGGCAATATTCTGCTCAACGCCTGTCTCGGAATGTTCGGAAACGTTTTGCACGTGCGGGTCAATTTTTCCGTTCCCAATCTGCATCTCGAATCGCTCGACGACCTGATTGACTCAGTCAGAAGAGAGCGCGACGGGCTGCGCTTTGCGATTATCGTTTACACATCTTTCCGCATTCGCGAAAGCGCCGTGACGGGTTATCTGGTTTTGGTTTTGAGCATTATTTCGCTGAACCGTTTGATTGAGGAAATCGAACAATGGGAAACGAGGCAGGAAGAAGAGATTCATACCAGCCAGAGCCCCGCGAAAACTGATTTGGGCGCGTAGCTTTTCGTAAAACAGCAATTGTGAGCAACGACAATAACAATTCATCACTTGATAAGGCGATGCTTCGCTGGATGTCCGATTTTTCCGCGCAGGGCCTGCTCATCACGGACGAAAAGCTGAATATTTGCTCGTATAACAAATGGTTTGAAAAACAAAGCGAAAATTGTGAAAAAAATTTAACCGGCAGTAACTTGCTTGAAGCTTTCCCCGAGCTCGTGACGCGCGGTTTCGACAGTTATTACCGGGACGCGCTCAGCGGCCAGAGCCGTATTTTATCGCATCGTCTTCATAAATATCTGCTGCCGATGCTGCCGAGCGCGGGCGTTGCCGCTTTTGCCCAGATGCAGCAGAGTGCGCGGATTTCGCCGCTTTTTGACGGCGACAAGATTGTCGGCACAATCACCGTTATCGAGGACGTCACCGAGCGCGTGGCGCGCGAAATGGAATTGAACGTCCAGATTGAAGAACGCGGTCGTCTGCTCGCCAGCGAACAGGCCGCGCGCCGGCTCGCCGAAGAAAACAGCCGGCTTAAAGACGAATTTCTGGCCAGCGTTTCGCACGAAATCCGGACGCCGCTAAACGCCATCAACGGCTGGACGCAGATTCTTCTCGGCGGCGATTCGAACCCGGAAAAATCTCGCCATGCGCTGAGCACGATTCAGCGAAACGTCGGCTCGCAAACGCAAATCATCGATGATTTGCTCGACATATCGCGCATCGTCACCGGGCAGATGCGGCTCGATTTACATCCGGTCGATTTGGCCGAAAGCATCGAAACGGCGCTCGACAATATTCGCCCGGCGGCCAGCGCCCGAAAAATAGAATTAATCAAAACAATCGAATCCGATGCGATTTTTATTATGGGCGACGTTAGCCGTTTGCAGCAGATATTCTGGAATCTGCTTTCAAACGCGGTAAAATTCACTCCCTTAAACGGGCAAATCGAGATAATTCTGCGCGAAGTCGATGACTTTGCCGAAGTTATATTTCGAGACACCGGGCACGGCATCTCGAATGATTTTCTGCCTTTTGTTTTCGAGCGTTTCCGGCAGGCGGACGGAAGCTCAAAACGCAAACACGGCGGTCTCGGTCTCGGCCTTTCAATTGTCAAAAATCTGGTCGAAATGCACGGAGGCACCATCACGGCGGAAAGCGCGGGCGAAGGCGCGGGCGCGGCTTTTACAATGATGATGCCGCTTTTGATGCCGCAGAAAAGCGCTAAAGATTTCGACGAATCGATGAGTTCGCTTATCAAAAAACCGGAAATCGATTTTGTCGGAATTCGTATTCTGGTCGTCGACGACGACGCGGATTCGCGCGAGATGCTCAGATACGTTTTGGAAGACACCAAAGCTCAGATTATGACGGCCGGAACCGCCGGCGAGGCTTTGGCACACTTTTCGACGTTCGA
>DASWRI010000048.1:0-127510 GCA_036403235.1 Pyrinomonadaceae bacterium | reverse complement strand
GAGCGTGACGATTGCGCGCGAGTTTGAGAAAAAGGCGGCGATACGATTTTTTAAGCGGGTCATTCGTCCCGAAAAAGATATGGTCGCGCTGTTCAGCGTCTCGACCGTCTCCGTGCTCGAACAGCCGCTCACCAAAGACGTCTCGCAGCTTATCTCGGCAATCGAAGGCTTTCCCGTTCCGGAAGGCGCGACCGCGCTTTTCGAAGGCATTATCAAGGCCGCCGATTATCTGAAAGGCGTTCAGGGAAGGCGCGTCGTCGTGATTGTTTCCGACGGCGACGATACCAAATCCGACGCGACTTTAGAAGAAACGGTGCGCGCTCTGCAAACGGCCAACTGCCAGGTTTACGTCGTCAAGACCACCGATTTTGAAAACTACAAGCGAACCGGACAGCGCGGCGGAAACGCCAATCTCCGCCAGCTTGCCGCCGAGCGACGGATGCAGGAAATCACTTCGCAAACCGGCGGCGCGGTTTATTCGCCGCTCGACGAAGACGAGCTCGATAAAGCGTTTTCGCAAATCTCCGCCGAGCTCGCCCAGCAATACATTTTGAGCTACTACCCGGAAGACGAGCGCGACAAACGCGGCGAATTTCGCTCGATTTCCGTTTCGATAAAAAATCGTCAGGATTTAACTCTCCGCACCCGAAAAGGTTATTATGTTCCGAGAAAATAATTCGGGAACTTTTTCCGGTAGATTTTGTCTAAATAAAAGATAATTCGAAACGGAGAATATCTATGAAAAAAATCGTGTTCCGGCCTGTCGCCCTTGTTGCCACATTTTTTCTCGGCTGTCTTTTTGTTTTCGCTTTATATTATTTCGTTCCCATACCTTACGTCCCGCAACCGGAGCTGCTGCCTGCCACGGAAAGATTTGACTGCGTAGATTCAAAAAGCTTTCCGGGAATTTCCAAACAAATCTCGGAACTCAAAAAAGGGAAAAGCGGTTATTTCCCGAAAGATAAATTTTCCGGCAAATGGGAAAAAGCCGACTCGTTTATGAACGATTGGTACGGAAATCATCTCAAGGCGATGGGCGAAAAATCGCTGCTTAACGTTTCCGATAAAAACGCGGAAATTTATCGTTTTCTCTGGCTCAGAAGTTTTCATCACCCGATATTTGTCAGAATCGAGCGCAATCGGACGGAAATTAAATTATTTACTAAAGAGCTCGACGGCGCGGGCGGATACGAGCCGGGAAAAGTTTTTAGAAGCAATGAAGTTAAATTGAAACAGGAAGAATTTTGTGATTTTTTGAAGTTGCTCGAAAAAGCCGATTACTGGAGATTGCCGACAAAAAATGATGACTATTCAGGCGAAGACGGAGCGCAGTGGATTCTCGAAGGCGTAAAGGAAAATCGTTATCACGTCGTCGACCGCTGGACGCCCGAAAAAGGCGATTATCGAGCGGCCTGCATTTATCTGCTGAAGCTTTCCGGCGTCGATACGGATAGACTTAAAGATGATTTATATTAAAATGAAAAATCATGCTTGAAGAATATCTGCAACAATTTCTCCAACACTTGCGCTACGAGCGCAATGTCAGCCAGCACACTCTGCGAAACTATTCCTCGGATTTGGAGCAGTTTCGCGATTATCTTTTCAAAATCGACAAGCGCACGGACATTCCCGTCAGCGACATCGACCATTTGACGATTCGCGAATGGATGGCGGAGCTGCACGCCGACAACCGCAAAAAGACTTCGATTGCGCGCAAGCTCGCTTCGCTTCGGACGTTTTTTCAATTTCTCGTGCGCGAAGGCATTCTGGAAAATAATCCGGCGAAGCTCGTCGCGACGCCGCGCGTCGAGCGCAAGCTGCCGAATCATCTTTCGATGGAAGACGCCGTTCGCTTTATCGAAACGCCGGATTTAAATACGGATTTGGGCAAGCGCGACCGCGCCATTCTGGAATTTCTATACGCGACCGGAATGCGCGTCGGCGAGCTCGTCAACTTAAATCTGAAAGACATCGATTTTCGCGAAAAGCTCGTGCGCGTGACCGGAAAACGCAATAAACAAAGGATTTTGCCGTTCGGCGAGCCGTCGCTGCAGGCTTTAATGTATTATCTCAACGAAACGCGCGCGACGTTTTTAAATAACTGCCCGCCCGCCGAGCGCGATGAGCAGGCCGTTTTCTTAAATTATCAGGGAACGCGCATCACGACCCGGAGCGTCGGCCGGATGGTCGATAAATACATCAAGCTCTGCGCCGACATTCACGATATTTCGCCGCACTCCATGCGCCACTCTTTCGCCACGCATCTGCTCGATTCGGGCGCGGATTTGCGCGACATTCAGGAACTTCTCGGCCACGCGCGGCTTTCGACGACGCAGATTTACACGCAGGTTTCGATGGAAAAACTTATCGAAGTTTACGACCGCGCGCATCCGAAAGCATAGATGTTAGTTCGAAGTAAAATTCCTGTTTAACTGAAACCGTTTGTAATTAAATAAAACTCAAGCGTTTAGAGCTTAAACTTTTGTCTGCCCTGGTTTTCAATAAGGCCGGCTTAAGCGTGAACTCTAAACTTTTTTCGTTTATACTTCTCTCATCAAAAGATTTCTAAAAATTCTGAAAACCCGGGGAAATTTATGAAAAAAATTCAATGGCTTTTTGTTGCGCTTTTTGTGTTTTCTGCCGCCGCCGTGCACGCGCAGCAGAAAATGTTGACGATTGACGATATTGCCGACCCGGTAAAGCGCGTTGCGTTCGGCGGCCGCCCGCTTTTCGTCGAGTGGAACCCTGACGGAACGCTCCGCCAGGTGACGGGCGGGCAGATGATGCGCGTCAACGCTCTGACGGGCGAAGCAACTCCGTTTTTCGACGTCAAAAAACTCGTTTCGGTTCTCACGCAGACCGAAGGCTTCACGCTCGAAGAAGCGAATCAGCTCGGAGAGACGCCCGTTCAGCAGTTTAACAAGGCGGGAACGGCAATCATCATCAATCACAAACAGGATTTGTGGCTTTATGACGTCGGGCGCGCCAGTATAAAACGCCTGACGAATACGAAAGACGATGAAGTTGAAGCCGATTTTTCGCCCGACGGCAAGATGCTCAGCTTTGTTCGCGGCAACAATTTGTACGTCGTCGATATTGCGAGCGGGCGCGAAACGCAGCTAACGCGCGACGGTGGCGAGAAGATTTTAAACGGTTATCTCGACTGGGTTTACGAAGAAGAGTTGTATGGGCGCGGCAACAAGCGCGGCTACTGGTGGTCGCCCGACTCGACCTCGATTGCTTTTTTGCGAATGGACGAAACTCCCGTCCCGAAATTCGTTTTGGCCGATGATACGATACACGACCAGACAGTCGAAAACACCGATTACCCGCAGTCGGGCGACCCGAATCCGCTCGTCAAACTGGCAACGGTCAACATCAAAACGCGGCTCGTAAAATTCGTCGATACCTCGAAATACAAGCCGGAAGATACTTTGATTGTTCGCGTCAGCTGGACGCCCGACAGTCACGCCGTCATTTATCAGGCGCAGGACCGCGAGCAGACGTATCTGGATTTGAACGCCGCGCTGAAAACAAACGGAAAAACGACTCTGGTTTTTAAGGAGACGACTCCCGCCTGGACTGAAGCGACGGACAGCCCGACGTTTTTGAAAAATAACTCGTTCGTCTGGCAGTCGGCCAGAAGCGGCTTCAAACATCTCTACCGCTATGATAGCAGCGGAAAACTGCTCAACCAGATTACGAGCGGACGCTGGGAAGTGCGCTCGTTTTACGGCGTCGACCAGACGAACGAATGGGTTTATTTCAGCGCCGCCGGAGTTAATGACGTCTGGAACGCCGAAAACGTTTATCGCATCAAGCTCGACGGAACCGGAATGCAGCAATTGACGAAAACTGCCGGAAATCACGCCGCGTCGTTTAATCCGACGTTTTCGCATTTCGTCGATTACTGGAGCGACGCCAATACGCCGATGCAGACGCGTCTTTATCGTGCCGACGGAACGCTGGAAAAAGTTTTGAATGAAAATAAAGTCGATGCTTTGAGCCAGTACAAACTCGGCAAAACCGAATTTACAAGCGTCCGCACGCGCGACGGTTTCGAGATGGAAGCGCAGATAATTTACCCGCCGGATTTTGATAAAAACAAAAAATATCCGGTGATGAGCTACACCTATTCGGGCCCGCACGCGCCTTCGGTCAGAAACGCCTGGGGCGGCTCGCGTTATATGTGGCACCAGATGCTGGCGCAGAAAGGCTATATCATTTGGATTTGCGACAACCGCACCGCGTCCGGCAAAGGCGAGGAATCGGCCTGGAAAGCGTATCAAAATCTCGGCGAGCTCGAATTGAAGGATTTGGAAGAAGGTCTCGATTATCTGCGCGGTCTGCCTTATGTTGACGCCAGCCGCATCGGTCTCTGGGGCTGGAGTTACGGCGGATTTATGACGAGTTATGCGATGACGCACAGCAAATCTTTCAAAATCGGCATCGCGGGCGGGCTCGTCGGCGACTGGTCGCTGTACGATTCGATTTATACCGAGCGCGTTATGAAAACTCCGCAGAATAATCCGTCCGGTTACGAAAAATCTTCGGTCATCAAGGCGGCGAAAAACTTAAGCGGAAAACTGCTCATTCTTCACGGCGCGATGGACAATAACGTGCATATGCAAAACGCGACGCAGCTTATTTTCGAATTGCAGAAAGCGGGCAAGCAGTTTGATTTTATGTTTTACCCGACCCAGCGCCACGGCGTCGTAAGTCCGCTTCAATCGAAGCATATGTACCAGTTGATGACCGATTTTATTCTGGAAAACCTTTAGACGATTACGAATTACGGAATTGGAAAGCATTTCTCTTTCATTCGTAATTCGTAATTTGAAATTTGTAATTCGTTTATTCTCCGGTCGGATTTTCGTCCAAAACGACTTCGGGAAATTCCTCTGCAAACTGCTCGCGCGGTTTCGCGTCAATCTCGCCGCGCAGAGCTCGCGTTCCGACGTTCGGCTTAAAATTTCCGTTCTCGTCGTAAAGCCTTCGATACTGCGCCGAGTTGCGAATCACGCCCTGAACGTAGCCTTTCGTCTCCTTAAAAGGAATCTCTTCGACAAATTCGTCCATCTCAAACGGCAGACTGGCGCGCCACTGCGGAACGCGTCCCGGCCCGGCGTTGTAAGCGACGGCGACATATTCGAAACGCCCGAATTTATCAAACTGGTCGCGCATATAAGCCGTGCCGAGCTCGATGTTTAAGGCGGGCTGAAAAAGCGTCTCGCCGAAAATCGAAGTGGTCGAGGAATTGTATTTTTTTGCTATCGCACGCGCCGTCGGAATTAAAAGCTGCATCAGGCCGTAAGCGTTTGCATTCGATTTTGCGCGCGCGTCGAAAATCGTTTCCTGCCGGATTATTCCCGCAACCTGATACGGGTCGAGACTGCGCTGTTGCGCCCAGTATTTGATGTCGCTCCAGTTTGTCAGAGGATAAAAAATGTCCCATTCCTCGCGTCCCATTTCCTCGGGAAACATCTGCGCGTAATCGGGATAGCTGACCTTCAAAGCATTTAAGGCGTTTACCTGCTCGCCTTTCATCCGGTAGTGCTCAGCGAGCGCGAGATTAATTTTCGGGCTGTTCGGCGCGGTTTTTCTGGCTTCTTCAAGCTCCGAAACCGACCAGTCGAAAAGTCCGACGGTGCTCAATTGTTCCGACTTTTCGGCGCGTTCCAGCTCTTTTGCCGTCGCTGTTTCCGCCGCGACCGTGATTTTCTTTAAGTTCGCAATCGCTTTCGGCACGAGCGAGGCGGACGTAAAATTCTGCGTCGCCTGACATTTCCCCTGCGCGCGCAAACTCGCTATCCGCTGCGTCGCCAGATAACCGTACCAGTTTGCGCCGTAACGATAAATGACCGCGTCGTAAAGCGCGCACGATTCGGCCAATTGTGACGCGCGCTCGGCGTCGCGCGCCGCCCAGTAGCCAGCCTTTCCGCGATTGGTCGTGTCTTTATCGGCGTAACGCGCCAGATGCTCGACGAACATCTGCGAGGATTTCGCAAAATTTTTGCCGTCGTGTTCGAGCCATGCGAGCTCAAATTGCGCCGCTGCGACCGCGGTCGCGTTAGGGTAAGAGAGAACGGCTGTTTGCAGAAAGAAGCTTTCGTCGGCTTTGTTTTTCGCGTCGCGCGCCATCATTCCGATATCCATTAAGGCTTTCGGCGTCAAATTTCCGTTCGGAAAATTCCGCCGCATATCCTCGACCGTCGTGCGCGCCTGCGCCCATTGCTTGCTGCGCGCGTAGCCGAGCGCGAGATTATAGAAAGCTTCCTCCTTTTCTTTGGCCGAGACGGGAATTAAATTAAACGCGCTTTGAGCCTCGCTCATCTGCCGCGTATTCGAAAAAGTAATCGTTCGCTTTAAGTTAATCTCCGGCGTAAATGCAAAGGTCGGAAAGTTTAAGCTCAAATCGGCGAAAGCCTTCTGCGCTTCCGCATATTTTCTGGCGGCGTAAAATTTCTCCGCGCGCACTCTCGCTTCATCCGCCGTCTGCGGCGTCAGAGGCTGTCCGAGCGAAGTCAGTTTTGCTTCCGCTTCTTTGGCGGCATCTGTCCCCGCGCCGTAAAAATGAACTTTGCGATAAAAATTTACGGCTTCCGCCTGATTGCCCTCTGCTTCAAAGGATTTGGCCGCTAAAAGAAACGCGTCCGCATCGTTTTTTTCAATCAAATCGCTCAAAAAGCTTTGAATCTGCGCGGCTTGCCCGCTTTGCAGAGCCGAATTTGCCCAGAGCAGTTTGGCGTCTCGCGCGCGCAGCGAATTCGGAAAATCTTTGATTAGCTCGCCGAAAACCCGCATCGCTTCCTGGTGATTTCCGGCGTTTTGCAGAGCCCGCCCGCGCAGCCACAGAGCGTAATCGGCGACACTCGTCGTGCGGCGGAAAACGTCTGAATTGAGAATTTGCGCCGCGCCCGCAAAATCGCTCGCTTCAAAGCGAATCCGCGCGTGCAGAAGTTTCGCGAGCGCGCCCGTTCTGGTTTTTGCAAAACGAGTTTCTATCTGCTGCACAAATGTTTCGGGCGGAAGTTTTCCGTCCTTCGTCATTTGCCGCAAAGACTGCAAAGCCTGTTCTTCCGTCTGCGTCTGCTGCGCCGAACAGCTCGCCGTAAAAAGAACGAGCAGCAAAGTAGAAGCGATTAGAAATTTTTCAAATATTGCGCGCGGGTTAAAATGAAAGCTTGTGAATTTTGACATTTATTCAGACTCCGAACCGTTTTGATGCCGATAAGTTATGGTGATTTGTCTCGCGCCGGAGCAGAAAACTTCTTTTCAAGCGGAGCGTTTAGGTATATGATAACAGAGAAATTTACAAAATTTCGAGGATTAAAATTTTTGAGAGATTTTTACGCTGAGGCGTCGCGGACGCAGAGAAAGAGTTAGCCGCAAATAACACGAATCGCACAAATTATTTTCTTTTTTATTCGTGTTATCAGTGTAATTCGCGGCCGTTTCTTTCTTAAAATCTCTACGCCTTCGCGGTGAAAAATTTTGCTGATTTTGATTCTCCAAAATCCTTTTTTGAGAATTTTCCGATGAAAAAAATATTCGCCATCTTCGCCTTAATTCTTTTCGCCGCTCTCAATGCTTTTTCTCAGAACTTGAAACCGACGCCGACGCCCGATGACGACGTCGTTAAAATTTCGACCAATCTGATTCAAATCGACGTCACCGTGACGGACAAAAAAGGTAATGTCGTCAAGGATTTGAAGCCCGAAGATTTCGAGATTTACGAAAACGGCGAAAAGCAGGAAATCACAAATTTTTCATTCGTCTCAAACGTCAAAACTCAAGATGAAGCGGCGAAAACGACCGCCGATAAAGTTCCCGTTCCCGTTCCGCAGGCCGAACTCAAGCCGCAGCAGATTCGCCGGACAATGGCGCTCGTCGTCGATGATTTGTCGCTGTCTTTTGAAAGCGCGTATCAGGTGCGGCGAGCTTTGAAAAAATTTGTCGACGAGCAGATGCAGGAAGGCGACCTCGTCGCGATTATCCGCACGGGCGCGGGCATCGGCGCGCTTCAGCAATTTACTTCGGACAAACGGCAGCTTTACGCCGCGATTGAAAAAGTGCGCTGGAATCCGATTGGCCGGGGCCGCATTGGTGCATTTGCGCCGATTGAACCGACGCCGCTCGAAAAAGCAAAAGCGGCGGGCGACGAAAATGTCACCGAGGAAGATTTAAAGGAAGAAAAAGATTTTCTGCGCAGCACCAACGATTTTCAGGAGCAAGTTTTCGCCACCGGAACGCTCGGCGCTTTGAAATTTATCGTCGGCGGAATGAGCCAGCTTCCCGGCCGTAAATCCGTCATTCTTTTTTCGGACGGCTTTCAAATTTTCTCTAAAAGCGAAACCGGATTGCTGGAAATGTCTCATGTCATGGATTTTCTGCGCGAGCTGGTCGATTTGGCGAATCGCGCGTCGGTCGTTTTTTACACCTTGGATGCGCGCGGCTTGCAGACGACCGCTTTGACGCCGCAGGACAACATCGTCGACCCGACCGGCGAGAAAATTCAACAGGCGATGATGGAACGCAGCGACGAGCTTTTCGACACGCAGCAGGGTTTGATTTTTCTCGCCAAACAGACGGGCGGAACGGCGTATGTCAATCAAAACGATTTGAGCGGCGGCGTGCGCAGCATCCTCGACGACCAGAGTTATTATCTCGTCGGCTACCAGCCCGATTCAGCCACGTTCGACGCGAAAACGAGACGCTTTAACAAGCTTTCCGTAAAAATTAAGCGGCCGGACGTGCTGATTCGTTATCGAAGCGGATTTTTCAGCGTCGCCGAAGAAAATATCGCCGCGAAACCGACGACAAAAAATCTGACGCCGTTGCAGCAAATTTCCAACGCCTTAACTTCGCCTTTTGCGGTCAATGATATTTCTGTGCGTTTGAACACGCTTTTCGGCAACGACTCGGGCGGCTCTTATGTCCGCTCTTTGCTGCACGTCGACGCGCAGGATTTGAAATTTACGGACGATGCGGACGGAAGCAAAAAAGCGACGTTCGACGTGCTGGCGATGAGCTTCGGCGATAACGGTCAGGTCGTCGACCAAATCGGTAAATCCTACACTTTCAACGTTAAAGGCGCGGCTTACGAGAAAGTTTTAAAAGAAGGCTTTGTTTATTATTTTTCGTTTCCGGTCAAAAAACCCGGTGCGTATCAATTTCGCGTCGCCATCCGTGACAGCCAGACAGCGAAAGTCGGCTCGGCTTCGCAGTTTATCGAAGTTCCGAATCTGAAAAAAAATCTGCTGACCGTTTCCAGCATCGTCCTCGAAAACTTTACGCGCGAGCAGTGGCAGGCGATTTCCGACGGCGAGCAAAAGAAGGTTTCAAACGCGAGCGTCGATTTATCGACCAACCCGATGAACGACACATCGCTCAGAAAATTCAAGCGCGGCACGATTTTGCGCTACGGCTTCGAAGTTTATAACTCGCGGCTCGACGGCGCGCGCAAACCTAATCTTTCGGCAAAAATCCGCGTTTTCCGCGACGGCGCGCTTCTTCTCGATGGCAAGCAAATCCCGCTCGACCTCGACGGGCAAATTGATATGGAAAGAGTAAAATCGGTCGGCGCAATCAGCCTCGGCGGCGAAATGCCGGCGGGCGAATATATTTTGCAGATAATCGTCACCGACAGCAATATCGCCAAGGAAACACAAAAAATCGCGACGCAGTTCGTGCAGTTCGAATTGGTCGAATAAAAAGTAAGTAAAAACAAAAAAGTGAACAGTGAATTTTTAATTTTCACTGTTCACTTTTTGTTTTTAGTTGTTCACTTTTCAGACCACCGCGCCCGGATAACTTTCGCCGAGCCTGTTTTCGTCGCCTTCGGCGAGCGTATTGACTATTTCGTAATGGAAATAATCGAAACGCGCGGCGACGGGCGGCTGAACGCGCTTGTCGTACATTTCGCGCGAACGGTCAATGGCTTCGCGGAGCCGCTCGTAAAGGTCGCTCGCGTCGCGGCCTTCCTTAACTTTCTGCTCGTTATAAAGCTTTATTTCCGAGACGAGAAGGCGGGCGAATCGACGCGCGTCGTTGTGCAGGCGGCGTTCTTCTTCGCCGACTTCAATCGGCAAATCGACGTTGCGGTCGCTGAAACGCGTTTTCGCAGGCTGCGCCGCCGTCGCGGGCTGGCTTGACTGCTCGACGGGTTCGGCGACGTAGCTTTCCGTCTTGCCGTTTTGCGCCTCGAATCCGGCGTAAGCATCCTGCGGAGAAGCAAAACCGTTTGTCTGCGCGGGCTCGGCCGTTTCGAACGCGGCAGGCTCAAAGCTCTGCGGCTGCGCGTCTTCGAACTGAATGGGCGCGGGCTCAAACGTTTGATTTGTTTCAAATTGATATTCGCTCGTCTGCGGCGTCGGAAATTCTTCGGCCGAGACGACCGGCTCGTAATACTGCGCTTCGTCCTGAACTTCGACCGAATCGGCGGCGGCGCTCCACGAAGGGTCGACTTCGACCGGCTGAAAATCTGCCTGCGGCTCGGAGACAAATTCTTCCGTCTGAGATTCGTCCGGCGAAAAATCCTCGACTACTTCCGGCTGAACCGCTTCAAAATCCTGTTGTGCAAACGAATTGTCCTTGGTGGCGTCTAGTGACGGCGAAACGAATTCGGAAACCGGTGCGGTATATTCCTCTTCGGCAGCGGGCTCTTCGATTTCTTCCGCCTGCACGATTTCAAATTCTTCCGGCGCGCTTTCTTCGCGGCTTTCAAAATCATCCGGTTCGACAAAGGGTGCGCTTTCTTCGACTGTTTGCGGCTCTTCTTCCGTTTCCGGTTTCGCCGCGCGTCCCGAAGCCAGAACTTCGACCGTCAGGCTGGCGACGTGGGCTAAAGTTTCGAGCGCATCGACGTTGACCTGATTTCCGTCGTTTCCGTTGTCGGCGTAAAGCACGGCGACCGTTCGCTCGCGCACGACGAGCGGAATGGCAAACATTTTTTCCGGCTCGCCGAATTCGAGCCTTTCCAGATAAACCGCGTCATCCGAATAAGCGCCGTAAGAGCTTTCCACCGCACTCAGAGAGCGGACGGCTTCGCCCAAAACGGTCGATGCCGAAACGGGGAAGAAAATTTCGCGGACGGTCTGTTCGTCGGAGAGTCCTTCTTTTCCGAAAACGCGCCAGCCGACCAGATGTTCATTTTTAATGATAAAAAACGCGCCGCGCGGGGTGAAATCGGCCGCGTGCTGAACCAGCGTCTTGAGAATCGAAGACTGCGTGTTTTTAGTGCTTATATCGTTTATGGCGTCGCGCAGTTCGCTGATTCCGACTGAAGGAGCTTCCGGCTGCTGCTGTTCGGCAGATTCCTGCTGCATCGCTTCGGCTTCGGCAAAAGCCGTCGCTGTAATTCGGGCGCCTTCATCGCGTGCGAGGCGCAGATGTTCGACGACGGATTCTTTAAAACTTATGTCAAGCTCTTTTTCAGCCGCAAACTGCGTGGAAAAATCCTGAAAAACTTCATCTAACTGTGATTTGTGTTTTTCAAGCTCGGCATTTATTTTTTCCTGAAACTGCGTGACTTCCTGCCGCATATTGGCAAAAACGTCTTTGAGATAACTCTCGAATTCAGTTCTTAGACTTTGTTCGAGTTCTTCACTATTCACTTTATTTCTCCTCCGTATGTAGAAAACACAGCACTATTTAGGAATGAATGGCTGGCGATTTTTGGTAGATTTTTGAATTCAAAAGAGACGAGCCGGCATTTGACCGAAAATGCCGCTATCGCAATTATGGCCTTTTTTCGGTTTTTATGTCAAGAAAATAGTTTTTACAGAGGGATGAGAGATGAGGGACGAGCGAATAAAGAAATTATCTTTTAACTCGTCTCTCGTCACTTGTCACTAAACTTAAACCGCAACGACTTCGATTTCCGGGTCGATTTCGTCTTTTATCATATTTTCGATTGCCATGAGCGTTCCGGTCAGACTCGACGGGCAGCTTCCGCAAGCGCCTTCGTAGCGGATTTTCAAAGTTTTATCTTCCAAATCGAGAATCTCCAGCCAGCCGCCGTCGCTCGCCAGGTAAGGGCGAATCCGCTCGTCCAAAAGCTCGTTGATTTGAGCGACTTTCGGATTATCGTGGAGCGCCGCGGCAATCGCGCCGCCGACTTCTTTTCCCGCATTTGCGCCGTTTGTCGCTACCGATTCGGCCGCGCGAATCGGCACGGCGAGCTCGGGCAAAAGCTCGTCCCATTCGGCTTCGTCGTTTTTTTCGACAGTAATCATCTTGTCCATATAAAAAACGGACACGACGCTGCCGATTTCGAACAGCGATTTAGCGAGCTTATCGGCGACGGCGTCTTCCGCCACTTTGAATGAATGTGAAGTGCCGTGTGAAACCGGTTCTTTTAAGATAAATTTCACGGCGTTCGGGTTTGGTGTTTCTTGTATATCTGCTATTTTCGGCATTACCTTTTACTTCTTTTACTAAACTGAAAATGTAAAATTCGCAAATCTTTACATTTTAGTCAATATTATAACGCATCTTTACGAATTTTGCATTTGGGCACGAGGCCGACACGTTCGGGAAGTAAAGATTGCCGATTTTTAAGCGTATTAAAGGGAAGTATTTTAACGGGAAAAGGGCGCAACACGGTCGTTTGCGGTGATGAGTGATTTTAATTTCGAGCGTTCGAAAAAGAGATAAAATCGGTAAGCAGGCGATTGAAAGCCAATCCTCCGCTTACCGCAAATCGAAAAAGAAGCGCTATTCGGTAATGTGTATATCTTCGGTTCGATTCACTCTGCCGGCCAGGAAAAGTGCGCCGAAAACGATTGCCAGAATGACGCAGATTATCCCGACTACAAGGGGAATCAAATTTCCTTCCTGTTTTTCTTTAACAAACAGAAAAAAGATAGCAGCGGCTGCTGAAGCCAAAGCTATAAGTCCATAAAGCAAACTATTCACAAAAATCACCTCCGTTGCAAAAAAAAGGTAAAAACTTCCGAAGTTTCCTACTATATGTAGTTTCTTTAAAATCGAAACCCAGTATGCCTACAAACTTTCAAACTACTTATTTGGAATGCATTTTATAGTAACTCTATTTACGCTAAAAAGGCAAGAATTTTTGAACGGATAACCGGTTAAAAATCGTTTTTGTCGTTTTGCGCCTCCAGGCAAAACTTATTCGGCTGAACATTTAGCCGGATTTTAATCTTCAAACTGCAATTCTTCGACAATCTCGCGCATAATTTGGCGGCCCTTTTCAACATCTTCCGGCTTGAGCGAGACGGCACCGACGACCGCGTGACCGCCGCCGCCGTAGCGCTCGCAGATTTCGGCGATGTTGTGCAGGCGCGGGCGCGGCGACCATGGATTTGAGCCGACCGAGATTTTCGTCCTGAACCGGCTTTGCGTCAAAGACACGTTGTAAGTCGTCTGCGGGTAAAAATAATACGGGATAAATTTGTTGTAGCCGTCGATGCCTTCTTCGACCAAATCGAACGTGACGACGCCGCGTGAATACGAAGTTTTACGCTTGATTAATTCGACCGTTTTCCAGTGCTGTTCGAGAATCGGGCGCAGTTTCGCCTGAATTTCCTCGCTCTCGACGATTTCGTCGAGCGATTTTTCGGTCAGGCTTTTGATGATTTTTTCGACAAACTGCGGCTCTTTCTCGCCTTCGATAACCTGCATCAGTTTCAGCGCCGACGAGCGGAGTTCGACGCACTGGGCGGGCGATTCGTAAAGCGCGCCGTCGATAATATGCGCCCATTCGATTAATTCGGCGAGCGAGGCGTCGGCAAAATCGAATTTTTCTTCAGCGATGCGCGCGATAAACTCGGCGCACGATTTGCTCGTCGTATCGAGAAATTTTTTGCCGCTCGCGTCTTCTTCAAAATGTTTTTTATCGGCCTCGGACAAAAATGCCGATTGATGATGGTCAAACCACCATGTCAGGCGCTCGTCGGAGCAGTATTTGAAATCGACAATCGCGTTTTCGTCGCCGTCGAACTGCTCTCGGTCAAAAGCGTTTCCGGCGCGATGCATCGTCGGAGTGTAAAAAATTTCGGCGTCCTTATTTATTTTCGAGCGATAAAATTTCGTAAAAATGGCGGCCGAGGAAACGCCGTCAAAGCAGTTTCCGTGATAAAGTATGCGAAGCTTCATATAATTTTGAAATTGCCAAAAGGCAAAACATTTTAGGTTAATTGGCAAAATAAATTTCGTCAAGGAAGCATTTATGAACATTCGTCTTGCACAAAAAGAAGATGCGCCCGCGCTCATCGAGTTTAATCAGGCGATGGCGCTCGAAACCGAAGGAAAACGCCTCGATTCCGAAATTTTAAAAAACGGTGTCGAAGCAGTTTTTGCCGATGAGAGAAAAGGATTTTATGTTGTCGCCGAAAGCGAAAGCGAGATTATCGGCGGCTTGATGGTCACATTCGAGTGGAGCGACTGGCGAAACGGCTGGTTCTGGTGGATTCAAAGCGTCTATATTCTGCCTGGCGAGCGCGGCCGGGGAATTTATCGTCTTTTGTATGAATTTGTTAAGCGAAAAGCCGGAGAATCAAAAAACGTCTGCGGTTTTCGGCTTTATGTCGAAAGGGAAAACACGCGCGCGCGGAAAGTTTACGAAAAACTCGGCATGGAAGAATCGCATTATTTGATGTATGAAGAGACGATTTAAAAGAAAACTGCCGGAATCTTTGTGGAAAAGATTCCGGCAAGCTATGGAAAAGCATAACTCAAAAGTGAAAAGAAGATATGAGCTTAGAAGATAAATGAAATGTTCACTCGTATAAAATGCGTCACTTAAAAGCTCTACTTTTCAATAGCAAAAATCAAAAATTCAATCAACAGTCAGATGTTTAACTATCGGAGGATAGTAAAAGTTTCCGTAAGTTTCCAAAGTTTCCGGGTTAAACTGTCGTCGCGCGCCGCATTCGATGCAGCAGCGGTATGACGTTTTTCCCTGAGCGAAAGGCCGGCTTATATTTCGATGCCCACAACCGAAAATCTTATTTAATAAGCCGGCCTTTACGCCGAATACTTCCCGATTTACTTCCGTCTTTTGTCTATCAAACTTATGCGTTAATGTCCGAAGCTTATCTTGTGCCAAAATTGACATAACCTTCCCTTGTTCGTTCCTACCCCTTGCTCGTTCTAAAAAACCTTTCCCGAATATGTTACCTGCCCTTGTCCCTTATCCGAAAACCCGTTTGATACCACTCAATAATCTTCGACGTTTTTCTTAAAAGCAAGATGTGTGCCAAAAATCGAAAAAAGCAGAAAATGTCGTAATTTGCAGAAAACAACTGGTTTATAAAATAAATTTCTAAGTTTTAAGACGCATCGAAATGTGTCTTTATTACATACAACGCGCCCGTATTTGTCTTATTTTAATTCACTGTGTATTAAATTTGCTTTTGTGATTTAATAAATTTTGTGAGTCGAATCAGCGAGAAGGAATTTGCGCGAATATGCGGCGGCATCGACGAAGACCGCGCGAGCATCTGCAAACATAATCCTATTGGAACCGGGGAAGAGACGCTTTTGTGGATGCTCTTAAGTTGTCTTGTCAGCTACTTGAGTGTCCCGGAAATCGAAACGCCTTGTTTTACCGGAATTCCGACGGCGGAAACTTACCGGCAAGCGATTTTATTTGTCTTAAAAGACAGAAAAACGGAAGACTTCAACGCTGAAAAATATCTGGATTTATTAAAATGATTATCGAAACTTTTGTATTGACGCCTTTCCAGCAAAACACGCGCGTTTTGGCGTGCGAAGAAACGCGTAAAGCGATATGCATCGACCCGGGCGAAAAGTCCTCGGATATCGTAGATTTTTTGAACGAAAACGATTTTGAGCTGCAGGCAATCACCCTGACGCACGGGCATCTCGACCACGTCGGCGGAACTCTCGATTTGCACAGAAGTTTTCCACATGCGGAAATTTTGCTTCATAAGGACGACGAAGATTTGTATTACGGGCTGCCCGAGCAGCCGCTTTTTTTCGGCTTGTCGCCGCACCAGCTAAAGCCGCTCGGACTCGATTACGAAAATCCGCCCGCGCTTTCCGGAAATTGGCAGGACGGCGAGATTTATGCGGTCGGAAATTTGAATTTCAAGGTTTTGCATTGTCCGGGACACACGCGCGGGCACGTCGTTCTGGCGGAAGAACGAGAGAAAAAAGTTTTCGTCGGCGATTGTCTGTTTGAAGGCTCAATCGGAAGAACGGATTTGCCCGGCGGAAGCTACGAGCAGTTGATAAATTCGATAAGCAGTAAAATTCTCACGCTCGGCGACGATTTTACCGTTTATTCGGGACACGGACGCGAAACGACAATCGGGCGCGAAAAGCAGACGAATCCTTTTCTAACGGGCGTTTATCAGGTGAGCCGCGGGAGATACGTTTAATTAAGCGAAGACTGAAGACTGAAAATAAGTTCTCAGTTTTCAGTCTTCAGCTTTCAGTTTTTATTATTTCTTCTCGACGACATCGGCTTTCAAACTCGAAACCGCCGTCAGAACTTCGGTTTTTTCCTTTTCGGGAACTTTGAATTTATCGAGCGTTTCGACCAGAATCTTGACGGCTTGTTTCCAATCATCTTCGGTAATGCCGAGGCCTTTATGGACGGTTTTCATATCGCGTCCCATATAAACGCATGAGCCGCCGGTCGCCAGACATAAAAACTCGACGAAATGCTGGCGCAGCTTGCCTTTCGAATCGTCGCTCAGACCGACGACAAAACGTCCGAGCAGCTTGTCGGTCGCAAGGCGCGTAATAAATTCGTCGGAAACGGCGGCGATGGCGTCGTAACCGCCGAGACGCTGGTACAGCGATTTTTCCTTGTTCGCCATTTTATCCGTCTGGGCCAGCGCGGACGAAGCGGAAAAGGCGAGCAAAACGAAAGCAAACAAACTTAACGAAAAATATTTAAAGAACGAGCAGTTTCTGTTCATAATTAATCTCCTGAAAAAGTTAAAAATAGGGTAAATCGTTATTGATTTCGTCGAAACACAATGCTTGGTTTCAACGAACTGGAATTTTGTTTTTGCGATACGAAAGATTCTATTCTCATATCCGCTATTTGTAAATAAAAAAGGCGCGTTCGTCTTAAAAAACAAACGCGCCCCGTCAAATGTCGAAACAAAATCAAGGATTGCCCGAATGCGGCGTTCCTAAATACGAAAACCTCTTCAAATTCGGTTATCCAAAGCCTCTATTATTTACTTTCGCCGGAATCGGGAAGATAGATTTTTTGCAAATAAAAAAAGCGTGCCTGTCTTGCGGTTCAGGCACGCTTTTTCCCTAAGCATCGGAAGGAGATTTCCGTTTAGTTAGGCATTAAAACCGTATCGACAACGTGAATCACGCCGTTTGACTGGCGCACGTCGGCAATCGTAACTCTCGACATTCCGCCTTTTTCGTCGGTCAGGACGAGAACGTCGCCGTCCATCGTGGCCGTCAGCATTCCGCCGGCGACGGTTTTAAACATCGCTTTGCCTTTGCCTTTTTTGATGGCTTTGGCAATCGCTTTCGAATCCATATTTCCGGCGACGACGTGATACGTCAGAATTTTCGCCAGCATCGCTTTGTTTTCCGGCTTGAGCAACATTGCCACCGTTCCCGACGGCAGCGCGTCAAACGCCGCGTTGGTCGGCGCAAAAACCGTGAACGGGCCTTTGCCCTTTAATGTTTCAACCAAGCCGGCCGCTTTGACCGCCGCGACCAAAGTCGTGTGGTCTTTCGAATTTACAGCATTATCAACGATGTCTTTTGTTTTATACATCGCCGCGCCGCCGACCATCGGATTGCTGTTTTTCATCTGTGCCGAAGCATTGCCCGCACCGAAACCAAAAGTAATCGCCATTGCAAAAACTGCTAAAAGTATTTTTTTCATTTTTCCCTCACTCGTAATTTTTAAATTTTAAAGGACAAATATTTTCCTTTTGATTTGGTTTTCGTTTCGATTGGGAAATCAGATGCAGAGAATTAATTTTTTTTGATTTGCACTAAAAATGCGGAAGCCCGCGTCGAAATTGCCTAAAGTTTTGGGCATTTAGGGCAAAGTCATTCGTGACCGAGCTTCAACGGTCAAATTTTGAGCAGGAGCGGTCATTTTTTGACCAATTTTGCACCAAATGGTACGTTTTTGGTCAAATTTTGACCTCTGACGCTCGTTTTTTGACCTCTAGCGGTCATTTTTTGATGGTCGAAGGTCATTTTTTGATGATTTGCGGTCAAAATAAAAAGAAAAGGAGAAAGGTAAAAATCTTTCTCCTTTTCTTTTTGATATTTTCTTTTGAAAATTAAGCGATTGTGATTTCTTTCGCCAGATAAACTTCCTGAATCGAGTTCAACAGTTCGACGCCTTCGGCGGTCGGGCGCTGAAACGCTTTTCGGCCGGAAATCAAGCCCATTCCGCCGCCGCGTTTGTTGATGACGGCCGTCCTGACTGCCGCCGCGAGGTCGCCCGCGCCTTTCGATTCGCCGCCCGAATTTATCAGGCCGCAGCGTCCCATGTAGCAATTTGCGACCTGGTAGCGAACGAGGTCAATCGGGTTATCCGAAGTCAATTTTTCGTAAACGATATCGCTCGTTTTGCCGTAAGAACCGTTTTTGTTCATCGCCGGGTAGCCGCCGTTTCTGGTCGGGAGCTTTTGCTTGATGATATCGGCTTGAATCGTCACGCCGAGATGATTGGCCTGCCCGGTCAAATCGGCCGCTTCGTGCATATCGCCTTCCGGCGTTTTGAATTGCGAGTTTCTTAAGTAACACCAGAGAATCGTCGCCATTCCGAGCTCGTGCGCGTAGGCGAAGGCTTCGGCGATTTCGGTGATTTGGCGGGTCGATTCGTCCGAGCCGAAATAAATCGTCGCGCCGACGGCGACCGCGCCCATATTTTTTGCCTGTTCAATCGTTCCGAATAAAATCTGGTCGAATTTGTTCGGGTAGGTCAGCAGCTCGTTGTGATTGATTTTGACGATAAACGGAATTTTGTGGGCGAATTTTCTCGCCACGATACCGAGCGCGCCGAAGGTCGATGCAACCGCGTTGCAGCCGCCTTCGATGGCGAGGCGAACGATATTTTCCGGGTCGAAAAGTTTCGGGTTCGGCGCGAATGAAGCGCCCGCCGAATGTTCGATTCCCTGGTCGACGGGCAAAATCGAAAGATAGCCGGTTCCGGCCAGCCGCCCGTGGTCAAAAAGCGTCTGCAAAGAACGCAGAACATTCGGATTGCGGTCGGACGCAAGCCAGACGCGGTCGACAAAATCGCCGCCCGGCATGTGCAGATTTTCTTTCGGAATAGTTGTCGAAGTATGACTTAAAAGGCCTTCGGCTTCGTCGCCTAAAAGTTCCTGTATTTTACTGTAATCAACAGCCATTTATATTCTCCTGATAAATAATATGTATATAAAGCGTATTGCCGAATTATAACATAAAAGCATTTTTCCTCCTGAATGGAGATTTTGCTTGCCTACGGCGCTGATTTGTAGTATAAAAAATGTTCACTTTTATAAATTGCAGTCCCTGAATAAATAGTTTTCCCCCCGATTCCCGAGCCGTATGTTTTTACGGTGAAATTGTTTTAAGAGGTGTATGCAGATGTGATTTAAGCAAGGCGAATCAGCGTTTTTTCGGCTTTCTTTTTTCCATTTGAAGCAGCGTTTGAGTAAAATTATTAACGGAAAGTTTAATTTCCAGAATAATCTTAAATTTACAAGCATCTAAAGCAATATTTTTGCATCTAAAATTGGTTTGTTTCCGTGAAATAAAAGTTCGCTTGTAAATAACACAATTATATTTCCCTACAATTAGACCGCACTTTCGAAAGTGCAAATTTATTATTTTTTTAGCCGCGCTAAAACAGATGCGCGGTGCATATTTTATCAGAGGTGTATTAAAAAGTATGTTTTTCTCTTCTAAAAGCCGGGCAGTTTTGCTTTCGCTTTTTTGTTTATTGTTAACCTGCTCGCAAGTAGTTTTTGCGGGAAATGACGAGTGGCGTGAAGTTTCGCAGGCAGAGCTTCAGATGAAAACGCCGAAGGTCGACGCCGACGCCGACGCCGAGGCCATTTTCTGGGAAGTTCGCATTGACGACAGCGCCGAAAGCCTGGTCATGAAGCACTACATTCGCGTCAAGATTTTCACCGAACGCGGTCGCGAGAAATACAGCAAAATCGACATTCCTTATCTGAAGGGCGTCAAAGTCAAAGACATTATGGCGAGAGTCATCAAGGCGGACGGCTCAATCGTCGAATTGGCTAAAGCCGATGTATTTGAACGCGAAATCGCCAAAACCGACAAGATAAAAGTCAAAGCCAAATCATTTGCCGTGCCCAATATCGAGCCGGGCGTTATCGTCGAATATCGCTATTCGGAAGTTTATCCGCAAAGCTCGGCGAACAATATGCGAATGACTTTCCAGCACGACATTCCGATCGAAAATATCAGTTATTACTTCAAACCTTATAACGACGCGAAATATTTGACCTTTAATATGAGCGGCAATAAATTCGAAAAGGACAAAAACGGATTTTATCGCGCGACGATGACTGACGTTCCGGCCATCAAGGAAGAATCGCAGATGCCGCCCGAAGACGAAATTCGTTCGTGGCTGGTGTTGTATTACACGGACAATCTTAATGCGACTTCGGCGGATTTCTGGTCGAACGCCGGTTATTATATCGCCAAAAATTTCGGTATTAAGGACACGCTCAAGCCGGGCAAAGACTTAAAGACGGCCGCCGAGCAGATTGCCGCCGGGGCGACCACGCCCGACGAAAAAATCGCTAAAATTTACGAATTCTGCAAAACGAAATTAAAAAACATCACTTTCGATACGACGATGACCGACGAGCAGAAAGCCGACCTCAAGGAAAGCAAATCCGCGAGCGATACATATAAAAAAATGCAGGGCACAAGCAGCGACATCAACGAATTGTTCGCGTCGCTGGTAACGGCTCTCGGTTTTGAAGCGCGTCTCGCCTTCGGCGGCGACCGCAGCCAGATGTTTTTCAATCCGCGTCAGGCGCACGTTTCATTTATTCACTTTTCTTCGATTGCCGTCCGCGTCAACGACCGCTGGAAATATTTCGATCCCGGCAATTTATTCGCGCCTTACGGAATGCTTCCGTGGTATGAAGAAGATACGTCCGTTTTGCTTTTGGGCTACAAGGATTATATTACGACCAAAACGCCGCTTTCCGGCACTGATAAATCGGCGGCCAAACGCACCGGAAAATTCAAGCTGCTCGAAGACGGAACGCTCGAAGGAGACGTAAAAATCGAATACACGGGACAGCTCGGCTACGAGCGAAAAATCGACAATTACGATAAATCCGGCTCCAAGCAGGAAGAGATGTTGAAGGAAGAAATCAAAAAACAGATGAGCACCGCCGAGGTGACAGCCGTCAGCATCGAAAACGTCAACGACCCGGAAAAACCGTTCGTTTATCAATACAAAATTCGCGTGCCGAATTACGCGCAGAAAACCGGCAAGCGAATTTTTCTCCAGCCCGGATTTTTTGAATACGGTGTTGCGCCGCTGTTCTCGACCTCGACGCGGAAATACGATGTCTATTTCCACTATCCGTGGTCGGAAAACGACAGTATCGAAATCGAGCTGCCGAAAGGTTTTGACCTCGACAGCGCCGAATCGCCCGCTTTGATTGCCGACCAGGACAAAGTCGGCTCGCTCAATATCGATATCGGAATAGACAAAGCCAGCAACACGCTGAAATACGAACGCCAGTTCCATTTCGGCGGCAATAGCATGTATCTGTTTCCGGCTAACCTTTATCCGGCCGTCAAAAATATGTTTGACGCTTTTCACAAATCCGACACGCACACGATTACGCTTAAACAAAACTAAGCGAAGTCAGGTTTCGAGCCTTGAGTTTCAAACTCAAGGCTCGAAACTCTGATTGGAGGCCTCAAGTGAGCCAATTATCTCGATTCACAATTTTATCGCTGTTCATTCTTTTTCTTTCGAGCGGCGCTTTTGCCGCCGGAGGCGACGAACAATGGCGGCCTGTCACCACTGAACAGCTGCAGATGAAAACGCCGAAAGTCGAGCCGGACGCCGACGCCGAGGCGATTTTCTGGGAAGTCAGCGTGGCCGACGATTTTGTTCCGCGCGCCGGATTCAAAACGGTTCTGAATCATTATCTGCGCGTCAAAATCTTTACCGAGCGCGGGCGCGAAAGCAACAGCAAGGTCGATATTCCTTTCGGGAAAATTCCCGATTTGGGCGTCAACGTCTCGATTATGGACATCGCCGCGCGGACGATTAAACCCGACGGCACGATAATCGAATTAAAGCCCTCGGAGATTTTCGAGCGCGAGCTGGTCAAGTCGAGCGGCGTCAAATTAAAAGCGAAATCGTTTGCCGTTCCCGGCATCGAAACCGGAGCGATTGTCGAATATCGCTGGAAGGAAGTTCGCACCGATTCTTTGAGCTATTACGTCCGGCTCAATCTGGCGCGCGAAATCCCGGTGCAGTTCGTCAAATATTCGATTAGACCTTACATGTCGTCGAACTTTCCATACGGGATGAGAATTCATTCGTTTAACATGCAGAATCGCTTCAGCAAAGACGAGGACGGATTTTACAGCACGACGATGACCGACATTAAAGCGTTTCGGGAAGAAGCGAAAATGCCGTCCGAATACGAAGTCAAACCGTGGATTCTGGTTTATTACGCCGATGACGACGAGGTGGCGCCGGACAAATACTGGAAGGCGCGCGGCAAGAACACGTTTGAACTTCACAAACAGATGCTCAAGCCAACCGACGATATTCGCCAGGCGGCGGTTCAAGCCGTCGGCGGCGCAACGGAGGCGGAAGAAAAAATCCGACGCGTTTTTGATTTTTGCCGCGCGAATATCAAAAACATCGATGACGACGCTTCGGGAATGACGACCGACGCGCGCGAAAAATTTAAGGAAAACCGGACGACGTCCGACACTTTGAAAAAACGCGCCGGACGCTGGCACGACATCGATATGGTTTTCGGCGCGATGCTTTCGGCCATCGGTTTCGACGTGCGCGTCGCCAACGTCGCGCTTCGCTCGGACGCGCCGTTCAATAGCGATATGTCGAACGATTATTTTGTGCAGACGGAAAACATCGTCGTCAAAGTCGGAAACGAATGGAAATTTTTCGATTTATCAAACACGTATCTTCCATACGGAATGGTTTACTGGTCGGAGGAAGGACAAAAAGCGTTGATTTCCGATGCGAACGAGCCGTTCTGGACGACTGTTCCCGTATCGGCGCCGGAAAACTCGAAGGAAAAACGGACGGCGCGTCTTCGCTTAAAGGAAGACGGCTCGCTGGAAGGCGACGTCCGCATCGAATACACCGGTCATCTGGCCGATTACCACAAGGAATTTAACGACGACGATTCGCCGGCGGAAAGAGAAAAAACGCTCGCCGAGATGGTCAAAAAAAATATTCTGGCGACGGCCGAAATCAGCGCGATTTCCATCGAAAACGTGCAGGACCCGGACAAGCCGTTTGTTTATTCGTTTAAGATAAACATTCCGGCATACGCCGAGCGCACCGGAAAACGTCTTTTCCTGAGACCGAACATTTTCGAGCGCAGCACAAACGCCCTGTTTCTGACGAGCGCGCGCAAATACGACGTTTCCTTCGAATATCCGTGGTCGGAAGAAGACGACATTTCAATCGAGCTTCCCGCCGGATTTTCAATCGAAAGCGCGGAAAATCCGCGCGCCGTTCGCGACGAAAAAGGCGGCAGCGCGCACGAAACCGAAATCTCGCTTTCCGACGACAAAAAAACGCTCAGCTACCGGCGCAGCTTTTCGTTCGGCAAAAACGGCAGGATGGTTTTTCCGGTTACCGCTTACCCGTTCTTAAAACAGCTTTTTGAAACGTTTCATAATGCCGACGCGCATATCGTTTCGTTCAGACAGGGATAATTTTGATTACGGAACATACTTTAATAAAAGGTGTCTAATAAAATATGACTTTCTCATTCAAACGCCAATTATTTTTATCAATCGTTTTTTGCGCGGTGCTAGTCTCTTCGGCGTTTGCTTCGGGCGACGACGACGCGTGGCGTCCGGTAAATCCGTCGGAGCTGCAGATGAAAACGCCGCAGGTCGACCCGGACGCGGACGCCGAAGCGATTTTCTGGGAAGTTCGGCTCGACGACCGAAAGCGGGACAAACTTTTTTACAATCACTATGTCCGCGTCAAGATTTTTACCGAGCGCGGTCGCGAAAAATTCAGCAAGTTCGATATTCCTTTTATGAAAGGGAAAAAAGTCGAAGACGTGGCGGCGCGCGTCATCAAGCCCGACGGAACGATTATCGAGCTGCAGCCGTCGGACATTTTCGAGCGCGACATTATCCAGTTCGGCAAAATCCGCGTCAGAGCAAAATCGTTTGCCGTTCCCGGCATCGAGCCGGGCGTGATTGTCGAATATCGCTACAAGGAAACTTTTAAAGGCGACAGCGCCGACGGCGAGCATCTTTATTTTCAGCGCGATATTCCGATTCAGCGAGCGACTTACGCGGTTCGCCCGTTTAAGGATTCGACGCTCGGTTTCGATTTTCACAATATGCCGCCGACGCGCTTTCAGCAGGACGGAGACGGATTTTACGTTGCGACTTTGACCAACGTTCCGGCGTTTAAGGAAGAGCCGCAGATGCCGCCCGACGACGAATCCAGACAATGGGTTTATCTTTCTTACAGAAACGTTCTTTCGTCCTTCAGCTGGGGATTTTTCGGCAGAACCATCGGTCAGGCTTTCGGCAAGATAATCGAGCCGACGAGCGATATCAAAAGAAAGGCCGATGAGCTGACGAGCGGCGCGACGACGCAAAGCGAAAAATTGAAAAGAATCTACGATTTTACGCAGAAGCAGATTAGAAATATCAGCTTTGACCCGACCGTATCTGACGAGCAGCGCGCCAATTTTAAGGTCAAGGACGGCGACGACGTGCTGCGGCGCGCGATGGGCAGCGAGCGCGACATCGCGTTTCTTTTCGCGGCGCTCGCGAAAGCCGCCGGTTTCGACGCTCATTTCGTATTATCGGGCGACCGGAGCGAAAATTTCTTTAATCCCGACAGAAACGTCGGCGGCTCATATGTGCGCCCCGCCGGAGTCGCCGTCGAGCTCGAGCACGACGGCTGGGTTTTTCTCAATCCGGGCGTTCCCTATCTGCCTTACGGCAAATTGTTCTGGTATCAGGAAGGCGTCTACGCGATGCTCGCGAGCAGCAACGATTTTCTCTGGAAGAAAACTTTGATGACCGATTATGCCTCGTCTCCGGCCAAACGAATCGGCAAATTCAAATTGTCCGAAGACGGAACGCTCGAAGGAACGGTCAGGATTGAATACGAAGGACACCGCGCGATTTCGCGACGTCAGACCGAATATAAAAATTCGCCCGCCAAACGCGAAGAAAACATCAAAGCAGAGTTAAAGGAGAGAATGAGCACGGCTGAAATCTCCGAGCTTTCGATCGAAAATTTCGACGACGCTTCCAAGCCTCTGATTTACAGTTATAAAATTCGCGTGCCGAATTACGCGCAGAAAACCGGCAAGCGATTGTTTTTGCAGCCCGGATTTTTTGAATACGGCACGAAGCCGCTTTTTTCGAGCGCGACGCGCATTCACCCGATTTATTTCAGCTACGCGTGGCTCGACGAAGACAATATCGAAATCCAGCTGCCGAAAGGTTTTGCGACGGAAAACGCCGAATCGCCGGGCGACGTTATCGAAAATCAGAAAATCGGCGCGCTGTCGGCCAATATTTATGTTGACAAGGCGGCGAATTTGTTGAAATATAAACGCAAATTCTTTTTCGGAGCGGGCGGCAACATTCTTTTTCCGGTGGCATCATACGAGCCTTTGAAATTTCTTTTCGACAATTTTCATAAAGCCGATATGCACACGGTGACGCTCAGACAGAGCGAATAGTTTTTTTCAATCGAACGCAGACGTATTTTCTGCTTTTTAATTAAAATCGGTTCGGAGCGAAATTTGATAGTGTCGCCTTTGAGTCCGGGATTTTATAAACACTATCGGAGGTTGAGTTTTATGTATCCTCGTTTAATTTTTACACTTTTATTTTTTATCACACTTTTTACAAGCGCTTCGGCCAATCCGGTCGACAGCTCTGCACCGAGCTGGCTCAGACAGGCGGCTTCGGCCACTTTGCCGACGACATACGAAAAAAACGTCAAAGCGGTAGTTTTGCACAAAGAAGAGCAGGTGACGCTCGACAACAACGGAATGCTGGTGACGACCGAAAACAAAGCCATCAAGATTCTCACCCGCGAAGGTCGGCGCGAAGCCGTCGCGCTGGCGTTTTATCTGGTCAGCTCGGGCAAGGTGCGCGATATGAACGCGTGGCTGATTCGTCCCGACGGCTCGGTCAAGGAATACGACAAAAAGGCGATTATCGACCGTATTTCCGACACCGACGACGTTTATAACGAAGGCCGTATAAAAATCATCGACGGCTCGGACGACTCAGATACCGGATATGTTTTCGGTTATACGGTCGTCTCCGAAGACAGACCGCTTTTCTACGACAGCGAATGGCTTTTTCAGAACGATTTGCCGACGCTCGTATCGCGCTACACGCTCAATCTGCCGTCAAACTGGAAAGCTTCGAGCATCACTTTTAATCATTCGGAAGTAGCGCCGCAGGTCAGCGGCACGAGCTACACGTGGGAGCTCAGAAATCTCGCGCCGATTGCCAACGAGCCGATGAGCCCGTCATTCGTCAATATGGTTCCGCGCATCGCGGTTAATTTTTCGCCGAACGACGCGTCGCTGGCCGTCGATAAGGATTTCGGCGGCGATTGGACAAAAGTTTCGGGCTGGCTCAGCAAAATGTACGAGCCGCAGGTCATCGTCGACGACACGGTTGCCGCCAAAGCGCAGGAACTGACCGTCAACGCCAAAACCGAGATTGAAAAAATTCGCGCCATCGGAACTTACGTGCAGAATCTGCAGTATATCGCCATCGACATCGGCGTCGGCTACGGCAACGGTCTCCGCCCGCGTCCTTCGAATCTCGTTCTCGCGCGCGGCTACGGCGACTGCAAGGACAAGGCCAACCTGATGCGCGCGATGCTCCGGGCGCTCAATATCGAAGCGTATCCGATTGCGATTTACTCGGGCGACCCGAATTACGTCCGCGCCGAATGGGTTTCGCCCGGACAGTTTAATCACTGCATCATCGCCATCAAAGTCAGCGATTCGACGCAGGGAGCGACCGTCATCAATCATCCTAAGCTTGGACGGTTGATGATTTTCGACGCGACCGACCCGTACACGCCGGTCGGCGATTTGCCCGACTACGAGCAGGGAAGCTTCGCTTTGATTATCGCGGGCCAAAACGGCGGATTGGTGCAGATGCCGGTCACGCCGCCCGAATTTAATCGCTGGAAAAGAACGGTCGAAATCAACTTGAAAAGCGACGGCGCAATCGACGGCACGATTAGCGAAAAAGTCACCGGACAAAAATCGACTTACGCCCGCGCTTTGTTCCGCTCGCTTTCCAATACCGATTTCAACAAGGTCATCGAAGGCTGGCTGACGCGCGGCGCGACCGCCGCGAAATTGGTCAAATTGACGCCGAACGACCATAAATCTGATTCCGGTTTCGATTTGGACGTCGAGTTTTCCGCGCCTGCCTACGGGCAACTGATGCAAAATCGACTGCTCGTTTTCAAACCGGCCATCGTCAGCCGCGCCAACTCGATTTACCTGACTGAGCAGAGCCGCAAAAATCCGGTTTCGCTCGATTCGGATTCGTTTGACGAAACGACCGTTTTCACGCTGCCCGCGGGCTTTGTCGTCGACGAAATGCCCGACGCCGTGTCGCTCGATACGCCGTTCGGCAAATACAAATCGAGCTATGAAGTCAAGGAAAACAAACTCGTCTACACGCGTTCGCTGACGATGAACCGCTCGACGCTTTCGGTCGATAAATACAATTCGATACGAGATTTTTACTCGAAAATCCTCGCCGCCGAACAATCGCCGGTCGTGCTTTTGCGTAAATAATTTTTCACCACAGAGAACACAGAGAGGGCACAGAGAAAATTATAAAAAATCTCTGTGCCCTCTCTGTGTTCTCTGTAGTAAATTAATCCTTCAAATATCAGCCTTGAAAAGCTTCATCAGAGCTTTTTCCTCCGGCTCGTATTCGGCTTCGATGCGTTGAATTGCGCGCTTTTTTTTCGGTCTGAACTCGTCCAGAGTAATTCCCTTTTCGTAAGTTTTCAAAACGGTCGGGTGAATATACGACGCGCGGCAGACGGTCGGCGTATTGCCGAGCTGTTCGGCGACCGTTTTTACCGCCTCGCAGATGTTTTTCTTGATTTCCTTTTCGTCGCCGCCCGCGCCGATGTCGGCCAGCTCGAGCGCCGTCAGCAGAGTGCCGCCCCATGTGCGAAAATCTTTGGCGGAAAACTCCGGCGCGGTCGCCGTCTTTAAATATTCGTTGACGTCTTTCGGCTTAATCGGTCGCGGCCTGCCTTCTTCGTTCAAATAATTAAAAAGCTTTCGCGCGCCGCCGATTGCCTTTAAATCCTGCATCACCGCCGCCAGCTCTTTATCGACCAGAATTTTGCGGTGTTTGATGTGATGCTTGCCGACAAAGCTGAAAATTAATTTGCCGCCGCGTTTTACTTCCAGGTGGCGATTCTGCAAAGTCGTGATGCCGTAGGTTTTATAATGCCTGACGCTTTTTTCCGTGCCGAGCCGGATGTAGAGCGAATTTATCAGCCGCATCATTACGGCCAGAACCTTTTCGCGCGGGAAACCTTCCATCGAAAGATGCTCGTTTGTAAGTTTTCGCAGATTCGGCAGATATTCGCCGAATTTTTCGATTTTCTCGAACTTTTTCTTTTCCTGGCTTGCCCGGAATTTCTGGTTGTAGAGATATTGCACGCGTCCGGTCGTGTCCATTCCGACCGCTTGCAGATTGCTGCTCGCGGCAGGCGAAATCCGCACGAATTTCCAGGCGGGCGGAATTACGAGAGATTTTATTCTTTCCAGGTGAGTTTCGTCTTTGATTATTTTCCCGTTTGCATCGAAATATCGAAAGCCGCTTGCCTTTCCGCCTTTTCGCTGCCACCACTTGGCGCGCCTGCCCTTTTCGATAATATCCCGCGCCTTTTTCGTGTCAAAAAGCAGTTTGTTTTTTGTCATTTTTCCTACCCTTTTTCGTCTCTTTTCGAGTATAACCTATTAATTTTTTATTATCTTGAAAAAAGTTTCGTATTGTCCCGTAAGTGTTGAAATAACAAAACTTATTTTCCGAAAAATTGTCCAAAAAATTGTCTTGAAAAGCAACTTGTTTCACAGATGAAACATCTAAATTATCGAATGGGAGGGATAGCAGAAATGACTATTAAGATTATGGAAAACTTATTTGAAATTGAAGAACAGGAAACGATTCAAACCAAAAAAGATATGATTTTGTCGCTGTTTCATTCAGGCACGACCGAAGTCGAAACGATTGCGGCAATTTCAGGCGCGAAACCGAGTTATGTCGGTTCGGTTTTGCAGAAAGAAGGTTTGATTGACAATTATTTTGACCTTTACACTTCGACGAATCACCCGATGAATGTTTATTCGAAACATTTTCGCGGAAAGCTCGGTTTCAAAGACGTCGAAACGGCGCGGGCGAGCGTTTTGAATCTCGAACAGTCGTATCGTTATTTTGACCAGCGCCAAGACCGCGCCGGCCAGCATCACACGCTCGAAATGGCGCTCGTTATGCTCGACCGCGCGCGCTGGACGGGCAAGATGGAAGAAGCCGAAGTCTATCGTCGCTGGCTGGTAGAAAAACTCAGCAAACCGTTGGTTGACAACGTCAAATCGATGGAAGCTAAGAGAGAAGAAAAAGAAAAAGCGGAAATAAAGCTCGCCGCTTAACTTCTTTTCTTCACCGGAAAGAGTTCGCACGAAACCCCTTACCAGAGTTGCGAACTCTTTTTATTTTAATCTCGTGTTTCATAGTTGAAACACGCTTGCATAAAAGGTAAAATAGAAGTCATAGAAAATACAAAAAAGAGGTAACAGATGGCAATAGAATTAGTGGAAAGTCCGGTCAGGCAAAACGGTTTAATCGTCGGCGAAGCGACGATTGAAGACGTTCAGGCAGAGCTCAGCCTGCGCCCGAAATCGCTGGACGAATACATCGGTCAGACGAAAATCGTCAACAATTTGAAAATCTTTTTAAAAGCGGCTTTAAGACGCGCCGAGGCGCTCGACCACGTTTTGCTTTTCGGCCCTCCGGGGCTCGGTAAAACGAGTCTGGCAATCATCATCGCCAACGAACTGGGGACGAGCCTGAAAACGGTTCACGCGCCTTCAATCGAAAAGGGCGGCGATTTGGCGGCGATTTTGACGAATCTCGAAGAAGGCGATGTGCTTTTTATCGACGAGATTCATCGCCTCAAGCCGCAGGTCGAGGAAATTCTCTATCCGGCGATGGAAGATTTTCAGCTCGATTTGATTATCGGTCAGGGAACGGCGGCGCGCTCGATAAAAATCGACCTGCCGAAATTTACGCTGGTCGGCGCGACGACGCGGGCGGGAATGATTTCCGCGCCGCTTCGAGGGCGTTTCGGCATCGTCAACCATCTTGATTTTTACCCGCGCAAGGATTTGGAAATCATCATTCACCGCTCGGCGGAGATTTTGAACGTCGAAATCGAAGCGACCGGCGCGACCGAACTTGCCAGACGCGCGCGCGGAACACCGCGCATCGCCAATCGTTTGCTCCGGCGCGTTCGCGATTACGCGGAAGTTTTGGGCGACGGAAAAATCAACGGCGCGCTGACGCAGAAAGCGCTCGACGCGATGGAAGTCGACCGTTTCGGCCTGGACGAAGTCGATAGAAAACTGCTTTTGACGATTATCGAAAAATTCGAAGGCGGCCCGGTCGGCGTCGGCACGATTGCCGCTTCAATCAGCGAAGACCGCGAATCGATTGAGGAAATGATTGAGCCGTATCTGATTCAAATCGGATTTTTGAACCGCACGCCGCGCGGCCGAACGGCGACCGTCGCCGCCTATAAACATTTCGGATTCGAGCTGCCGCAGATTGAAAATATTGTAGCGATGGCAAGCTAAGAGATTTTTATCGCAGAGAACACAGAGAGGGCACAGAGAAATTATTAAAAAATCTCTGTGCCCTCTCTGTGTTGCGAAGCTGTTGGTTTAATTTTTCTGAATTTACTCGTCGGTTTTTGTTGCCGCCGGATTGTCCATGTTCGCCTCAATCTGGAGAGTAACTTTTATATCGTCCGAGACAGCCGGCGTTCCGTTCGGAAGCTTCGAGTCGTAGGTGACGCCAAACTCGCGGCGATTGATGGTCGTTTCCGCCGTCATGCCCATCCGCGTTCCGCGGTCTCCGGCAATAAAGCCGACGATTTCAAAAGGAAACGTGACGGATTTGGTGACGTCTCTTATCGTTAAATCTCCGGTCAGCATCCACTGCTTGCCTTTTTTCTCAATCTTCGTGCTTTTGAATTTCATTTCGGGAAACTTCGCGGCGTCGAAAAACTCCGGTTTTTGCAGATGTGCGTTACGCCCGCCTGCGCCCGTATCGACGCTGGCGATTTTCGCCGTAAATTCGACCGTCGATTTTTTGATGTCCGACGCGTCGTAGTTAACCGTTCCGGTAAAATCGCGGAAATAGCCCGGAACTTCGATTAAGCCCATGTGCTGGACGCGGAAGCCGATAAAGGTGTGTGCTTTGTCGAAGTTGTAAGCGCCCGTCGGACCGACGTCTTTTTTCGTATCGACTTTAAATCTTTCGTAAATTGTGTTTTTGCTCGCGTCGATTGGAAGGTTTGAGAAAACAAACAAACCAATCAAAAACAGGCCGAGCAGAAAAGAAATCTTTTTCATTTTTCGGTAAGTGCTCCTAAGTAATCTTCTTTATTTTGTATTTTTGCAGTAAAACCTTTTCTATGATGCGGCAGAACTGAAAATCGTTATACGCAAATAAATAATTATTGTTTCCCTTTGAGGAACTGTGCCGTCACTTCGGCCACGCGTTTGCCCTGAAAGCGCGCCGACGCGAGCGCCGTCTCGTCCGGGTCGTATTCGGCGTTGCCGGACGTAAAAGAAGCGCCGTAGGGATTTCCCGCCTGAAACTGAATCGGGTCGGCATAGCCGGGCGCGACGACAATCATATTCCAGTGATAAAACGGCGTAAACAGCGCGAGAATCGTCGCTTCCTGGCCGCCGTGCGCGGTTGCGGTCGAGGTAAAGGCCGAGCCGACTTTATTTGTCAGAGCGCCGCGCGCCCAGAGTCCGCCGGTCTGGTCGATAAAGTTTTTGAGCTGCGCCGAAGGCAGACCGTAGCGCGTCGGCGTTCCGAAGATAATCGCGTCCGCCCATTCCAAATCATCGTTGGTCGCTTCTTTAACACCGGAAGTTTCTTCCTGGTGCTGCTTCCATTTTTCGTTTCCCTGCCAGACCTCGTCCGGCGCGGTTTCCCTGACTCTCAAAAGTCTCGTTTCCGCGCCCGCTTCCCGCGCGCCTTCATCGATTGCCTGCGCCAGCTGGTGCGTCGTTCCCGTCTGACTGTAATAAATAATCGCTACCTTTGCCATAAAATTCTCCCTTGTTCGTAAAGTTTAGAATTCAATCATAAAACGTCGCGATAGAGAAGACAAAGCGGAAGAAGTGATAGATGATACGTGATGGGCGACAGGTTCTTGTCTTTTACTTTTCACTTATCACTTATCACTTTTCACTTCTTAAGAGTGGTCGTGAATCATTCGCCAGCCGTCTTTTGTTTTTGCCCAGACGGTCGTAAACCAGCCGGTTCGGTCGGGGCGGCCCGCACCCGTCAGAACGTATTGTCCGGTGACGAGGGCGTTCTTTTTGCCGAGCATACGGACGACGAGGTTTTCATAACGCAAAGTCTGCGCCGGTTTGCCGTTTTTCCAGAAACCTTCCTTCATCGTTTTCTCGATGGCCTCGACGCCGCCCGCCGGGCCGGTCGCGAGCATCTCGGTCGCCTGCGGCACATAAGCCGAAAGATACTGCGCGAGGTCGCCCTTGTTCCAGCCTTCGGCCGTCGCGTCGAGCGTCGCGCGAATCGCCTTTTCGTCCTTGTTCATCGTCTGTGCAAACGCGGCCGACGCCGAAAATGCGAATATAAACGCAAATAAAATAAAAGTTGTTTTCATCGTTCTCCTTATAAAAAGTTCACCACAGAGAAAATTATTTTTATCTGTGTAAATCTGTGGCTAATTATTCTTAAAATTCTCTGTGTCTCTGCGCCTCTGTGGTTAATTTCTTCGAATTTTACGCGGCGAATCCGCAAAAAGTTTCCCGCCTGAAACGTTTCAAGGCAAAAATGCGCGTTAAATATCGGTCATAGATATCGAAAGAGGAAATATGATGAGACGGGCGCTTTTATTTATCACAATTTTTTTGACCTCCGTTCTGGCGGCAAACGCGGCCGCGCAGAAGACGGTTGTCAATCTGCCGCTCGGCGAATCAATCGTCAAAGTCAACGTTTACGAAAATCAGGGCGCGAGCGTTACATTCTTCGCGCCGCATCACAACGAGCAGATTGCGCGCACGCTGGCGCGCGAATACGTCGAGCGAAATGGCGGGCGTCTGGTCGAAATCGAATCTTTCGACGAAAAAGGAAACGCGATGCGCTTTCTGAAATTCCAGCTCAAAGGCAAAACTTACACCATCGACCCGAACCGCATCTATACCGACAACGGCCGCGCCTGCAACGTCGCGCCCGAAATTGCCGATGCTGTCAAAGCTTTCGCCGAAAGCCTTCTCAAACTTCTTTTCGCCGCCGACGGCAAATCTTTGCGCGAAAACGAGCGCTTTATCGTCGCCGTTCACAACAACACGGACGTTGACGCCAAAGCCGACACCGCCAAAACAAACAATTTGACGGCCGTCGCCTTTATCAAAAACGCGAACCCTCTGATTCTCTCCGACGGCGCGTTCGAAGAACAGGCCGACGGCGTTTTTCTCTCGAACACCGAAACCGACGCCGACAATTTCGTCTTTCTCTCGACCACCGCCCAAATCGGCTATTTCGCCGCAAAAGGCTTTAACGTCGTCGTCCAAAAGAGCGCGTCAAAACTCCAGTCAAAACAATGCACCATCGACGACGGCTCAATGAGCGTCTATTCGGCCCTCTCGTCAATCCCCTACATCTGCCTCGAAGCCGACACCGTCACCGGCTCAATCCGCCAGCGCCAGATGCTCGAAGCCGTCTATAACTTATTACCCGAACAAAAACCGCTCGAACAAACAACCGTCGCAGTCAAAAAATAATTTCGGCACGCGGTAGAAAATATTCGGCGGTCGCAAGAATATTTCTAGCGGACATGAGTTTACACGCTATGGGCGCGAGAATAATCTCCGCTGTCTCAAGAATATTTTCAGCGGTCAAAAGTTAAACTTCAGTCAAGAAATCGAGTGAGAAGCGAGGCTTGTAGCTCGCTTCTCACATCTCGTTTTTTCGATTAATTGCCGCTGAAGTAAAGTCTTTCGGCGAAGTGGGGCGAGGCTTGATTGTAGAATTTATCCGCCCACGTCGCCGTTTCGTCGAGCGCCATACGGTCGAGGTTTCCGCCGGCGGCGTCCTTGACCAGACTTCGAAAATAGAAATGACGGAAGATGCGCAGAAATTCGCCGAAGTAAATATCCGCGACGCGTTTGTCGCCTTTGATAATCAGCATATTTTCGTCGTTGTTGACGGTCGAGTTTTTGCTGAAATTGGCCGAGCCGGAAATGACCAGAGGCGAGCTGCCGAGCGGGTCGATTAGCAGATACTTGGTGTGCAGGTAGTTGATTTTGTTTAAGCCGGTCAGTCTTTCCTTCATCCAGCCGAGCAGCGCGTTACCCTTGTCGAGCATTCCGCCGTGAGCGATGCGGTTGAGGCTTTTGCCCGCCACTTCCGGGACGAGCAAACCTTTATCGGCCTTGTCGCTGATGACGTAGAAAAGTCTCGAATCGTTGTTCTTGAGAACTGTTTCAAAACGCGTGTCGAGACCGAACGGCACGGTCAGAAAGACGGGTTTCTGGCTGGCGTTTGAAAGCCCTGCATACCAGTTGAGCATCGCGTCTTTTTGTCTCGGGCTGAAAACGACCTCGGTAAAATTGTCGTCCAGTTTGTTTTTGATGGAAAAATCAGCCGTTATTCCCAGACAATTTCCGCGCATCGCGGCGACGTCCGGGTCGTCTTTGAGAAATTCCCAGTAATCCATATATTTTTTCGCGATGGCTTTGTCGCGAACGAGGTGCCCGACGTTTGAATGGCCGTGAATGCCGCCGGTCGTGATATTGGTCGAGCCCGTCCAGACGGCAACCGGCACATTATCCCTGAGGATTATAAAAAACTTGTTATGCGGAATATCGCCGCATCTCGTGCGTTTGATGACCAAATCTCCGATTCCTGTATTTTTGATTGCCGTGTTGTTGTCATCTCTGGTCTTGTTTATTATCGGCTTGTCCGGATGCTTTTTATTCGGCGTGTCGGGCATCGAATCGTAGATGATTTTGACATCGACGCCTCTTTTCTTCGCGGCGTTGAAGAGCTCGGTCAAAATCGGCTCGAACTGAAATTCGTAAATCGCCGCGCGGATGCTGTAAGTTTTGTCCGTTGCCTCGTTCAGATAATCGGTCAGGGCTTCGCGCAGGCCGCGGCTGAGCCATTCCCAAACCCATATTTTTTCCTCGGCAATCTTACTGAATTTTTCAGTTCCGAATTTTTTGACGAACGCCTGCGAACCGGCGACGCCGCGATTAAAATAAATCGAATGTTTATGCGATTTGCTGTAGTCTTCGGTATCGATGTCGATGGCAACCTGGTCGGCGGTCACCAGATTTTGCGGCGTTCCTTTGCGGGCATGAATCGTGTATGTATATTTTCTGCCCGGACGAACCGTAAAATCGCTCCAGAAGAAATCCTGTATCGGATGCTTCTCGCTCGTATGACTTGCCGCCGCGTTCGAAGCGGCTTCTACGCTCGGAAAAACTTTCAGGCCTTCGAGCCAGTCGGTTTTATCCGAAAAATGGTCTTTTCGCTCTATCGAAAAACCGTGCAGGCCGTTTTTTTCGCTCTCCGGCATATTCATTCCGAGAGTTATCACGTGTGTTCCCGAAACCGCTAAAACTTCTAGGCCGTTGGCTGATTTTGCTGGTTGGCGCATTTTGTATTTCTCCTTTTAATCCGGTGTTTTTAATTTTTATAAACCAAAATTATCTGAATTAACCTGATGCGGATAAGCTTGTTTTGGAGATTACCAGTGCCAAAATTTTTTAACTCGAAGAAAAATTATGGGCGATTTTCGGCAATACGAAGACTTTCCGGGAAAATTCGAGATTTTTATATTTTTGGAATTTCAAGGATAAGTTAGTTTAAGCGCGCGGTTTTGTCAAGATTTTTTGAAAAGCGCCGGATAACGAACAAAAAAGTGGAATATCTTTGTTTCGGTCGATTAAACTAAATAAATGCTCGGATGGAGAAATAACAGGCGATGAAAACGGAAAGCGAAATTCCTCAAAAAGTCGTTGATAAGACGCTCGAAGAATCCCCGGCGATTCGGCGGGCGCGCGCGATTATTCTCAAATACGGCTGGAATTCGACCTCGTATCAGATTTTGAATCCGGGCATTAAGCGCTGGTTTGCGGCCGGCGTCGATGCGGTCGCCGGGTTTGCGGCGGCGGCGGGCGTGCGCGTGGTGGCGGGCGCGCCGGTCTGCGCGAAGGAAAATTTGCAGGCGGTTATCGAGGAATTTGAACGTGACGCGGCGGTCGCAAAAGAAAAAGTCTGCTATTTCTGCGCCGAAGCGCGGCTCGAATCAATTTATACGAATTCGCCCGCGCACGCGAAATTTCTGCTCGGCGCGCAGCCCGTCTGGCAGCCGCGCAACTGGGCGGCGCTCGTGGACGGACACAAATCTTTGCGGGCGCAGCTAAATCGCGCGCGCAACAAAGGCGTCACGGTCGCGGAATGGTCAAACGAAAAGGCGCGCCAACATCCGTCGCTCGCGGCGGTACTCGGCGAATGGCTGGCGTCGAAGGGCTTGCCGCCGCTTCATTTTCTGGTCGAGCCGGACACGCTCGGACGGCTTTTCGACCGCCGCATATTTGTCGCCGAGCGCGCCGGAGAAGTCGCCGGGTTCGTCGTGCTCTCGCCCGTGACGAGGCGCAACGGCTGGCTTTTCGAGCAGTTCGTTCATCGCCCCGGCTCGCCGAACGGGACGGTCGAATTGATGATTGACACGGCCATGCGCGCGCTCGCCGAAAGCAATTGCGATTACGCGACGCTCGGGCTTTCGCCGCTTTCAAAACGCGCCGACGTCAAGCCGTTTGAAAATCCTCTGTGGCTGCGATTTCTGCTCGGGTGGATGCGTCTGCACGGCCGGCGTTTTTATAATTTCGACGGGTTAGACGCGTTTAAGGCAAAGCTTCGCCCCGAAGCATGGGAGCCGGTTTTCGCCATCTCCAACGAGCCGCGACTTTCGTTTCGCACGCTCTACGCCATCGCCTCGGCGTTCAGCGGAAACGCGCCCGTCAAATTAGTCACCGGCGGGCTCTGGCGCGCGATAAAAACGGAGGCGAAATGGATAATGGGTAAGAAGTGAAAAGTGGATAATTTTGGAAAAAATTTCTTCTACTATTCACTATTCACTAAATTAATTGTCTTCCGTCTCGGCCGGCGCTTCTATTTCGGTCGGGAGCTCGTCGGTGAAAAACTTTCCGGCGGCGTCCGAACTGAGCGTAAAGCCGAGCGTTTCGGCGGCACGGGCGAGCGCGACGTCGCGTTTTTTGAAAAGGTCTTCGCCGCTGGCGAGAATTAAAATGTCCGGTTTGACGCCGGTAAATTCCAGGCTTTTGCCGTCGCTCATAATCAAATCGGCGACCGTGATGCTGATGCCGTAGGGCGTCACGTTCGACGCATTAAAAGTGGCGGTCGGGCGCTCGTATAAATTATAGCCGCGAATGGCCGTCATGACCGCGCCGGCGCTCCGGTCGCCGACAATCGTGCCGCGCTTTTCGAGCTGAATCACTCTCGAAAAAACTTCCGAAGCCGAACCCGAATTGCTGTCAATCAAAACGATTAATTTGCCTTTGAAAATTTTGTCGCCGAGCGTTTTGGCGATTTCATCCTTGCTCGTTTTCCGCATTTTCTCGGTGCCGACCTTGACGTCTTTTTCAAAAAAGTAGCCGAGCAGGCGCTTCATCGTCACGACGTAGCCGCCGCCGTTGCCGCGCAAATCGAGAATCATCGATTTGTGCTCGCCGACTTCGCTCATCATTTTGTCGATTTCCTTTTCCGGCGCGACAAACGTTCTCAAATTGCAGGCAATCAAATCGGCGTCGGCCTCGCGGCATTTGTAGAACGCGCTCGGCTCTTTTTTATCGTCCTTTTTATCGTCCTTTTTGTCGTCTTTTTCTTTGGCGTCCTTCAACTTTTTTTGTCTTTCCTTAAATTCCTTCTCAAGCTCTTTCTGCGTTTTTATCGTTGCCTGAACGGTCGCCGGGCGCAGAGATTTGTCCGGATTTTGCAGAACGAGACGAATCGCGGGCTGCGGGCTTAAAGCGTAATAAAAATATTGCAATTTCCATAAGCTTTCGCGCGTCGGCTCAAACGTTTCGAGCGAATAAACCAAATCGCCGATTTTAACGCCCTGTTTTTCCGCGTCGCTTCCTTTTTTGACGGCGCTGATGTAGCAGCTGTCGCCAATCATTTTCATGCGAAAGCCGTAATCGACCGAAAGCGTATGGTCGGGCGGCAGAAAAAACAAATGAGAATCGTTAAAGTCGAGCAGAAACTGCGCGATAATCGAGTAAACGTGGCCGTTTCGCTCGGCCTTTTTGATTTCTTCGCGCGCCGCCCTGAAGTTTTTTTCCAAATCGATGCCGCGAAACGTCGGGTCGTAATATTTTTCTTCGACCATTTCCTTGACTTCCGTCAACATCTCAATCCCTCGATTGCGTATCGTGTCGACCGATTCCTTTTGACCGAAAGCCGCGCCGGCCGAACAGAAAACCAGCGAAAATAATATAAGACTGTGCAGAATTTTTTTCATTGTAATTGTATTGCGGAGGAGTGATTTTTTTCGCAATTAATATAACACAGATAATTTCTGTCATAAAATGAAAACGCGCGGTGTTTTTATTTTAGAAACTCATCTTTCAAAAGGAGAAATTTATGTCACGAATTTTATTTATCGTTTTGTTTGCGGTGCTTTCCCTGTACGTCTCGGATAACATTTTTGCTCAAACTTCTGCTCCGGCGCAGAAAACTCAGGATTTGGTCGCCGCGCTCGGCAAGACGAAATACAAGAAAAAGGAGAAAGGAAATTTTGTCGTCGAAGTTTATATCGATATCAAAAATGAAGCCGTCATCAAAAATAATGCGGCCGAATACGCCGGCAGCTACGTCTCCGGAGACGGAAATTATCGTCTCGATTTGAGCATTTCGGGCGGCAGAATCGAAGGCAGCGGGACGGATATGTATTTTGAAAATTCAAATTTCGACAAACAAAGAATCCGAAAATTTACGCTCCGCGACGCCCGCATCGAAGGCGCGCTCCTGACCGCCACAAAAGTTTACGAAAACGGGCAGACATTGAAGTTTGAAGGCGTTTTCGTCGACCGGACAGTCACAAACGGAAAAAATCCGAACGAGATAGAAAGCCGCGAAACAAAATTCGGAATCGGCTTTATCGAAACCAATGATTCGATGACCAACCGCGTTTTCTGCGAATTCAAATAAGAAAATTCACTACAGAGACACGGAGGCACAGAGAAAAAGAAACCGCTAATGAAAGCGGATAAACGCAGATAAATTAAAAACAATCTGCGTTTATTCGTATTTATCGGCGGTTAATTATTCTTAAAATTCTCTGTGTTCTCTGTGCCTCTGTGGTAAAAATAATTAATGGAAACTTTCGCCCGTATTTTGTGGATTGCGGCAGGCGGCGCGCTCGGCGCGGTCGTGCGTTATTTAATCAACGTTTCGCCGCTCGCCGCTTTGTTTGAAAGATTTCCTTTTCCGACATTTTTTATAAACGTGACGGGCTCGTTTCTTATCGGCTTTCTGCTCACGCTTTTCGCCGACCGTTTTCAAACGAGCGAAAATCTGCGCTTTGCCGTGATAGTCGGTTTTCTGGGCGCATACACGACCTTTTCGACTTTTGAGATGGAAATTTTCACGCTCGTTCGCGAAAAGTTTTTTCCGACCGCTTTTTTATATCTTTTCCTCAGCGTCCTGCTCGGCTTTGTTGGCGTTCTGGCGGGCGTCTGGCTGGCTAAAAAATTCTAATAATTGTCTTTTTCGAGGTCAATTTTTTACTGTGTAAATACCGCAGATAAACGCTGATAACGCAGATTAGAAAAAACAATTTATCCTGAAAATCGAAGTCCACCTTGTTTTAATTTCCTCTGTGCTCTCCGTGTCCTCTGCGGTTAATTTTCTTCCGATTATTTTTATAGACGCGCGTCAAAACGGCGTGATAAAATTAAAAAATGAATATTGTATTTTAAAAAACAACTTTTTATTCAGCCTGCCGATAATCTCTCACGGAAAGAGCTTCCTGAATCCCTAATCGAATTGGAATAAATAAAATGAAAAAGCAGATTTTCCTGTCAGCGTTTGTGGCGATTATTTTCGCGTCCGTCAGCGCGGCGGCCGCGATTTACGAAGTCGGGCCGAATCAACCTTTGCAAACGATTTCGCAAGTTCCGTGGGCGACATTGCAGCCGGGCGATACGGTTTTGATTTACTGGCGCGCGACCGCCTACAAGGAAAAATGGGTGATTTGCCGGCAGGGAACGCAGGCCGCGCCGATTACGGTTCGCGGCGTTCCGAACGCAAGCGGCGATTTGCCCGTGATTGACGGCAGCGGCGCGACGACGCCTTCAAATTTGAACTTTTGGAGCGAAGTACGCGGCGTGATAAAAATCGGCGGCGCAAACGTCCCGGCGGATACGATGCCGCAATACATCACCATCGAAAATCTGGATATTCGGAGCGCGCACCCGGATTATCAATTTACCGACCGCACCGGCACGACACAAACTTATTCGAGCGCGGCTTCTTCGATTTATGTCGAAAAGGGCGAAAACATCACAGTCCGCAACTGCATTATTCACGACAGCGCGAACGGCTTTTTTGTCGCGTCTTCGGACGAAACGGTTTCCCGAAACATTCTCGTCGAAGGCAATTATATTTTCGGCAACGGCATCGTCGGCAGCGCGTTCCAGCACAATAATTACACGGCGGCAATCGGCATAATTTTTCAATACAACCGTTTCGGCGCGCTGCGGGCGGGCGCAAACGGCAACGCTTTGAAAGACCGTTCGGCGGGAACAGTCGTCCGCTACAACTGGATTGAAAACGGAAACCGCCAGCTCGACCTCGTCGAAGGCGAAGACAGCGTCCAGATTCGCAACGCGCCCGAATATCGCAAAACTTTCGTTTACGGAAACATTTTGATAGAGCCGGACGGCGCGGGAAATTCGCAAATCACGCATTACGGCGGCGACGGCAGCGACGCGACCACTTACCGCAAGGGAACGCTTTATTTTTACAACAACACGATAATTTCAACGCGAGCGGGAAACACGACGCTTTTTCGTCTTTCGACCAACGAGGAAACGTGCGACGCGCGCAACAACATTTTTTATGTGACGGCGGGCGGCGCAAATTTAGCGATGCTCGACGACACGGGCGCTCTTTCGATTTCGCACAACTGGCTCAAACCGAACTGGCGCGTTTCGCACGGGACGGCGACCGGAACGGTCAGCAACGACGGAACTTCAATCTCGGGAACATCGCCCGGGTTTGCGAATGAAGCGGCGCAGGATTTTCGTCTCGTTTCGACCTCGGCGGCCGTCAATGCCGGAACTTCTCTAAATTCAAATGTGCTGCCGGACAACAACGTCATTCGCCAATACGTCCGGCATCAGACGGGCGAAGCGCGCCCCGCGAACGGCGCGCTCGACATCGGCGCGTATGAATTCGGCAGCGCACCTTTGCAGATTACGACCAATGCTTTGCCGAACGGTCTGCGCGGAAGATTTTACAATCAGACTTTGCAGGCGGCGGGCGGCTCGGGAAATTTTGTCTGGAGCGTGTCGTCGGGCGCTTTGCCGCCGGGAATGTATCTCGACCAGATGACCGGAAAAATTCACGGGAAAGCCGCGCTGAAAGGCGTCTGGAATTTTACGATGACGGCGCAGGACAGCCAGAATTTGTCGACTGCGGCGACAAAGAATTTTACGATTGACGTGAAATTGTATTAATCAAACTGCTTTTTAAAGTCTTCAAACGATTCGCGGAACAAATTAAATTCGTTTCGCAAATTTTCCAGCTCGCGTTCGAGATTTTCGATTCGCTCGGTGCCCGCATGAGAAACCGTATGAGATTTTTCGGGCGGCGTGTAACTCGTCACTGCGCCCGAAAGAAGATGGGCGAAACGCGCTTCTTTTTGTCCGGGCTGGCGCTCCAGTTTGACGACGAGCGGCTCGTCGCGGCGCATCAAATTGTCCAGAGTTTCATTGACTTCGCCGAGGCCTGAGAATTCGTAAAGCCGGCCGGTTCGCTCGCGCAGCTCGCCCAGGGTTTGCGCGCCTCTCAATAATAAAACGCAGATGACGGCGACTTCCGAAGACTCAAGCTCGTAAACGTCGGGCATCATGTGTTTGTATTTCGGCACGCGCGAGGTGCTGCCGTAAAAAACGTAGACGAGATTTTTATCGCGCAGATTTTCCAGCGCGCCTGTGACTGTTTCTTCGGTGTAGGACGTGACCGGCTCGCGGTTTGTTTTCTGGTTGCACGCGGCGACGAGAGCATTCAGCGTCAAAGGATAATATTCGGGAGTCGTCAGTTGTTTTTCGACTAATGCGCCGACGATGCGGGCTTCCGTTTCGGTTAAATTCTCAGACATAAATTCCTTGAACAGCTTAATACATTTTCCACGCAAATGCTCGTTGATTTACAATTTGAAGTGTGAAAATACTTGTCGCCCGCACCAATGCCGAAATCGAAACGGCCTATCGTAAACTTTCCGCCTCGGCCGTTCTCGGCTGCGATACGGAAACTTCATCTTTGAGCGCGCGTCACGGAAAATTGTTTTCCGTACAATTTTCCGACGGCGATTTTTCGGTTTTAGTGCCAATCAGCGAGGGCGTCGCGCTCGGACGATTGGCCTCGCTTCTGGAAAATTCTGCGACTACAAAAATTTTTCATAACGCCCGATTCGATTTGGAATTTTTGCGCGAAAACGGCTATCACGTGCAAAACGTCTTTTGCACGATGATTGCGGAAAAAGTTTTGACGCGCGGCGCCGACCAGTCCGCCTCTCTGGCCGAAACGCTCTACCGCTATTTCGCCGTCGATTTAGAAAAATCTCACCGCTCGGCCTTTACCCGAAACTGGAACGGCGTCTGGACGCCCGCGCTCGTCAACTACGCGCTTTCGGACGTCGTCTACCTGCCGGAGCTCAAACGAGAGCAGGAATTATGGCTCGATAGGTTGGGCTTAAAATCCGAATTCGAAAACCAGCTGAAACGCTTTTTCGTTTCCTGATTTTTTCTCGTAAGCCAAAGTTACATTTCAGATAAGTCGTTTTAATAACTTCGTCGATATTTATATTAGACGCGACTTTATAGACTGAATTTAATCCGGATTCGTCTGATTTCTTGAGTTTGCTTTCGAGCGCGAAACGGATTTTTCAGCATAATTTCGGAGTTTACAAAGGGGTTTATTTAATGAGTTTTTTTTATAAATTGTTTTTTACGATTCTTTTTTTGCCGGTCTTAACTTTTCAGGTCTTTTCACAAACTAATCAGGAAAATTTAAGCGGCCGGATTTCCGACGCCAACGGCGCGGCCGTCGCAGGCGTGCGCATTACGGCGCGCAATAAAGCGTCGGGCGCGGAATTCGTCTCTCGGACGGACAATGCGGGAAATTTCCGACTCGAAAACCTGCCGCGCGGCGAGTATCGCGTAACGGCTGAAGCCGCCGGTTTTTCATCCGCATCGCGCGAAATTTCCTTTTCCGGGAGCGCCAATCAAAACGTCGAAATAAATTTATCAGTCGGCAATATTTCCGAAAGCGTGACGGTGACGGTGACCCGAACCGAGCTCGCGACGACCGAAACGGCAGTTCCCGTAAGCGTCTTGAATCGCGAGGAGCTGGAGCGCGAAAACCTTTCGACCATCGGCGACGTTTTTCGCAATCTGCCCGGAACGTCGACGACCAACGAAGGCGGCTTTCAGGTGCGGCCGCGTATTCGCGGGCTTGAGAGCAACCGCGTTTTGATTTTGGTTGACGGCGAGCGCCTCAACAACGCGCGCACGTCGACCGGCCAATCGGGCATCGAAATCGGTCTGGTCGAGGTCGAGCAAATCGAAACTCTGGAAGTCGCGCGCGGCGCGGGCTCGGTGCTTTACGGAACGGACGCGCTCGGCGGAACGATTAATATTATTACGAAAGAAGCGCGCTTCGGACGCGACGAAAAATTTCGTTTCGGCGGGACTTTTAACGGATTTTTCGATTCCAGCGAAAAAGGACGCCGCGCCAATCTGGCGATTACCGGCTCGAATAGATTCTTCGCTTTTCGCGTCACGCAGTCGCTCGAAAGATTCGATAATTATTTTACCGGAAACAATCAAAACGCCGCGGCTTTTGACGGTGTTGCTTCCGACGGAGAAGTCTTAAACTCGCAGTCGCACGGCGGCAACATGCAGGCGACGGCCAGATTTTTTCTCAACGAAAACAACAACCTGAAATTTAATTACGAGCGCCGCCGCGCCGCCAATATCGGCTCGCCGACGCTGGTCGGAGTTTTTAACGCTTATTTTCCGTTTTCCGACCGCGATAAAATTTCGGCGCGCTACGAAGGCGCGAATTTCACCGAAAATCTGGCTCGCGTTTCCGCCAGCCTTTATTATCAGCGGCAGAAACGAAATTTCACGAATGTTTTGAACGTGCCGGCCGCGCCGCCGTTTTTTCCCGGTCAATATCAATTCAGCGAAACCGTCACCGACACGAAATCATTCGGTTTTGATTTGCAGAGCAACTGGATTTTCGGCAACAAAAATCTTTTGACCGCGGGCGCGAGCTTTTTCCGCGACGCCAACAGCGACGCGCGCTATATCCTGCGCCGCTCGCCGAATTTTGCGACGTTTCCGCCGACGCTCGTGACCAGCGAAGACCGTTCGAGCAGCGTTCCCGACGCGAATTTCGGAAGCTTTGCCGTTTTCGCGCAAAACGAGTTTGAAGCGACGAAAAAACTAAAGCTCGTCGGCGGCGTTCGCGTCGATTATTTTCGCTCGGCTTCAAAACCGACCAACGGCTTTACGCTTCCGGCTTTGACGGCGTCGCAAATCGAAGATTTGAGCTTAAATGGGTTGACCGAAGGCTTGAACGTCAGCCAAACCGCCGTCACCGGCGATTTCGGCGCGGTCTATAAATTAACCGGAAACGTCAGCCTGACGGGCAGAATCGGCCGCTCGTATCGCGTCCCGAATCTTTTCGAGCGATTTTTCACGGATGCCGGCTCGGTCGGCGGTTTTGTCGTCGGCAATCCGAATCTGAAACCGGAAAGCGGCGTCAACATCGACGTCGGCGCAAAATTCAGCGCTTCGAAATTCGCGGGTTCGTTTACCTATTTTAATAACTCTTATCGCGATTTTCTCTCGACCGCGCTCGCCTTTGACCGCAACAATCAGCCGATTAGAATCATTCGGGCGGGCGGCGCGCCGATTGACGTTTACCAGACAATCAACATCGGCAAAGCGCGCATTCAGGGCGTCGAGGCCGATGGCGAATACCCGATAAAACTAAAATTCGGATTTTTGACGCCGGGCGGAAATTTCTCTTATCTTCGCGGCGACGATTTGGGAACCGGCCAGCCTCTCAATTTCATCTCGCCTTTCAAAACCGTTCTCAATCTGCGCTGGCAGGATTTCCAAAGTCGTTATTTCGTCGAATGGACGACGCGCGTCGTCGGCAAACAGGAACGACTTTCGCCCGCGTTTTTCCAGACCAACGGCGGCGCCGAACCGGGCTTTGCCGTCAGCGACATTCGCGGCGGCTACAATTTCCGGCGCGAGCGTTATCGCCTGAGCTTTAACGCCGGCGTGACGAATTTATTCAATCGTTATTATTTTGAGCAGTTCGTTTTCGCGCCCGCCAAAGGCCGCTCGCTCGTTATCGGCACGACTTGGGAAATCTTCTAAATCGGAAGGATTTCACCACAGAGACACAGAGATTTTTATTTTTTATTTTCTCTGTGTCTCTGTGGTTAATCTTCTTTCACCATCGATGATAGGCCGGGTGGCCTTCTTTGACGGCGACGAACAATCCTTTACAGGTCGCGCAAACTTTATCGTTGGCTATCAATTCGGCTTCGACCGTCGCGCTCGTTTCGGTCGATTCGACAACTCGGGCTTTCAAATAAATCGTCGCGTCGAACGGCGTCGGGCGCTTTAATTTTATCGAATAATTTGCCGTCACGGTGCAGTCGGGCGCTGATTTTCCGCTTCGTTTCATCAAAAAATATGCGGCCGTCCAGTTTGAATGACAATCGAGCAGCGCGCCGATGATGCCGCCGTTGAGCATTCCGGGAAACGCCTGATGATGCGGCTCGGCGTGCCACTCGGCGATTACATCGTCGTCCGTTTTCGACGGAAAGCTCCTGATTCGCAAACCCTTTTCATTGGCCACGCCGCAGCCGAAACAAATTCCGTTCGGCGCGTAAGTTTCCTGTAGAGATTTTTCGCTGCTCATACAAAAATTTAACCACAGACGGGCGCAGATTCGCACAGCTAAAATTGATTTTTTTAATCTGTATTTATCGGCGCGCATCGATGATTAAATTTTATTTGCCGTTTCCACCTAAAATGTCGTAAATTTGTTCTGCTTTCAGTCTTTAACCAAAAAATATATGGATTCGATTTCTAAGCAATCGCATTGGACGCTGCTTGATATGAACGCGTATCAGTGGACGGTCATTTTTGCCGCGTGGCTCGGCTGGGGTTTCGACGTTTTCGACGGCTTGTTGTTTAATTACGTCGCGCCGAACTGTGTGCCGACGCTGCTCGGTTTGACTATCGGCTCGCCCGCAGCGAAAGCGGCGACGCTCCAGTGGACGGGAATTTTAACGTCCGTTCTGCTCATCGGCTGGGCGGCGGGCGGCGTGATTTTCGGAAAGGTGGCCGACAAAATCGGGCGCACGCGGACGCTTTTGCTGACGATGCTGCTTTATTCGATTGGAACCGCGTGCTGCGCCTTTGCGCCGAACATCTGGATTTTGATGATTTGCCGGATTGTCGCGAGTCTCGGAATCGGTGGCGAATGGGCGGCGGGCGCGGCGATGGTCGCGGAAGTCGTGCCGGAAAAACGCCGCGTCGAAGCCGGCGCGCTGCTCTACACGTCCGCGCCGATGGGCTTGTTTCTCGCCACCTTCGTCACGTTTCAAATCACCGGCGTTTATTTTAACGACCCGGCCGTCTCGTGGCGCTACGTTTTCCTCTGCGGCTTGATTCCGGCCGCCGTCGCCTTCGTCGTCCGGCTTTTTGTAAAAGAACCGGAACGCTGGAAAAAAGTAGCGGGCGAGCAGACGGCGAAAATTGCCGAGCTTTTCAGCCCGCAGTATCTGCGCCTGACCATCAGCGGCTTTTGTATGGCGGTTACCGCTTTGATTATGTGGTGGAGCTGCAACGCTTTTATTCCGGTGGTGGCGAAAGGTTTGGCGCAGCAAAATTCGCAAATGCTCGGTTTAGACGCCGCAACGACCGAAGCGACCGGACAGCAATGGGTCAAATTAGCGACAAATTGTTTTAATCTCGGCGGACTCATCGGCACGCTTCTGACCATTCCCGCGTCGAAGCTTTTAGGGCGCAAAAAGATGTTTTTTATTTACTATCTGCTCTCGGCGGCGGCGATTATGGCGGCGTTCAAATTAAATCTGGAGCCGCACCAGCGTCTTTATATGTATTTTCCGATTGGCCTGACCGTGTTCGGCGTCTTCGGCAGCTTCACGTATTATCTGCCCGAGCTTTTTCCGACCAGACTGCGCGGAACGGGCGCAGGCTTTACATATAATGTCGGAAGATTAATCGCCGCCGCCGGGCCGTTTCTCGTCGGAAGCATCGCGGCGCGCGGCGCGAACGCTTTGGACAGCGCGATGAGCGTTCTTTTCTGGGTCGGTTTCGTTCCGGTAATCGGTTTGCTGACCTTGCCTTTTGTGATAGAAACAAAAGACCGCACGTTGATTGATTGAGTTTCTACGGACGCCTGCAAAGCGAAATGCCGGAGGCATTTCGGCTTTGTCGATATTATTCAATTGTCTGAATTATATTTAAAAGTCAACTTTATCGAGTGTTCGCGTCGTGTGCTCGGTGACGCTAATCGGCTGCTGCTTCGGTTCTTCGAGCTGGGCCGTGTTTCCGGCGCGAAACTGTTTCGGCGCGTCTTCGGCGCGCTCGCTCGTCTTAATTTTGATGTCGCCCGAATGTTTGCGGACGTTCCCGACCAGAAGCCGGCAAAGCAGTAAAAGCGTGGCCAGATAGGCGATTAAAATAATGCCCATCGCGCTCGGGTCGAGATGGCTTTCGAGCAGAATTTTCAGGACGACGACAAATCCGAAAAGACCGGCCGTGCCGACAAAGCCCGCGGAAATAAACAAAATGCGCGAGGATGGATTGTCGATTTGCAAAGCGCCTTTCTCGATTCTCGCGCCGCAGTTGTTGCAGTAATTCAAATTTTCGTTGACCGATTTTCCGCAGGTTGAACAATACATATTTTTTTAGTTTTTCGGTTTGATTTTGTCTTCGAGCCATTCGGTCAAATCTTCGACCGATTCGATATGAACGGGCTTTCCCTGATACGCTTTGACACAAAAAACTATCAGCATCACGGTCGAGACGACCCAGAAAGTTCGGTAAGCGATATTTCCGAACGGGAGAAATCCGTCGACGCTGTCGAGAATCGCCAAGATAATCAAAATGCCGATGTGCGCGGCGGCGGCCTGCGCGGCGTGAAAGCGCACTTTCGCCTCGCTTTTCGGCACGAAAACGAGCTCCAAAATTCCCGCGACGAGACCGAGCCAGACGGGCAGGTAAGGCAGAGCCGTCATAATATTTTCCGGCAGGCCGACTTTTGCAACCTTGCGTTTCGACGTCCGGCCGACGTCGGCCAGCCGCGAAGTTTGATAATTCGCCGGAACCTGCTGCCCGTCGTAGGGCGATTGATACGCGCCGAAATTCGCCTGGTTAAACTGCTGAGTCTGCTCTTCCGGTTTCGTCGGCTCGGAAAATCGCTGCGTCGCCGCGTCCGTTTGCGGCAAAGCGGTCGTCTGCGCTTCCTTAATTTTCTGCGGAAACTCGGGGTCGAGCGGATTTGTATCGAATTTTTTCTTTGCCATTGCCTTAAATTTTACGACAGCTTTTGAGGTTTAGTTCACACTTTTTGACCGGCCAAAGCAACAATCAAGACGCCTCAGGCATCAACTTGAAAAGTTTTATCAAATTTATGAAAAGATTTTTTAGCTTACTTTTAATTATAACTTTCGCTTCACATTTTGGCACAATTGAAATGTTTGCACAAAAAAGAGCGAAATCCGGAGAAGTCATCATTGTCGTGTTTTCACTTTCTACGGGCTATTCTTTTGATGGATTAGAATTTCCGATAAACAAAACTTCGAAGGGAATACTCGACGCAGGCGGCGGAATGGTCAGCGAATGCGGGTTTCCTGAAAAGCCGGAATGCGCCAAATTTATTTATTCCAGCTATGATATTTCCGGAAGAGCTTTTGCGGCGGGCAAAAGCCAGGCAAAAATTAAACTTAAAGCTGACATTACTGTCGGTGACGAAGATTGTAAAATAAGCCGAACTTACACGGTTTACCGCAATCGAAAAACAAAAATCAGACTCAATTCCTGCGGCGCGAGTTTAATCGCTTATTACGGATTTAAAAGCAAAAAGGCAAATTGAAAATATCAGTTTGCCTTTTTGCTTTTACTCGACGATTTTTATTCCCAGCTCATTCAATTGCGAAACATCGACTTCGCCGGGCGAGTCCATCATCAAATCCTGCGCCGAAGCGGTTTTCGGAAAGGCGACGACGTCGCGGATGTTTTCCGTCTGACGGAGAAGCATCACGAGCCGCTCGATGCCGGCGGCGAATCCGCCGTGCGGCGGCGTTCCGTATTCGAGCGCTTCGAGAAAAAATCCGAATCTTTCGCGCGCTTTTTCCGGCGAAAGCCCGAGCGCCTTGAAAATCAAGTTTTGAATTTCGCGCTGGTGGATGCGAATCGAGCCGCTGCCGATTTCGTAGCCGTTGATGACGACGTCGTAAGCGCGAGCGCGGATTTCGCCCAAAAGTTCCTTCTCGCCGTCTTCGATGGCGCGCTTAAATTTCGGCACGTCTTCGTCCATCAGAGACGTAAACGGGTGATGCATAGCGTCGTAATTCCCGGTTTCCTCGTTGTATTCGAACATCGGAAATTCCGTCACCCAGAGCGGTTTGTAAACGTCTTTCGGAATCAGATTTTCGCGTCTCGCGATTTCATTTCTCAAAGCGCCGAGACCGGCCGCGGCAACGGATTTGCGTCCGGCGACAATCAAAACCGCGTCGCCTTTTTCGGCTTCGGCCGCGCTCGCGAGTTGCGCGATTTTTTCTTCGCCCAAAACTTTGAGTAAAGACGAAGTCGTCTCGTCGCCGAGTTTTATCCAGGCGAGCGCCGACGCGCCGTAACGCTTGACGAATTCCTGCAATTCGTCGAGCTGTTTGCGCGAATAATCCGCCTTTCCCTTGGCGACAATCGCTTTAATTTGCCCGCCTTTCGCCAAAGTTTCGGCAAACGGCGCAAAATCCGTCTCGCGCAAAGTTTCCGACAAATCTTTGAGTTCCATTTCAAAACGCAAATCCGGCTTGTCCGAACCGAAACGGCGCATCGCGTCGGCATAAGTCATGCGCGGAAATTTTTCGGGAAATGAAACTTCGACGAGTGAAAAAACTTCCTGCAAAACGCCTTCGAGCGTGCGGTAAACCATTTCCTGATTGGCAAAGCTCATCTCGATATCGAGCTGCGTAAATTCGGGCTGGCGGTCTGCCCGAAGGTCTTCGTCGCGGAAACAGCGCGCGATTTGATAATATTTGTCGAGTCCGGCAATCATCGAAAGCTGTTTTAAAATCTGCGGCGACTGCGGCAGCGCGAAAAATTTTCCCGTCTGAATTCTGGACGGAACGATAAAATCGCGCGCGCCTTCGGGCGTCGATTTCAGCAGAATCGGCGTTTCGATTTCGAGAAAATTATTCGATTCCATAAACGCGCGAATTTTTCCGAGCGCTTTCGCGCGCATCATCAGATTTTGCTGAAGACGCGGGCGACGCAAATCGAGATAGCGATATTTGAGGCGCAAATCTTCGCTCGCCAGATTCTGCGAACCGGCCTTTTCGAGCTCGAACGGCGTAGTTTTCGCGTCGTTTAAAATCAAAAGCTCGCTTACTTTTATTTCCACGTCGCCGGTCGCAAGCTTGGCGTTGTGCGTGCCTTCGGCGCGCGAAACGACTTCGCCGCGAACTGCCGCGACAAATTCGCCGCGCAGATTTTTCGCTTTTGCGTGCGCTTCTTTGTCGGTTTCTTCGCTGACGACGACCTGCGTAATTCCGTATCGGTCACGCAAATCGATAAACGTAAAAATGCCGAAATCGCGTTTTTTCGCGACCCAGCCCATCAAAACAACCTGTGCGCCGACATCCGACTCGCGCAATTCGCCGCAAGTATGAGTTCTTTCCAAATTTCCTAAAACGTCTAACATAAAATTTAGTGACGAGGGACAAGTAACGAGGGACGAGAAACGATGTTCTTTCTCTCGTCATTTGTCACATTTCCCTATTTTCCAAATAAAAAACGCCTTTCGATTTGGCGACAAACGAAAGGCTCTGAACAAATTCTTTTTGTCCAAGCCGTTTCAATTATTATCGTCGTTAAATCGAACTGCGTTCATAAAAATCTTAAAAAGAATACAGGACAGACGCGCCAAAAAGCAAATTGACCGCTAAAAATTTTCGGGCGCGGGCGCGGTGAAATTTCTGACGGGCGAGAAAAATAGCCGCAGAAACGGCGCGAACATTCCGATTGCGCCGATAAAAAGAACGGTGCGCAAGCCGATTATTTCGCCTAGAAATCCGGCAAACAGCGCGCCAAACATCATCATTAAAACATTAACGAAACGAAAGCTGCCGTTCATTCGTCCCTGCAGATGATTCGGCGTCATCGACTGCCGCAGGCTCATCAGATTTATGCCGTTAAGCTGCGCTCCGAGCCCGAGCAGAAAATGCGCCGCGAACAAAACAAAAAGCGTCGCCGCGCCGCTCGCCGCCGGAATCAGCAGGCAAGCAAAAGCGTTCAGAAGCGTCGCGAAAACCATCGTTTTTCCCTGCCCGAGACGATTTGTGAGACGTTTTACAACGAGCGCTCCGAGTAAAAATCCGAAGCCGAAAGCCGAGAAAACGAAGCCGAGCGCGAACGGCGACAAATTTAATTCACGAATCGCATAAAGCGTGAAAATCGTCGAAATCATCAGCATAAACAAAAAGTTAAGCGCGATGGCCTCGGCGAGCGGCCGCAGAATTGCGTTTTTGTAAACAAAGCTGAATCCTTCGGCGATTTCAGACCAGACGCTTCGCCGCTCTTTTTCCGGCAAAAATTTCCGTTCGGGAGCGCGGATTGTCCAGACGAAAACGGCGGAGAAAACGAACGAAACGGCGTCGACGAGAATGGTTACGGGCGCAGACAAAAGCTGCACGAGAAGTCCGGAAAGACTCGGCCCGGCGATGACCGCGAGCGATTCGGTCGCGGCGAGTTTGCTGTTGCCTTCGACCAGATTTTCCTTTTCGACGATTGATGGCAGAAATGCCATTGCAGCGACTTCGGAAGTGATGTTCAGCGCTCCGGTAAAAAATGAAATGACGTACAGGTGTTCGATTCTTAAAACGCCGAGAAAAGCAAAAAGCGGGATTAAAGCGGCGAGCAGAGCGCGTCCCAAATCTGCCGAAACCAAAAGCGGTTTGCGAGCAACGCGGTCAACGACGACGCCCGTAAAAAATCCGACCAAAACTGCCGCGGCCGAGCCGACGGCACGCAACACGCCCATTTCGAAGGGTGTCGCCTGAAGAACGAGAATGGCCGTTAAAGCATAGGCGAGAGAAGCGGTCTGCGTGCCGAAAATCGATGTTGTATGCGCGCTCCAAAGTTTTATAAAGTCTCGATTGTGCCGGAGACCTTTGGATTTTGAGCGCATAAATTTATCTTTTCCGCTTGTTTCTTTCCAAAATAATCGAGAGCGCCAGCGTTTTCTCGTTGAGCAGTTTGTTGAGGCGCGTTTTTTCGTCTTCGTTCACGCAGCTTTTTAATTTTTCTTTCAAAAGACCGATTTCTTTTAGGCGGTCGATTTCTTCGGGAACGAATTTGTTGCTTTTTAAAACCGAATAACCGACGCGTAAATCTTCCGGTGTGGCAAAATACGCGTCCAGATTGAGCGGTTTGCCCGCGCCTTCCAGATTATCGAACTCGCCCCTTACAATCGCTTCCTGAATTTGTTTTTCGACTGACATAACCTACTATTCAGAACGATTTTTCGATACGGTTTGTTGCGGCAAAATTGTGAAATTCTTAGAAATAAAAGCGCGCGAAATAATACAGAATCGGCGCGTTAAAAAGCAGGCTGTCGAGACGGTCGAGCAGGCCGCCGTGTCCGGGCAAAATGCTGGCGGCGTCTTTTGCGCCCGCGCCGCGCTTCATCGCGCTTTCCGCCAAATCGCCGAAAAGCCCGACGATTGACATGACGACGGCGAGCGGAATCGAAATCTTAAAGCGAAGTTCCGGGAAAAACGTCGCCGATGAAACGGCCGCAAAAGCCGAGCTTAAAATCAGGCCGCCGACGACGCCTTCCCACGTTTTTCCGGGCGAAACTTTTGGTGCGAGCTTGTGTTTGCCGAGATTTTTCCCGACGTAATACGCGCCCGTGTCGGCGCCCATCACGACGAGAAAGAAAAAGCCGATAAGCTTTGTCGAAAGAAACGGGACGAGCGTATTTTCAAATCCGACGCGCATCGAGATTAAAAATCCGCCCAAAAAAGCGACGTATAAAACTCCCAGAACGGTGACGCCGACGCCCGCCAGCATTTTGGAAAAATCGGCCTGAAAGCGAAAAGTCTGCGTCATCAAAACAAAAATCAGAAAAAGCGCGAGCGTCAAATTCAGCAAGTCAGGCGATTTTGCCGGCGCGTCGAAAAGAAACGCGACGAAAAACGCCGCCGCGCCCAGATAAGCGATTGGAGCGTCGGCTTTAAGCTCCAATTTTTTCGTCAAGGTAAAAAACTCAAAAAGTCCCGCGCTCAGCGCGAGCGCGGAAATGACCAGAAAAGGCCAGCTCGCCTGCGCGAATTGCGGCAAAAGATACGGCAAAATGATTGATAAAATTAAAATCGGAAGCGCGACGAGCGCGGTCAGTAATCGACTGTTCATAAGTTAGTGGTCAGTAGCCAGTGGTCAGTGAGAATTCGCTTTAAGGCTGATTGCTGGCCGCTGTCTGCTGACTATTTATTTTCAATTCCTCCGAAACGGCGTTCGCGTTTTTGAAAATCCAGGATGGCTTTGAAAATCTCGGCGCGGCGAAAATCGGGAAACAAGACGGGCGTCACATAAATTTCGCTGTAGGCCAATTGCCACAAAAGAAAATTCGAGATGCGGAATTCGCCGCTCGTCCGGACGAGCAAATCGACTTCGGGCAGCCCGCGCGTGTAAAGATTCGCCTCGATGTCCGTTTCGCTCAAATCATCGAGCGATTTTTCGTTTTCCAATAAATTTTTCGCCGCTTTCCGCGCCGCTTCGGTTATCTCGGCGCGCCCGCCGTAATTAAGCGCGACGCTCAAAATCGTTCCCGAATTGCCGCGCGTTACCGCCTCGGCGGCGCGCAGCTCTTTTTGAATATCGGCGGCCAATCCTTCGATTTTCCCGATTGCCTGAAACCGTATGTTGTTTTTATGGACGGTTTTCAGCTCCTTTTTCAGATAAACTTTGAGCATCTGCATAAGGCCCGAAACCTCGTCCTGCGGGCGCTTCCAGTTTTCGGTCGAAAAAGCGTAAAGCGTAACGGCTTTGATTTCGAGTCGCGCGCAAGTATCTAAAATCGACCGCACCGATTCCGCGCCCGCGCGATGCCCGAAAATCCGCGGCTTTCCGCGCTGTTTGGCCCAGCGCCCGTTGCCGTCCATTATTATCGCAATGTGCTGCGGGAGACGCGCGGAATCAATCTCGGCCAGCAGGGCGGCTTCCTCGGATTTCGGCTTTATAACTTTAGCGAAGTTTTCGTGCATTTAACTCTGAAAATTCAAAATTCTTTCTTCAATCCTGACAATCGCGTCAAGATTTATCGCGCCGTAGATGTGCGGATAAATTTCGCCGCCGGTCGACGGCTCGGCGACTAATTTTGATTTTAATTTTTCTGCCTCAATCGTCAAAATCAAAACTTTCTCGACGCCCGCGTAATATCTTTCCAAAACCGCTTCGAGCTGGCCGGCAAAGCTGCAGTGAATAAAATTTTCCGAGTGCAGACTTTCGGCTTCGTAAAAATTTTTATCTTTGAAATTTGCCCAAACTTCGGGCAAAACGATGTGATAAATCAGCATAATTTCAGGACAGGGCAAAATCAACCGCATACCGAGCGTGAATCATCGTCGTATCGAAACTCGGAATATCGCAATCGTCGGGCTTCAAAAGCATCGGGATTTCCGTGCAGCCGAAAATCACGCCTTCCGCGCCTCTAAGTCGCAGATTTTCGATAATTTCGAGATATTTCCGCTTTGTTTTGGCGGTAAAAATGTCTTTGCCGAGCTCTTCGAAAATCGAATCGTGAATAAAGTCGCGCTCTTCATCATTCGGAATTATCGCTTCGATGCCGTATTGCGCCAATCTTTTTTTATAAAAATCGTTGTCCATCGTAAATTTTGTGCCGAGCAGCGCGACCCGTTTGAGATTACGCTTCAAAATTTCCTTCGCGGTCGAATCGGCGATATGAATCAAAGGAATTCGGGTGCTCCGCTCGACCGTTTCGGCGATGATGTGCGTCGTGTTGGCGCACAAAACGATGGCCTCGGCGCCCGCGTTTTCCAGATTGCGCGCGATTCCCGAAAAAAGCTCGCCGAGCGCGTCCCAGTCGCTCGCATCGGCCAGCGTCTTGACTTCGTTAAAGCTCAGCGAATAAAGCAGAATTCGGGCGTAATTCAATCCGCCCAGGCGCTCGTTCGCCAGCCGGTTGATGTAGCGATAATAATCAATCGTCGAAACCCAGCTCGTTCCGCCGATAAGCCCCAGAATTTTCATTCGTAATTAACCTTCAAAAGCGTTAAACCGTTTGCCGGTGCGGTTTGACCCGATAAATCGCGGTTTCCGGTAACGATTGCCGTTTGAATTGTATCAGAATCTTTTTCGCCGCGCCCGACTTCGAGCATCGTGCCGACGATGGAGCGCACCATATAGCGCAAAAATCCGTTGGCGGAGATGCGAAACTCAATGATTGAAGCGCCCGCGCGCGCGTCCCAGAACGATTCGACCGTGAAATCCTTTATCGTCCGGACGCGGTGTTCGGCATCGGAATTGGCGGCGGAAAACGCCGTCCAGTCGTGCTCGCCGAGAAAAAACCGCGCCGCCGTATTCATCCTGCCGACGTCGAGCGGGCGCGTTTCGTGATGCGCGTAACGCAGCCAGAACGGCGTCATGACAGGCGCGTTGACGACGCGATAAACGTAAGTTTTCATCTTCGCCGAAAAGCGCGCGTGAAAATCGTCCGGCGCTCGCTCGACGTTCATAATCCGCAAATCGCGCCAGAGATTTCCGTTTATCGCGCCGCGCAGTTTTTCGGGCGCAAATTTTCGGTTTAGAAAAACATTCGCGACCTGACCTTCGGCGTGAACGCCCGCGTCCGTCCGCCCCGAGCCGGCGACTTTGACGGGCGCGTCTTCGAGCATTCCGATTACTCTTTCCAGCTCGCCCTGAATCGTCCGCTCGCCGCCCTGAATCTGCCAGCCGTGAAAATCCGTGCCGTCGTATTGAATTAAAAGTTTAAAGTTCATCTCTGAAAGGAAAAAATCCAAGAGTTTTTGGATAAACAAGAGCAAATCTTTTGCAGCAAATCAACATCGATTCGTCGAACTCAATGTTTGACGCGCGGCAGTATTCGGAAAAAAATTTTCGATGTCCCGCGCGCCAATTTTCGAGCGTCCGGTCGCCTTCGCCTTCATCAAATGCAAATTGCGCGTCAACCTCGTTAAACGGCAAAAACCTAACTTCCGTCGTCTGAATGACGCATTGCGGATTTCCTTCAAAATCCGTCACGACGCTGTATCCGCCGACAACTCCTCCGTCTCCGGCGTCCGATTCGTTCTCGGCCAGGCTCGCCGTCGCCTTCTTTGTGCCCGAAAGAACCAGCGCGGCAAGTTTTTTCGAAGAAATCCGATTGTTATGAAAAAACCAGACTTGATACGGCTCCGCCAAATTCGTTTCGGAATTTTCCGCACAAAATTCTCGCCAAAAATTTTGCACCGAATCCGTTTTAATCATTTTCTGCTTCCGGGTTTATAAGCTTCGTCGCCGCGCGCGCACATCGGGCAATCTTCCGTTTTATAACTCGGAACTTCCAAACTTGCCAGCGCAATGCGCGAAACGCCCGTATCGGCTTTTCCGCCCGAGCGGTCGATGACGGAAGCCGCGCCGACAACTAGCGCGCCGCGCGCTTTGAGCGCCTCGATACATTCGCGCGTCGAGCCGCCGGTCGTGATAACGTCTTCGACGACCAAAATGCGTTCGTTTTCGCGAACGGAAAAACCGCGCCGCAATGTCATCAGGCCGTTTTCGCGCTCCGTCCAGATGAACCGGACATTCAAACTTTGCGCGACCGCAAAGCCGATTATCAAACCGCCGATGGCCGGCGAAGCGACCGTTTCGATGTTTGCATCGGCAAAATGCGCGGCAATCGCGCGCCCGAAATCGGCGGCGTCTTTCGGATGCTGCAAAGCCAGCGCGCATTGCAGATAATTCGAGCTGTGGAGACCGCTCGATAAAATAAAATGTCCTTCCAGAAGCGCGTTCGTCTCGCGAAAATGCTCTAAAATATCCATAAAAAACTAAAGAAAGTTGCAGAGCTGCACGAAGTTGCAGATAGTTTACAGAGTTCAAAAAACTTTCTGCAATTTTCCGCTACTTCTTCTAACTCTGCAACTTCGTGCAACTCTGTAACTTTTTGTAAACTCTCAGCCGCCGATAATCGGGCGCGGGTCGAAATAGCCGATGGCTTCGGCGATTTTTCCGTCCTTGATGCGAAACATTTCCATAATCGCGACGACGCCGAAAACGCCGTCAACTTCCCAGTGCGTCGTCACGTATTCGCCCTCGCAAACGTGACGATGAATCCGCACGTCGTTGATGGCCGACAAAAATCCCGAGAGAAATGCCCGCAGATTTTCCGCGCCGTTATTTTTCCCCGCCAGCGGGTCTTCGAAATATAAGTCTTCGGCCAGCGGCGCGAGCGATAAATCCTTTTGTTTTAATGAATATATATAAGCTTCGACCAGCTTTACGTTTTCTTCTCTCATTAATTTAACTCTCCAAAAAATTTCTAAAATCTTTTATTCGTTACCGTTTCGCTTGCGGTTTCAGGTTTTCTCGCTAAAATCAAAAAGAGATGCCGCCTTATCCTAACCTAATTTCTGATTCTCTGCTAATCAGCGAAACGATTCAACTGCTCGAGCTTTGCGGCGGGCGCGCGACGGCCGTCAAGGTCGTCGATTACGTCATGAAAATCGAGCAACCCGCGCCGGATTTGGCGCGCAATCTGGTTTCGGACTTAATCGAAATCGACCCGCGCCTGCAGCTTATCGAAGACACGGTCGAGCTTATAAAAAGTAATTTTGAACGCCGAAAGCTGGCCGAGACGGATTTTGTCGTCTTCGATTTGGAGACGACCGGCGCGAAAACTCCGCCGTGCCGCATCACCGAAATCGGCGCTTACCGGATAAAAAACGGCGTGATTGCCGGAGAATTTCACACGCTCGTCAATCCCGAAACGCCGATTCCGCCGTTTATTACGCAATTGACCGGAATTTCCGACCGAATGGTCAGGCACGAGCCGAAATTTGCGGAAATCGCCTGCGACTTTCTCGATTTTATCGGCGATTCGGTTCTCGTGGCGCACAACGCGCATTTCGACGTGCGTTTTTTGAACCACGAAATCGGCAGGATTTACACCGATTATCGCGTCGCCAATCCGCATCTCTGCACCGTTCAGCTCGCGCGCAAGCTGCTTCCGCACATCGCCAATCACCGGCTGCACACGGTCGCCGAATATTATTCTATTTTTATCAAAAATCGCCACCGCGCCAGCGATGACGCTTTTGCGACGGCAAAAATTTTCGTCAATTTTCTCGACGAACTGCACGTTCGCGGCGTGCGCGATTTCGCGACGGCCAAAAAACTCAAAATATAAATACGACATTCAGAAAAAATTTGCCCGCGAAAAAACACGAAAAAGTTTTAGCTGCGGATAACACGAATAATAATTGCTTTTTAATTCGTGTAATTCGTGGCTGATTTTCTTTTTCGCGTCCTTTCGCGGGCAAATTTTCTTAAATATACACAACGATTTCTCTCGCTTGGCGCAAAATGCTAAAATTACTGTTTTGATTTTAGCGAGAGAAGTTTTCTATGTTAGACAACACAAATTTATCACCGACCAACCAGCAGAATTTGGAAATTCGCCCGACGCCGCGCGAAGAAATGAGTTTGTTTCCGCTCGACACTTTTCAGTATGAATATGCCGGGCGCGAGATTTGGATTGAATTCGAAATACCCGAATTTACGGCGATTTGCCCGTTTTCGGATTTTCCCGATTTTGCGATTATCCGCCTCAAATACGTGCCGCACGAGCGCTGCATCGAGCTCAAAAGCCTGAAGCTTTACATCAATTCGTTTCGCGAAATAAAGATTTTTCACGAGCACGTCATAAATTTAATTCTCGAAGATTTCGTTAAGGCCTGCGACCCTTTGCGAGTCGAACTCGAAGGCGATTTTCACGTTCGCGGAAATATTAAAACGGTTGTGCGCGCCAGCTACACAAAAAATGAAAAGTGAATAGTTTAGAAAAGATTCTTAAACTATTCACTTTTCACTAAACTTAGTGGTTTGTCGCGGCGAGGACTTTCGGCTGTGATTTGGCGTGTTTGTCGCAGGCTTTTTTGACGAGCTTATCGACTTTGCCCGCAATGGCGTCTTCGTCTTCCAAAGCGGCGTTGGCCAATTCGGAAACGACGAGAAATCTGGATTTTTCGAGCAGCGTCTGCTCGCGGAACGAGAGTTTTTTCTCGCGGCTCAAATACGTCAGCTTTTTCAAAACGTCAGCCGCTTCGAAAACGTCGCCCGACTGGAGCTTTTCGTTATATTCGCGCGAGCGAATTTTCCAATCGGGCGAGACGGGATTAAAATCTTCCGATAAGCTTTCCAGCAAAATTTTGAATTGGCGCAAGCCGATAATCGGACGAATTCCGACATTTTCGGCGTTTTGCGTGGGCACAAAAATCGTCGAATTATCACTCAAAACGCGCAAAAAATAAAAATCTATTGAGCTGTTGCCGATTTTTTTTCTTTCGATGTCTTCGACCAGACAAATACCTTGATTCGGATAAGCGACCTTCTGCCCGATATTCAGTTGCATAGCTTCCTCCACAAAACCTAACGAAAAAGCCAAAGAGACAACAGCCGAAAAATTCATGCGCAAATTCGGTTGCCGGGGTTTTTATATTATAGCATACCGTCGGAAAGTCTTAAAAGATACGATGCGGAAACGCTAAGCTATTTATTTTTGGGAAGTTCGACGGAAAAGACGGTTCCTTTTCCGAGATTTGAAACGACGGAAATCTCGCCGCCGTGAAGCCTTGCCAGATGTTTTACGATGGCCAAACCCAGGCCCGTTCCGCCGATTTCGCGCGAGCGGGCGCGGTCTGTCCGGTAAAATCTTTCGAAAATGCGCAGGAGATGCTCGCTTGAGATGCCTTCGCCCGTGTCGGCGACCGAAATCAAATCTTTGGCGTCGCCCGGCACGCAGGAAACCGTCACGCTTCCGCGCTCGCGGTTAAATTTCACGGCATTGTCTATCAAATTCGTGAGCATCTGTTCGAGGCGAACCGCGTCGGCGCAGACGCGTGTTTCGTCCGCGACTTCGTTTATTAAGTTTATTTCGCGCTCGACGGCTTTATTTGAAAGATTGGTGAAAACTTCCCTGACGAGCCCGGCCAGCGGAGTCGGCTTGACGGCTAGCTCGATATTGCCCGATTCGATAGAAGAAAGCTCCAGAATATCGTCAATCAAACGATGCATCCGCTCGGCGTTGCGGCGAATTACGCTTAAAAAACGCCGGTTGTTTTCTTCGTCTTCAATCGCGCCGTCTTCCAGCGTTTCGACAAACGCCAGAATCGACGTCAGAGGCGTACGCAGCTCGTGCGAAATGTTCGAGAAAAATTCCTGCCGGACGCGTTCGAGATGCTCAATCTGCGTGATGTCGTAAAAAACGCCGACGGCGCTTTTTGCCCCGTCGAGCTCAATCGGCGCGATGTGCACATCATAGCGGCGCTTTTCCGCGCTACCCGGAATTTCGAGCTTTAAATCGGAAAACTCCGCGTCTTCGAGCGCCTTTCGAAACGCTTCGTGCAGATTCAAATCGCGGATGACTTCGCTCAGGCGTTTATTTTCTAAAGCGCCGTTTTTGCGTCCGAAATCGTTGTAAGCCGCTTTGTTCGACGCCAGAATGCGCGTGTCCTCGCCGACGACCAGAACGCTTTCGCGCATCGTTTCGAGAATCTTCGTCAGAATCGGGCGCGAAGTTTTTTCGACCGCTCCTTTTTTGGAAAACCAGGAAGTGAGTAAAGCCATAAAACTTTCAATTACGGATTACGAAAGCCGGACGATGTTTTTTAATTCGTAATTCGTAATTTCATTTACATCCGATAAAACGATAGCCGATGCCGACGACCGTTTCGATACAGCCGCCGCAGTCGCCTAGTTTCTGGCGCAGACGGCGAATGTGCACGTCGAGGGTGCGCGTGTCGCCGAAATAATTATAACCCCAAACGTGGTCGAGCAGATTTTGTCTGGTGGCGACGCGTCCGGCGCTCTTTATCAGATAAGTCAAAAGCGCAAATTCCTTGCGCGTCAGGCGAGTTTCGTCGCCCGCGCACAAAACGCGCATATCGGCGAAATCTATGACGAGACGCTCGTCGGCGTAATTTTGAATCGTGTCTTTTTCGACGCGGCGCAAAACGGCGCGAACGCGCGCGATGACTTCTTTGACCGAAAACGGCTTAACGATATAATCGTCCGCGCCGAGTTCGAGACCGGCGATTTTGTCCGTTTCGGCCGCTTTCGCCGTGAGCATTATAATCGGCGTTTTTTCCGTCACGGATTCGCGCCTGAGCCGTCGGCAAAGCTCCATTCCGCTCATTCCCGGCAGCATCAAATCGAGGATAATCAGCGCCGGCGGATTTTTTTCGTCGAGCGCAAAACGCAAACCTTTTTCGCCCGATTCGGCAATCACGGGACGAAATCCCTCGCGCTTGAAATTGTAGCGAAGACTCTCGGCAATATCTTCGTCGTCTTCGATGATTAAAATTTCGTGCAGCATAATTTTAGGGATTGGAGACGAGGGGCGAGAAAAAACACTTGTCTCTCGTTACTTGTCTCTAAGCTCTGTTTTCATTGTGTTTGATAAAAACGGCTTCCTTCATATAAACGGTCAGCTCGCAGATGTCTTTGACGTAATCGCCGATTCGCTCCAAATTTTTCGCCACGAAAAGAAGTCTTGCGAGCCGCGTCGATTTGGCGGCGTCCTCGGACATCGTTTTCATCAAATCGGTGACCAGGCGGTCGTAAATTTTATCGACTTCCGCGTCTTTTTCAATCAGCTTTCTGGCCTTTTCCGAATCGTTCGACGTAAACGCATCGAGAACGGATTGCAGCATTTCGAGCGTTCGCTCGGCCATTTCGGTCAGCTCGCCGTAATTTTTCAGCTCCGGCTCGTCGTTTAGCTCAAGCGCCGCGCGCGCGATGCTCGTCGCGTGGTCGGCGATGCGTTCGAGCACCGGCGTGATTTTGAAAATCGATATAACCAGCCGAAGCTCGCGCGCGACCGGGCGGCGCAAAGTCAGAACTTCGACGCTCAGGCGGTCAATTTCAAGCTCCAGACGGTCAATCACGCGGTCGTTTTCAAGCACCTGATTGGCGGCATCGCTGTCGCGCTGCGTGAGCGCGTGCATTGCGCGCTGAATCGCCAGCTCGACCTCGCCGCCCATTAAAAGAAGCCGGTCACGCAGAATATTCAGTTCGCGCTCCAACAATTTTCTCTGCTCCATTAATTAAAAATGTAGAACAAAACGCTCCGTTATAAAAGCGCAACCCGCCGCGGCTCAGAATTAATATTAAAACCGAGGATTTAACGCGAGATGAACAAATTGTTAAATCGGTGTTAATTTTATAATTCGGCCGACCGCACAAATTTGCCGTTCCGAAATTTTGTGGAAACCAATTTTTCAAATTTGAGCATCTATATTTTTGAGTTCAAATTTTCGTGCGGTAAATTTAATTTGCATTTAGCTGTTCTTTACTTGGGATTAGCTCGCTTATGTGGTAAAAGTATTAGTTTATCGACGAACATAACCCTCCTTGGTTGTTAATAAAATATTTTATTTTAAGGAATTCTAATGAAGAAATTTAATCTGAGTCTATTTTGTCTGGTCGCGTTTGTATTTTCGCAGGTTTTTTATCAAACGACGCCAATCGTTGAAGCAAACGGTACGGCGCAAACCGTTCCGTTTTCGCAAAACTGGTCAAATCCCGCTTTAATCACGGTTAATGATAACTGGGATAATGTCCCGGGAATCATCGGCTATCGCGGCGACAATTTAACCGGCGGCGTCGGCATCGACCCGCAAACCATTCTGGCCGACGGTTCGGCGACGCCGTTCAGCATCAATGCCAACGCGACCGACCCGACCGGCGCGCTTTCGGGCGGCATTTACGAGTTTGATGCCTTACCGAATCCGACGATAGGTATGCAGGGCTCGGGTACTTCCGATGTTCCGCATATTGTCATCAGTCTGAATACGAGCGGAACGACCGCGATTAACGTCGCTTATAATTTACGCGACCTCGACGATACGGATACGGCGATACAGCCTTTTGCTTTGCAGTATCGTATCGGCAACGCCGGCGGCTATACTAATATTCCGGCGGGATTTGTGTCTGACGCTTCCAACGACGGCTCTTCCACGCTGGTTACACCGGTTACTGCCGCGCTGCCTGCGGCTTGCGAAAATCAACCGCTGGTGCAGCTCCGCATCCTGACGACGAACGCTATCGGAAACGATGCGATGGTCGGAATAGACGATATAAACATTACCGGAACGGGCGGCGGCTCGACCGTTCTTTCGGGAAGCGGCCTGTCGACGCCGAGTGCGGTCGCGGCGGGCGCAACCACGCTTTTGACGGTGACGGTGACCCCGGCTTCAAATCCGGCCAGCACCGGAATTACGGTCAGCTCGGATTTAACAACCATCGGCGGCTCGGCGACGCAGCAATTGTTCGACAACGGAACAAACGGCGACGTAACGGCGGGCGACAACGTCTTTTCGTATCTGGCCACCGTTCCGGCCAATGCGGCGGGCGGCAATTACGGATTTTTCTCGACCATCACGGACGCGCAGTCCCGAACGGCCAGCACGACGATTCCTTTAACCGTCAACGGCGCTGTCAACGGCGCTGTTCACCTGACGATGGGGAATCCTACGAATGCGACGACCGATGTCAACACTCCGAACAATTACCTGCTCGAAAGAAATCAGTATGTAATGTCATACAACCGCGATAAAGGTATTCCGAACTGGGTGAGCTGGCATCTTAACTCGACATGGATCGGCACGACTCCGCGTCAGGACGATTATCGCGCCGACACTTCCTTGCCCGCCGGTTGGTATCAGGTGCAGTCAACCGATTATTCGGGTTCGGGCTTTGACCGCGGACATATGTGTCCTTCGGGCGACCGAACGGCGAGCGTTCCCGACAACTCGGCAACCTTTTTGATGACGAATTTTGTCCCGCAGGCGCCCGATAATAATCAGGGGCCGTGGGAAGTACTCGAAACTTATTGCCGGACGTTGGTAACTCAGGGCAATGAGCTTTATATCATCACGGGCGGTGCAGGTCAGGGCGGAACAGGCTCGAACGGCGGCGTTACAAACACCGTCGCCGGCGGACACGTAGTCGTTCCGGCGGTAACGTGGAAAGTCATAATCGTTTTACCGAACGGCGCAAACGACGTTGACCGCGTCACCAAACAAACGCGGACAATCGCCGTCATTATGCCGAACGCTCAGGGCATAAGGACTACGCCCTGGACAGACTTCCGCGTCAGCGTCCGTCAGGTCGAACAGTTGACCGGATATAATTTCTTCTCGAACGTTCGCCCGCAGATTCGCAGTCTCATCAAGCGCAGAGTTGACGAGCAGTAAATTTAACGGCAATTAAATTTTTTAGCCACGAATTACACAAATTACACGGAGGTTTTTACTTTCTATTCGTGTTATCCGTGTAATTCGTGGCTGATTTTTTATCTACACATATGATTCGTATGACAAAAATTTTCTTTTCGATTTTGTTTCTAATCGTTTTCGTTTCCGCAGTTTCGGCGCAGAAAGACCGCGCGATAAGCGAAATTCAGGGCGACAATCTAATTTCGTCTTTTGAAGGACAGACGGCCCGCCTGACCGGAATCGTTACCGCCCGCATAAAAAACGGCTTTTTTCTGCAAACACCGGATGATAAAATTGACAGTAATCCGGCGACCTCGGAAGGCGTTTTCGTTTTTACGGGAAGCGAGCCGCCCGCCGAAGCGACCGTCGGAAATCTGGTTAAAGTAACGGGTTTCGTGACGGAATTCAGGCCGAAGGACGCTCCCTTGAGTCTGCCCTTGACCGAGCTTTCGATGAAAAAAGAGGTCGATAAAATCGAAGTCGTCTCAAAAGATAATCCTTTGCCGAAAGCGGTTGTTTTAACCGAAACTGATTTCGGTTCGAATCAAATCGACGAGCTCGAAAAATACGAAGCGATGCGTGTTGCGGTTGAAGATTTGACGGTCGTTGCCCCGACGGGCGGCAAAGTCGATGTAAAAACGATGTCGGCCGCGTCCGACGGCGTTTTCTTCGGCGTTCTGAAGGGCATTCCGAGACCTTTTCGCGGGCCGGGATTGGACATTTACGAATATCTGCTCTCAAAAGACAGGGAAGAGATAAAGAAAAACTTTCCCAACCTGCCGCTTTTCGATTCAAACCCCGAAACCATTCGCGTCGACAGCGACGAGCAGCTCGGAGCGCAGGCGATTGACGTGACCGCGAAGGCGGAAATCAAAAATCTCGCCGGCGTTATGTATTACGCTTATCAAAATTACACGATTTTGACCGACGCCGGAGCAAAACCGGAAATTTCCAATTTGATAAAAGCTTCGGCGATGCCTTTGCCGACCGACCGGCAGTTCACGATTGCGGGCATGAATCTCGAAAACTTTTTCGACGATGAAGACGACCCTTCGATTAAGGAAGAAGTGGTGACGACCGAAGCGTTTGAGAAAAAATTGAAGAAAATCTCGACGGTGATTCGCGCATATATCCAGAGTCCGGACATCATCGGCACGGTCGAAGTCGAAAATCTTGCGGCTTTGAAAAGACTGGCCAAAAAAATCAACGACGACGCGGCGGCCGCCGGAAAACCGAATCCGAAATACGAAGCGTATCTGGTTGACGGCAACGACGGGCGCGGCATCGATGTCGGCTTTCTGGTTAAATCGGCGCGCGTCAACGTCTCGGAAGTCAAGCAGCTCGGCAAAGACGAAAAATTCAAAAACGACAAAGGCGAAGAAGAAATTTTGAACGACCGGCCGCCGCTTCTTCTGCGAGCGACGATTGACGACCAGAAAACGGGCAAACCGTTTGCCGTGACGATTATCGTCAATCACCTGAAATCGTTTCTCGGCATCGAAACCGAGCGCGTGCGCATAAAAAGAAAAATGCAGTCGGAATTTTTAGCCAGATACGTGCAGGGACGGCAGAAAGCCGACTCAAACGAGCGCATCATTTTAATCGGTGATTTTAACGCGTTTCAGTTTAACGACGGAATCGGCGACATAATCGGCACGATAAAGGGCGCGCCCGCGCCGAAAGAGCAGGTTTTATTCGCTTCCGAAGATTTGGTAAACCCGGATTTGACCGACCTCGTCGATAAGATTCAGGAACCGCAGCGCTACTCGTATGTTTATGACGGCAACGCGCAGGTGCTCGACCATTTTCTGATAAGCGAAACGCTCAAAAAATATCTGGCCGGTTTCGGCTACGCGCGCGTCAACGCCGATTTTCCCGAAATTTACCGGAACGAAGCGATGCGGGTCGAGCGTTATTCCGACCACGACCCGGCCATCGGCTATTTTTCGCTCGACGAGAAAGCGGCAGCCAAATAAAGGAATAAATTAAAATCTGCCGGCAAATAAAAAAGCCGCGCCGTTGAAGCTAAAAAGCTCGACGATGCGGCTTTTTACTGCAATGCTGGCGTTCGGAACTGCAAGATTGAGGCTTTTTGCACCAAAGTTGGGGTTAAAAGCTCCAATCGTGGAGCAAAAAACGCCAATATTGAGGCTTTTTGCTTCAACTTTGGTGCAAAAAGCCTCAACTTTGGTGTTCGGAACGCCAACATTGCAGCTCCGAACGCCAAAGTTGGGGCTTATAACTCCAACTTTGGAGCAAAAAGCCTCAACGACGGAGCTTTTAGCACCAATTGAGATTTATCCTTTCGGGAAATTTTGTTTATACGCCTGAACGGCTTCGGCCGCGCCGGCGTGCATTATTTCGGGGCGATGATAGCGCCAGTGTTTTTCAAATTCCTCGTCGGTCATCGGCGGATGCGCGGCGCGTTCCTTTGCTTTTAAGAAATTTTCGCACCATTCGCGTATTTCCGAATTTTGATTCAACGCCGTTCGCGCTCCGTGCATCAAATTATCACGTTCCATTTTGGTTCTCCTCTTTGCGAGATGTTCTATAATAAACTTTATACGCAAAGAGGGCGTATAATCAACAATTTAAATTTCTCTTTGGAGTTAGCTTTCGTGAAAAAAATTTTCTTATCTTCGCTCCTGATTTTTTCGTTTTTTTCCACTTTTAGTTTTTCGCAGGCCGCGAAACAAGCGCAAAATTCGCCCGTTGCCGCAAAAACGGCCGTGCAGCGGGGCATCGAGATTCCGTTTGTCAACAAAACTCTGGCGAACGGTCTCGAAGTCATCGTTTTGCCCGACGCGTCCGTGCCGCTTGTCACCGTCGAAATGGCCGTCAGAAACGGCTCATTTACCGAGCCGCCCGAGCTCAACGGCTTGTCGCATCTCTACGAGCACATGTTTTTTAAGCCGAACAAGGCATATGTCGCGTATCAATGCGAGCAGGCCGTGAATTCGGGACAAATTTCCGCCGGAGGAAGAGATTTCTGCGCCAATCTGATGCGGCTTTCCCCCGACCTTAAAAGCGCCGATTATATTCGCGGCATCGATAATCTCGGCATTATGAACAACGCTCAGACGCGCGAGGAAGTCGTCAATTATTATTTCACGACGACGAGCCCGTATCTCTCGACCGCGCTGCGTTTTATGAACGATTCGATTCGCTTTCCGAGATTTGACGAGGAAGAGCTCGAACAGGAAAAGCAGGTCGTTATCGGCGAAGTCGACCGCAACGAAGCGAATCCTTATTTTTATCTGAACCGCACGCTGCTCGACAAGCTTTATTACAAATATCCGACGCGCAAAAATCCGCTCGGCACGCGCGAATCGGTTTTGGCGGCGACGTCTGACAAAATGCGTACGATTCAATCGCGCTATTACGTGCCGAATAACTCGGCTCTGATTGTGACGGGCAACGTCAAGCCGGAAGAAGTTTTCAATCTTGTCGAGCAGAGTTTCGGAAGCTGGAAACGGCGCGAGGTCGACCCGTTCAAGGAATTTCCGCTCGTCGAGCATCCGCCGCTCCAGAAAAGCGAAGGCGTGATTGTCGAAAAAAATACGGGCGAGGAAGCGTCCGCCAACAGCCAGCAAAACGTATTTATCCAAATCGGCTGGCACGGGCCTTCCGTCGGTAAAGACGACGAAGCGACGTATGCGGCCGATGTTTTTTCGTATATCGTCGCCCAGCCGAACTCGCGTTTTCAGCGCAATCTGGTCGATTCCGGTCTGGTCACGTCGGCCGACATCGGCTATTACACGCAGCGAAACGTCGGCCCGATTATCCTCACTCTGATAACGACGCCGGAAAAGGCGAAAGCCGCCGTCAAGGCCGCGTATGAGGAAATCGCGCAGTTCGACAAGCCCGATTATTTTACCGACGAGGAGCTCGAAAGCGCGAAAACTATCTTGGAATCGAGAGATTTATTCGAGCGCGAAAAGCTCAGCGAATACGCGCACACGCTCGCTTTCTGGTGGTCTTCGACCGGAATCGAATATTTCCGTGACTATTACAAAAATCTGCGAAACGTTTCGCGTCTCGGAACATCGCGCTACGTAAAAACTTATATTCAGGGCAAACCGCACATCGGCATCGCGCTTCTCTCGCCCGGCGCGAAAACGAGCGCGAAATTAACCGAAGGGGATTTGATTGGACAATAATATGAAAGTAATCCGTAATCAGTGGTCAGCGGTCGGTAAATTCTTTTTGCTGACATTCGTCATCTTATCTTTTGTCTCCGCCGGTTTGGCACAAACCGCTGCGGAAGGCAAAATTACAAATATTTCCGAGCAGGCGGCGCTCGTCACCGAATTCGACGTCGGCGGCCTCAAAGTTCTGGTAAAGCGTCGCGCGAGCGCGCCGACGGTGGCGGTCGGTCTTTTTATACGCGGCGGCGCGCAAAACATTACCGATAAAAACGCCGGCATCGAAAATCTGATGCTCAACGCGATGACCGAAGGCAGCAAAAAATTTCCGCGCGAAACAATTCGCCGCGAGCTTTCGCGCACCGGAAGCAGTATCGGCTCAAGCACCGGAACAGATTACAGCGTCGTTTCGCTGGCGGCGACGCGCTCGAATTTTGACCGGACGTGGGAAATTTTTACCGACATTCTGCTCAATCCGGCTTTTGAAACGCCCGACGTCGAGCGCGTCCGCGCGCAGATTTTATCGGGACTGCGCGAGCGCGAAACGAACCCGGACAATTTTCTGGAGGTCTTGCAGGAACGCGTTATCTATGCCAATCATCCGTATGCCAACGACGTCGGCGGCACAATCTCGACCATCGGCAATTTCACGCCGAACGATTTGCGCGCCTATCACCAGAAAATGATGCAGACTTCGCGTCTTCTGCTCGTTCTGGTCGGAGATTTAGACCCGAAGGAAATGCAGAAACGCATCGCCGAGTCGTTCGGCAAGCTTCCGCGCGGCGAATACAAGGAAACGACGCTGCCGGCGCTCGATTTTTCAAAAGCGACTTTAGACGTTGCGCAACGCACGCTGCCGACAAATTATATCCGGGGCGTCTTTAACGCTCCGGCGCTAAACAGCCCGGATTATTACGCGATGCGCGTGGCGATAAATATTTTAGGCTCGCGGCTTTTTCAGGAAGTGCGCGTCAAACGCCAGCTTTCATACGCGCCCGACGCCGATTTAAGCAGTCTTTCGGCCAACACGGCGAGTATTTACGTGACGGCCGTCGACGCCAATAAAACGGTCGGCGTGATGCTCAACGAAATTAATAATCTGAAAAAAGGAGAGATTGACGAAACCGAAATTTCGGCCAATGCCGGACAATTTTTGACGACTTATTATCTCGGCCAGGAAACGAACGCCGCGCAGGCCTCGGAGCTCGCCAAATACGAGCTGGTCGGCGGCGGCTGGCGCAATGCGTTTGAATTTTTGAACCACATCCGCGAAGTGACGGCCAAGGACGTGCAGACGGTTTCAAACAAATATATGAAAAATATACGCTTTGTCGTCGTCGGAAATCAGGCGGCCGTAGACAAGCAAATCTTTATTCCGGTTAACTAAAACGAAAACGATTGGAAAAATAAAAAGGCGAAAGGAATTGCTTCTTTTCGCCTTTTTATTTTTTTTATTTAGCCGTCTTTATCGGCCGTTTTTCTGTCGGCCTTGGGTTTTTGCTGTTCCTGCGGCCGCTCTTCCTTTTTCGGCTGTTCCTGCTTTTTCGGCTGTTCCTGCTGCTTTTGCGGTTGCTCCTGCTTCGTCGGCCGGTCGTCGTTCCGCGTCGGCGGCACGTAAACCGGCGGTCTGACGGGCGGGTTATCGTCTCTATCCTGTTTCGGCGGAATACGAACCGGCGGATTGTTATCCCTGTCGGTTTTTTCGTTTCTATCGTTTTTGACGGGAGTTTCGTTTCTATCGGTTTTTCCGCCGCCGGTCGAGCGAACCGGCGGATTATTGTCGTCGCTCTTGACAGGACTTTGCCTCGTCGGTTTGACGGGCGTAGAGCTGCCGTCATTCTCCTGCTTGATGACAGATTCCTCGCGCTTGACCGCGCCCGTCTCGCGGACGCTGTTTCTTATCTGCGTGTCGGCGCTTTTTTCAATCAGCGGGCGATTGTCCAGAACGCGTTCCTTTTGCAGTTTTTCATTCATCGAAACACCGGCCTGACGGTCGATGACGCCGGTTTTGACCTGGGCTTCCGCTTTTGCGATTTTCGGAGTTTCGGTCACGATTTCCCTGCTCACTTTTCCGCTTAAATCTTTGATTGTCGGTAAAGGCGGCGTCGATTTCGTTTCGTCGGGAACTTTCGACAAAACGGCTTCGGCCACCGTCAGCGGCGCGATTTTGTAGCCCGTCTTGCCCGTCCCGAATTCGGTCGCCGGAACGGTTACGACGCCGGTCGTCGGTATCCATTGAAACGGCGGCAGATTGTTTGTATTTCTGATAATCGTTGCAGTTGTTTGGCCCGGCGTCGGGCTTGCATTCGGCGTCGGCGTCGGGTTTACGATAACGGTCGTATTTTTAATAATCGTCGTATTATTAATAATCGTCGTGTGATTGTAATTGTAATAACCGTAGTTATACGGCAGCGGATACCAGCAGATTAAGCTGCCCGAATAAGTCACCACCACCAGCGCCGGACTCCACCAGCTGCGGCGCGGGCGATAATTCGCATACGGCGTCCAGCACCAATCTCTGTCGACATAAATCCAGCGTCCGTAATGATACGTCGCCCAGCCCCACGGCTCGTCGTTGACCCACGTCCAGCCGAACGGCGGAATATAACGCCAGTGACCGTATCGATACGGCGACCAGTCGGCGTAGCCGGCCGTCACATTGCTATACGGTTTCCAGACGTAACCGTATTTTTTGGTGTAAATCCATTCGCCGTTATCGGTTAAATCGTCCGCGCCGTAAATGTCGCGGTCGTAATATTTATCGTAGTATGAGTCGCGCAGGCGTTTCGCGATGACCGTGTCGCGCTCCAAAGCCCAGCCGTCGAAATCGTCGGCGTAGCGCGCGGCGTCCGTCGTTTCCCATTCGCCCGCGTAAGCGCCGTCGAGATTAATCCGCATGCTGCGGCCGCTTTTCAACGTCGAGCCGTTGTTTTCCGAATAAACGCGCGCGAGCCCGTTTTCGGTGACGGTGACGCGGATTTCCGAGCTCCGGTTGTCGCCGGCGTCGATACGATACATTCCCGACTGCTGCACGGCAAGCGTCGTTTTCGGCGCATCGACTTCAAAAAAGGTTTTGTCCTTATCAAATTCGAACGCGCGCAGGCTCAGAGTTCCCTGCGGCAGACTGAGGGCGACGCCTTCGTCTCTCAAAGTGGTAATTTTCAGATAGGAATTTTCCGAAAGACGAGCGTAACTGTAACTGTCGAATTGAATTTCCAGACGCGCGTTGGCGCTCGTCGTGATTTCGTCGCCTTCGACGAGCGGCAGATTCAGCGTCGCTCGTTCCCAGTCGCTTGCGCCCGCGCGCCGAATCTGCACGTCGCCGCGCAGAACGTTTATTCGCGCCACGCGCGCCTTTACGTCCGGCGTGTAATCGTCTTCTTCAACTCCGAAAGCGTTTATCGTATTCATCAACAAAAGGGGTAATAAAAACAGGAATACCCCAAGAAATTTCTTGGCAAAACGCATATAATTCTCTCCTTTTAAATTTAGCTTTTCTGTCCGGGAAGAGCTGAAGTTCGGATTTACTCAAACTTTTGTCTCGCTAGCACGCAAAAATTATACCGATAAAGAAAATCTTTTAGTTTGCGGTTTTTGCAGCGTCTTTTATTGATAAATTATGCGCAAAAAAAATTCGCTTTATACGATTTGGTAAAAAGCGAATTTGCGGCAATACGAAATGGTATAAAACCATCAATTAAAAATTTATTTTATATTTTACGACAAACGGGCGGGCGGCGACGAAAAGCTCGTCGGCGTCGTTGAAAGTCATTCCGAAAGCCTGCGTCGCCGGAAAAGAATTAATCAACCGGCCGTCGGGGTCGAAAACGTAGATTTCGCTGACGGCGCTGGCAAAAATCCGGCCTTTGTTGTCGACGGCAATCGACATCGGCGAGATTGAAGATTTGGCGTTAAAGCGGTTCAAAAATTTCCCGTCAGCCGAAAATTTGCAGATGTCGCCTTTATTGCTGTCAATCGCGTAAATCTGATTATCTCCGTCAACCGCGATGTGTTCGAAGCCGAAAAAAGTCGCGCTGGCGCGTTCGGCCGCGTCCTTTATTTCCTGTAAGGGTTTTAGATTTGAGTCAAAAATCGTAAATCCCTTCTCGCCCGTCACGACCAATTTTCCGTCGAGCCGCAGCGCCATTCCGCGAAAGCCGTAATTTTCCAGCTTATTGACGAGCTCGCCGGTTTCGCCTTTGTAAACGTAAATTCCGCGATTCTGCAAAACGTAAACGTTGCCTTTGCGGTCGGCGCAGAGCTCGTATAAATTCATTTTTTCATCGACAATCCACTGCGTCAGATATTTTCCGTCGGCGTCGAAAACCTGAATTTTTCCGCCCTGATAATCGCTCGAATAAATCCGCCCGCTGCCATCGACCGCGACGTGCCGGTTGTCTTCAAATTTTCCCGCGCCGTTGCCTTTGCCGCCGAATTTTAAGATTTCATCGGCCAGATTTGGTTTTACCGGAGTTTTCGAAGCGTTGGCTGTTTTGTTTGAAACGACGAAAGTTTTATCAATCGCTTTGTTAATCGAGCTTGAAACGAGATAAAAAACCAGCACAATCGCGCCGATAATCAAAAAAACGGTGACGAGAACCGTTCCCAAAATCGAGCCGCCGACGGCGATGCCGACTTTTTTCGCCGCCGCCAGAGTCTGCGCACTTGCGCCGCCGAAATTCTGCCCTTCGATGTGCATACCGGAAATATCGACGCTTTCGCCGCGCTCCATCGCATCGACCGCGTTCTTTGCTTCCTTCAAGCCGCCGCCGAAAGTTTCGCGAAAAACTTTTATCGCCTGAATTTTATTTCCGGATTGAAGAAGATGCTGGATTTCGGCAATTTTTAAAGCTTTTCCCTTTAACGCGGAAAAATCTCCGAAATTCATCTCGCCGAAGTCGCCGAACGCGTTCGAATTTTGAATTGCGCCCGAAGGAACGATGACGCTGCTTCCGCAAAATCTGCACTTCTGCATCACCTTGCCTTCAAATTCGAGAGGTGCGCTGCACGAAGGGCAATTAAAAGTTTCTGTCATATTTTTTAGAAAACTCGCTTTTGTTGTTTTGCAACTAAGATTTTTCGATTATAAACTTTCTTCTTGAAAATCTATCTCTTGTAAGGACATACAAAAATGAAAAAATTTGCATTCGTACACTTCATAATTTTAATTTTGGCGTTTACCGCCTTCGGTCAGAAAAAAACGGTCGTTAAGATTGACCCGGCAAAAGGCGTGCGCGCGGCTTTCGACCGTCTTGTCGAAGGCATCAAGCAATCGGACGCCGAAAAGGTGATGAGCGTTTACAATAAAAGCGAAGACATTCTTTTCTTTAACAACAACGGCTCGGTCACGCGCGGCTGGGAAACGATGAAATCGAACCGCGAAAGCGCATATTCGAAAACCGCCAGCGTCACGCTCGACATTACCGGCCTGCGCGTCGAAATGCTCGGAAAAGACGCGGCCTACGTTACCTGCAAATGGAAACAGCAGCAGGAATATAACGGAAAAGTCGAAACGGCTTCGGGCAGAATGACGCTCGTTTTCCGGCTCATCGGCAAAGACTGGAAAGTCGTACACCTCCACACATCGCCCGACAATCCGGACGCGACCAGACCTGTTCTGCCGTCAGAACGCGAAAATCAATAGGGAATCAGCCACGAATAACACGGATTACACAAATTATTTTTTTCTTTTATTCGTGTAATTCGCGGCTAACTCTTTTCCAAAATAACTTCGGCGACGGCGTGTTCGGTCGTGTGCGATAGCGAAAGATGAATTTTATCGGCGCCGAGATTTTCCAGCAAGATGCGCGCTTCGCCGCGAATTTCTAAAATCGGAACGCCGAGGCTGTCGTTTAAAATTTCCATATCGTGCCACGTTATCTTTCCGCGCCAGCCGGTTTTTAAAGCCTTCAGAAACGCTTCTTTGGCGGCAAAACGCGCGGCGTAAGATTGTGCGGCGGCCGCGCCTTTTGATTCGCAGTAGGCACGTTCTCTGTCCGTAAAAACGCGCTCGGCAAAGCGCGGCGTTCTCGCCAACGTTTCGCGGATGCGATAAACTTCAACAATGTCTATGCCGATGGATACAATCACAGATAGCGGTCAGCGGCCGGCGGTCGATGGCCAGCAGGACGAAAACCAAAAACCCAAGACCGAAGACCAGATTTTAGCAGAAAAAGGATTTGTTTGGCGCGAAAAACGGGGCGTCAAAGTTTTAGTTTGTCTTCCGCTCGAAGAAAAAGGTTTTGCGAACGGCTTTTCGACGCGTCTCGGCGGCGTCAGCGATTTTCCCGAAAACGCGCTGAATCTTGCCGGTTACGATGAAGATTCGGCGGAGAACATTGCGGAAAATCGGCGGCGTTTCCTGAATGTTTTTGAAGGCAAATACGCGCTTGCTTCCGTCTGGCAGATTCACAGCGCGGACGTGCGCGTCGTCAAAAATTTGGCGGACGCCGAAGACGGAAATTATAAAATGGACGCGCTCGTCTCCGACGCGGAAAGCGTTCTGCTCGGCGTCAAGACCGCCGACTGCGTTCCCGTTTTAATCGGCGATATGAAAACACGAAGCTTTGCCGCGATTCATGCCGGCTGGCGCGGAACCGTCCAGTCGATTGTCGTCAAGGCGTTTGAAAAAATGAGCGCGCACTACGGCGCGAGCGCGAAAGATTTAATCTGCGCCATCGGCCCGGCCGCGACGTGCAAAAATTACGAAATCGGGCAGGACGTCATCGACGCTTTCGCCGAAAATTTCTCTTATTCGAACGAGCTTTTTACTCCGACTATTGAAAATCATGCGCTGATTGATTTGCACGCGGCAAATCAGCGACAGCTTTTAAGTCTCGGCGTTCTGCCGGAAAACATATACGTCGCGCCGCTCTGCACGATGGAAAGAACGGACTTGTTTTTCTCGTATCGAAAAGAGAAAAAACTTTACGGCAAAACCGGGCGCTTGATGTCAGTAATCGGGTTGAAGAAATAGTCCGCGAGCTATTCTCCTAAATTTCTATTGAACGCGCGCTGTCAAAGTAACTTCTTTTGTTTTCGGCGGATAGCAGACTTCTTCGGTGCAGGCCTGGAAGCGTACGACAGCGCGAATTTTTATCGTATTTCCCTTAAAATTTGCCGGAACCGTGACGTTAAAACTGAACGCTGCCCGGCCTTCGTAAACGTTGATTGCATTTTCGGAGAATCCGAATTTGCGGTTTTGCCCGCGCGGATAGCTGACCGCGCCGAGCTTTATTCCCGCGCCGGTCAGCTTTACGCTCGTCGGAATCGCGTATTCGCTGTTCGGGCGAGACGAGTTGACGTGCATGCCGCCGGGAATGCTTATCACGATTGTGCCTTTCGTCGTGCCGCCGCGTTTGACCGCCGGAATCGAGCCGCTGATTGTCTGAGCGTGTGTCGCGGCCGCGAATACAAGCGCGAATACAAAAAACAAACCGTTAAATATAAATTTTTTCATAATTGCTAAATCGTCCTCGTCACGAATTATTTTAACCGAAAGCTTCTTAAAGTCTCATCGACGCGGTTTTGATAATCGTCTAAAAAATCCTGCAAAATCGTAATTTTCAGCTCGTAAGCTTTTTGATTTCTTTCGCTTTCGATTATTTTATAAAAATTATACGCGGGCGCGTTTTCCGTAGTTTCTTCGCTTTTAATCAAATATGAGTTATCGCTTTCGGAAATGCCGTCCATCAAAATTTTTCCCGCGCTTTTTTTTGTTTCTTCGCAAACTTCCGCAAAATTTTTACCCGTCGAAACGCTGATAAAAATATGCGCCTGCCGCAGCGCTTCGGCGTCGCCCGTGCCGAAATCTTTTGAATATGCCTCAAAATTAAATCTCGATTCATCGTTTATCGGATTGATAAAGCCTTCGGGCTTAACAATAGAGAATTCGTCCGTTTCAATCGTTTCGGATTCAAAAGCGAGCTTTGCCGCTTTTTTAACACGCGAAGAAATCGAAAACAGAATAACGACAAAGACAATCAGAACAGCAATATAAAGAAGATACATAATTTAAGAAGCAATCTGCACCAGATTCGGCTCGTTTTTGGCGGCCAGCTGACCGCAGGCGGCGTAGATGTCGCGACCGCGCGGGCGGCGAATATAGGCCGCAATGCCTTTCGATTCGAGAATTTCCTTGAACCTTTCGACCTGACGCATCTTGGAAGGAAAATAGTCGAGTTGCTCGGCCGGATTGTGCGGAATCAGATTGATTTTTACGCGCGTCAGCTCGTATTTATTCAAAAGACGCACCAGTTTCCGCGCATGCTCGTCCGAATCGTTGACATCGCCGAGAAGGACGTATTCAAACGTAAACCGCTCGCCGCGCCGCAGAGATTTCTCAAACTCCTTGGCTGCCTGCAAAAGCTCCTCGATGTTCCAGCGGCGATTTATCGGCATCAATTTATCGCGCAGCTCGTCGTCCGGCGCTGATAATGAAACCGCCAGATGCGGGCGTTTTTCCAGTTTTGCAAATTCGTAGATTTTCGGCACGATTCCGGCCGTCGAGACGGTGACGCGGTTCGGGACGATAAAAAGCCCTTCTTCTTCGGACATAATGTCGAGCGCTTTTATCAGATTTTCAAAATTCAAAAACGGCTCGCCCGCGCCCATGCCGACCAGATTCGTGCCGTGCGGCGTTTCTCCGCCGACGCCGTAAACGTCGTTGAGGACGATTATAATCTGCTCGACAATCTCGCCGGCAGTCAGATTTCTGAGAAGCCCGAGCTTTGCCGTCAGGCAGAAATCGCATTTCAGAGGACAGCCCGACTGCGACGAAAAACAAATCGTATCGCGATTTTCAGTCGGGATAAAAACGGTTTCGACCGGAAGATTATCGTGCGTTTTCATCAAAAAGCGACGCGTGCCGTCCGTCGAGACGTAGCGCGATTCGACTTTTAAGGTCGATGCGGTCGCCGCCTCGTTTAATTTTTCGCGCAGAACTTTCGGCAAATCCGTCATCTCGTCGAATGATAAAAGCCGCCGCTCGTGCAGCCCTTTAAAAATCTGTTTGGCGCGGTATTTCGGCTCGCCGATTGAAGCGACAAATTCGGCCAGCTCGCCTGTTTTTAATCCTGTGAGATGCAGTTTTTCCATCTAATCTATTCTAACTTATGTGAATCAAGAGTAGAAATTTGAATTTAGCTCCTGATAAAGCTAAAGCCGCCTTTCTGATAATAAGATGCAAGTATGTGCGCGCTTGTGTTAAACTTCGTGATAATTTTCGTATGAAAAAATCGATATTGAACAGTTTACCGACAAACGCCAGAATCGCGTTGATTATCCTTCTGGTCGCGGTCGTCATCTGCGGCTGGTGCGGAAAGAAAATCAAAGACCGATTTTGGGGCGCGAGCGAGCCCGCCGTAACGCAGCAGGCGCCGAATAATCAAAAACAAAATCCTTCCGCGCCGCCCGCGTCGTCAGAGGAAGCGCAGAAAATTTATCTGGCGCTCGGAAATCCTTCAAACGCCGGCGGGGACGCGAACAATTATCTGCTGGTCAATAATTACTACGCGCTTTCCTACAGCCGCGACCGCGGCGAGCCGAACTGGGTTTCGTGGCGAATTTCAAAAGGCGAGCTCGGCGATTTGCCGCGACCGCAGCCCGACCCGTTTCGTCCCGATTCGCGTATTCCGAAAGACTGGAAGCCGGTTACGCCTTCGGATTATACCGGCAGCGGTTTTGACCGCGGGCACATGTGTCCTTCGGCCGATAGAAGCGGCTCGGTCGAAGGAATGTCGGAAACTTTCCTGATGTCGAATATGGTTCCGCAAACGGGCGACTTGAACCAGGACGTCTGGGCGCGGCTCGAAGGTTATCTGCGAACTTTGGTGACGCGCGGAAGCGACGTATACATCGTCGCCGGGCCATACGGCGACAAGGGAAAATTGAAAAATAAAGTTACTATTCCGACCAACACATGGAAAATCGCCATCGTTGTTCCGGCGGGCGCGCCCGTTTCGGCAATTGACGAAGACACGCGCGTTATCGCCGTCGATATGCCAAACGTCAAAGGAATCAGAAACACCGACTGGCAGAAATACCGCACGACCGTCCGCGATATAGAGCGAAAAACGGGCTACAATTTTCTCTCCGCGCTGCCGCAAAACTTGCAGGACGCGCTCGAAAATAAAAAAGATACTATCGACGATTGATAACAAAAACTCGTCTATTCACGTCTTTAATATAAAGAAACTCGCTATAAATCCGAAAAGGAGCGCGAGTTTTTTTGTAAATAAAATTTTCGCCCCGTTCGCAAGAAGTTTGTAAAATACAAAGGAGAATACAAAATGAAACTTAAGAAGTCTTTTCTATGGCTCGTCGTTTTTCTGCTCATCTTTTCATCCGGCGCGCTGGCCGACGGAAAAATAGTCAAAGAAATTGTTCACGGCGTTTCTCTGGAAAAAACCGTCACGGGCGAAAGCGCCGACCGCAGCGTCAGCGTTTATCTTCCCGCTTCTTACGATTCGGCGGCGGCGAAACGCTATCCGGTTCTCTATCTTCTGCACGGAATCGGCGACACGGACGAAACGTGGACGCGCGCCTGGAACGATAAAAATCCGGGCTTTGCGACCGTTCAGGACGTTTTAAATAAAGGCGTCGCCGAGGGAAAATTCGGCGAGATGATTGTCGTCATGCCCGACGAAAAAACGAAATGGTTCGGCAGTTTCTACGTTAATTCGACGGTTACGGGAAACTGGGACGATTTTACGACCCGCGAGCTCATCGCCTTTATCGACAAAAAATATCGGACTCTGGCAAACGCCGGCAGTCGCGGCATCGCCGGTCATTCGATGGGCGGTTACGGTGCTCTAACGCTCTCGATGAAACACGCGGACGTTTTCAGCGTCGTTTACGCGATGAATCCGGCGGTGATGGACTGGGGCGGCGATTTGACGATTGATAATCCGGCTTTTACAAAAGTTTTACAGGCGAAAAGCTACGACGATTTACTAAAAACGAACGACGTTTATACAATCGCGACCGTCACCGTCGGGCAGGCTTTTTCGCCGAATCCGAGCAATCCGCCGTTTTTTGCCGATATGCCTTACGCGCTTTCAGCCGACGGGAAACTCGCTCCCGACGACAAGGCTTTCGCGCGCTGGCGCGAAAATTCGCCGATACGAATGGTCGAAAAATACCGCGCGAATTTGATGAAGCTGCGCGGCCTGCGTTTCGATTCGGGCTACGAGGACGAATTCAAATTTATTCCCGTCAATTGCCGCGCGCTTTCCGCGGAACTGACGAACAACGGCGTCGAGCACGTTTTTGAAGAATACAACGGCGACCATCGCAACCGGATGTGGGGACGCGGCGGCAGACTTTACACGGAAGTTTTCCCGTATTTCTGGCTTTTGCTCGACCATTAATGAAACAAAGAACGGTTTTCAGCGTAAAATCTCAGCATTATGAAAAGAATTTTGTTTGTATTAATCCTGAGTTTATTCGTTTTTCAAGCCGCCCGCGCGCAGCAGCCGACGCCGACGCCTGCGCCGGTTAAAGAAGCAAATCCGGCGGACGTTTCTTCGATTGACGCGATTATGAAAGCCGTCTACGACGTGATTTCGGGCGACGCCGGGCAAAAGCGCGACTGGGACCGCTTTCGCTCGCTTTTTCACCGCGACGCGCGTTTGATACCGTCGGGCAAAAATCCGAAAACGGGCAACACCGGCGCGCGTGCATATACGGCGGAGCAATATATTAAAGGCTCTGAGCCGCTGATGGAAAAGGAAGGATTTTTCGAAAGGGAACTCGCGCGGCGAACCGAAATCTACGGCACGATGGCGACGGTTTTCTCGACCTACGCTTCTTATCACAAATTGGGCGATAAAGAGCCGTTCGAGCGCGGCATCAACAGTTTTCAGCTTCTTTTCGACGGCAAACGCTGGTGGGTCATGACGATTTACTGGCTCGGCGAAACAAAGGAAAATCCGATTCCGAAAAAATATCTAAAAACGAAGAAAAGTGATTAAGAATCCAAACGTGATTTAGCCGCGAATTACACAAACAGCACGGATAAAGGAAATAATGAGTCGTGTTATCCGTGTAATTCGCGGCTAAAATTTATGTCTGAATATACTCTAAAGCGAACTTTAACTTTGAATTTGCCGCGCGCGGAGATTTTCGACTTTTTTGCCGACGCCGGAAATCTCGAACGCATCACGCCGCCCGAACTGAATTTTCACATCGACACGCCGCAGCCGTTTGAGATAAAAAAGGGAGCTTTGATTGATTACCGATTAAAGCTGCGCGGCTTTCCGGTGCGATGGCAGACAGTCATATCCGTCTGGAATCCGCCGTTTGAATTTGTCGATGAAGCCCTGCGAAGTCCTTACAAACAGTGGATACATCGCCACACTTTTACCGAAATCGAAACGAATAAAACCTTAATCGAAGACGAAGTAAAATATCGCCTTCCGCTCGAACCGCTCGGAGATTTGGCGCATTGGTTTGTGCGCAGAGAATTAAATTATATTTTTGATTTCCGGCAAAAAGCGGTTAAAAAACTTCTGCAAAAATAAATCCGCTCAAAAAACCATTGAAAAAATTTCCGAAAGAGAGTTATATTAAAGCCCTGGCTTTAACTCAACCCAATCAACCCCGGAGGTTAATATGTTTGGTATTGCGATTCTGGACGTAATTATCGGAATGATTTTTATCTTTCTGCTGCTCAGTCTGGTCTGCTCCGCGATTAACGAAATAATCGAAGCGTACATGAATAAACGGGCCGATTATCTTTTTCAGGGAATAAAAGACCTTCTGGACGATAAAGACGGCAATGGTTTAGCGGGAGAGCTTTACGCGCATCCGCTGATAGCCTCGCTGCTGCAAAATAAATATGGCGGGAAACCGCTTCGGCCTTCCTATATTCCGGCGCGCAACTTTTCTCTTGCTTTAATGGATATTGTCTCGGCAGCCGGCGACATCAAAAAATCCGGCTCAGCCAGCGCAACGCCGCCCAAAGCCCTTCCCGCTCCGCTTGTTATTTCGAACGTGCCGGTGACTGCCGAAGCGCTTGCGCCCGCGCCCGCTTCGACTGAAGGAACTGAAAATTTGCGTTCAGCCGTTGCACTGATGGAAAATCCGTATATCAAAAGAGCGCTTTTACCGCTGATTGATGCGGCTGGCAAAGATGCCGCCAAAGCGCGCGAAAATATCGAGAACTGGTTTAACAGCGGAATGGATAAAGTTTCCGGCTGGTATAAACGACGCGCGCAAATAATCCTTCTCCTGCTCGGGTTTCTTATAGCGCTGTTTCTCAATGCCGATACGATTACCATCAGCAACAAGCTCTGGCACGATAAGCCTCTGCGCGATTCGCTGGTCGCTTCGGCTCAGGAAGCGGTTAAGAATAATCCTGCCGGCTCCAATGATTCGACGCCTCAGCCGGCGGCGCAGGAAATTATAGATGACTGCGGTAAAAAGGAAGATAAAAAAGGCGTGTGCAGCAATAGCTGTCTGAAAAACACAAACTCGCCCGAATGCAGGTTGAACGAAAGTCTTCAAAGAATCGAAGATTTGAATTTGCCGATTGGTTGGAGCGGAAGCAATCTTCTGACTCTTCCGCCCGCGGGACATAACGCGGAATGGATTCTGGCCTGGTTGAAAAAACTTTTGGGCTTGCTGATTACGGCCTTCGCCGTTTCTTTGGGCGCGCCGTTCTGGTTCGATTTGCTAAATAAATTTGTGGTCGTCCGCTCGACGGTCAAACCGCGCGAGAAAAGCCACGAGGAAGAATCGAAAGAATAAGTAGTAAGTGAAAACTGAAAAGTGAAAGCAAAATCTCAGTTTTCGCTTTTCACTTTTCAGTTTTAAAATCCAATCCATTCGGTCGGCTGTTTGTGATGTGAAATGGTGATGCGCGTTTCGGCCTTAAAAAGCGGGTTGCGCATTTGCAGCGCGGATTCGGCCATCAGGCGCGCGAGATGCGGTTCGTTGGCTCTTTGCGAGAGATGCGCGAGCACGATGTAGCGCGCCGCGCCGTCAAATTCGAGCGTCAGCCATTCGGACAAATCTTCGTTCGAGAGATGCCCGTTGCGCGAAAGAATTCGCTGCTTTAATTCCCATGTGTAAATCGGGCACGCGCGGAGCATGTCGCGGCTGTGATTCGATTCGATGACGATGCCGTCGCATTTTTGCAGTTTTTCTTTGATTAAAGTCGTGATGCAGCCGAAATCCATCAAGGTCGCGACGCGGATGCCTTCAAATCCGGCGACGAAACCGAAATTGTCGGCCGCGTCGTGCGGAACTGAAAACGGCTCGAAATCGATGTCGCCGATGCGAAAGTTTTTGCTCGATTCGATTTCGACCGTTCGATTTTTTACGGCGTCGGAGCGTTTTCCCGCTTCGTCGTTCTGCCGTTTCGTGTCGCGCAGGTAGGCTTCCTTCGTCTCGCCCGAAATATAAACGGGACATTTTACGGATTTCATCAAAACGCGAAGGCCGCCCGCATGGTCTGAATGTTCGTGCGTGATTAAAATCGCGTCGAGCCGCGCGCAGTCCTCGCCCATCTCGCCCAGGCGACGCAAAGTTTCTTTGGCGCTCAAGCCGCAGTCAACCAGAACTCTTGTTTTTTCGGTGCAGATAAGAACGGAATTTCCCGTCGAACCGCTGCCGAGAACCGTAAATTTCATTCGATTAAATAGCTTGCTGCTGTCTCCGTCCGGTGAAGATTGAGATAATACCGAATATGATGCCGAAAAAGATTATCACGCAACCGAAAATTGAGACGTAGCTCGAATTAAGCGCGTTGCTGAATCCGTTGACCAGCACGGCGATTCCCGATGCGCCCTTTTCGTCCAATATGTCCTGCATCGTTTTGCGAAGAAAATACTGCACGCCGACGTTGCCGAACAAACATAAAACGAAACCGATAAAAGTCAGGATGACTGAAATTATTTTCATATTTTTTTAATTGTCGGAGTTTTTGAGCTAAGAAAATATAGCACACTTTTTGAATTTTGCACGCAGCCGTCTGAAATTCACGGTTCACCGAAATTGACTTTAGAAATTAAAAACCCGTTCGGAGAATCGTAAATTTCAGTTAATGTTCTGCTTCTTTCCGGTAAACATCGAGATAATGCCGAACAATATTCCGAGAAAAATTATTCCACAGCCGAGAAGATTGGCATTGATTATGGAAGAAAGGGCGGAAAGTCCCGTATTAAACGTAGAGCCGCTGCGCATCGAGAAGTCGATAGTTTGGGAAAGCGTATAACGAGCGATAAGACTGCTCATAATACAGACGACAAACCCGATAACCAATAGGATTAAAGATATTATTTTCATTTTTTTCAGATTTTTTAAAGTTCTGCGGGAAAATATAGCACATTTATAGTATTTTGCAAAAAACTTTTGAGAATTTTTGCTTATTTCTTATCTTCAAACTTCGGGCGCAGAACGCTGCCCATCGTGCGCGTGATGAGCGAGTTCGGCACGACGTTGACGAGATGCGTCAGAATATAATTTTTCCAGCCGGGAATCGAGACGGCTTTTTTGTTTTTCGCCGCCGCGAGCGCCGTTTCGACGACTTCTGCGGGCGTTTGAATTCCCTTTTTGAACATCGCGTTTTTGACGTCCGATTTGATATCGGCGGCGGCGAAAAATCCGGTATCGACCGGGCCCGGACAAAACGCGCTGACGCTGACGTTAAACGGGCGGTTTTCTTCCGATATCGCTTCGCTGAACGAGCGCACGAACGCTTTTGTCGCCGCGTAAGTCGCCATAAACGGAATCGGCTGGAAGCTCGCCGTCGAAGCGACGTTGATAATCACGCCCGCGCGGCGCTCGCGCATTTTTTGCAGATAGCGATGCGTCAGCGCGACGAGAGCCGCGACGTTCAGATTTATCATTTCCAGCTCGCGCTCCAAATCCAGTTTCGCAAAATCGCCCATCGAGCCGAATCCGGCATTGTTTATCAGCCAATCGACTTCCATCTGGTGACGCTCGGTTTCCTCGAAAAGACGACGGTCAGCTTCGAATTCGTTTAAATCGAGCGCGACGTAATGAGCCGTGATTTTGTGTTTGAGCATCAACTCATCGCACAATTCGTGAAGTCTTTTCTCCGAGCGCGCGACCAGCACGAGATTGTGTTTTTCTTCGGCCAGCCGTCTCGCAAAAGCCTCGCCGATGCCGCCCGAAGCGCCTGTGATGAGCGTAACTTTCATAAATTCGATTGTAGCAGATTGAGAAATTCCGCTTTAGTAATCGAGTAAAGTTTGCAGTTTAAGCCGTAATGCTCTTCGATGCCTTCAAAATGCATTCCGAGCTTTTCCATAATTCGCCACGAGCCCGTATTTTCGGGCTGCGCGATGGCGACGATTTTTTCGAGACCGGTTTTTGTAAATCCGAATTCGAGCCACGCCCGCGCGCATTCGTACCCGATTCCGCGACGCCAGAATTTTTTCGCCATTCCGTAGCCGACTTCCGTTTTGCCGGTTTCTTCCAATGGCTGAAGACCGCTCCAGCCAATCATCTCGTCGGTTTCCTTCCAAATCATCGCGCACATTCCGAAGCCGTATTCGGCGTAGCAGCCGATATAAAACTGCATCCGCCGTTCGACCGCTTCGGCGTTCTGCATCCGCGAGCCGCCGAGATATTTGCTGACTTCCGGGTCTGAGCGCAAAGCGATAAGCTCGCATGCGTCGGCGGGCGTAAATTTTCGAATTATAAGATGTTCGGTTTCAAGCATAATCGGTTGTCAGAAAATTTTTCGCGCCGTGCCGCCGATTCCATTCGTTTTTGTAAATTCCGTATTGAACCAATTTTCGATTATAAAAACTGTCAAATTTTATCAATTCCATTCCCAGCTTTTCCATCACGCGGCGCGAGGCAAAGTTTTCCGGCTCGGCGACGGCCGTGATTTTTTCGGGATTTATGTTTTCAAACGCGTATTCGAGAAATTTGGCGGCGGCTTCGGTGGCAAATCCTTTGTTCCAGAAATCTTTGGCAATCGCGTAGCCGACTTCGAGCTCGCCGGTTTCGCGCAAGCGCCAGACGCCGCACCAGCCGGCAAATTTTCCCGACTTTTTTTCAATCACGGCGCAAAAGCCGAGGTTTTCCTTTTCCCATAGGCTCGAAACAAGCTGAATCCAGCTCTCGGTTTCGGCGCGGCTTTGCGGCTCGCGGATAAAACGCATCACGTCGCGGTCGCTGCGCATCGCGTAAACGGCTTCGGTGTCGTTTTTGTCGAGCGGGCGCAAAAAAAGTCTTTCGGTTTCGAGCATATTTTCGAGAGTTTATTTTATTTCAAAAAAATTTGGAAGAAAATTTTCATCCGCTTCGTCTAATTATCGACAAATTTTTTGAAGAGGACAAATTTTTATGAACGAGCACACAGAAAACCGCCGCCGATTCTTAAAACGCGCGTCCGTCGGCGCGCTCGCGTTTCCGTTTTTAATCAACTGCAAAAACGTCACGATGGCGCAAAAAATCGAAAGCAAGTTGAGTTTGATAAAGAAAAACGCTTTGACGGCGAGCGAAAACTGGAGCGGTGCGCGAAATGCGACCGACGGTGTTTCGTGGAAAAGCGTTTTGTCAAAAAAATCAGAAAAAGACGAGTCGCTGATTATTTCCGGCACGGTTTTCGAGCCCGACGGAAAAAGCGCGGCGGAAAATATTCTGATTTATTTTTATCACACCGACAACGAAGGCTTTTACGGACGCGGACGAGGCGAGCCGCAGCACGGGCATTTTCGCGGCTGGATGCTGACCGGCGCGGACGGAAAATATGAAATCAACTCGATAAAACCGGCTTCGTATCCGAATTACACAAATCCGGCGCACATTCATATGACCGTCACGGGCATAAATTTCAAGGAAGACTGGATTGATTCGATTTGGTTCGAAGGCGACAAATTTATCACCGCCGAAAGACGAAAAGAGATTTCGGGAAAAGGCGGATTCAATCCGATTATAAAGCTCGAAAAAGGCGCTGACGATATCTGGCGCGGCACGCGCGACATTCGGCTGGAAGCCGTTTAGTGATAATTTATTGAAAACCCCGAAATGGAGCGATTCGCCTTGATGACCGAAAAGAGATTTGAACAGGACTTGCTGGCCGGATGCAGAGACGGCGACCGCGAGGCTTTCGAATCGCTCTACGCCAACAATCAAAAACGCGTTTTCTCGGTCGCCATGAATTTTTTCGGCGGCAACGAAGAGATTGCGAAAGACATAACGCAGCAGGTTTTTTTGAAAATTTTTTATAAAATTGGCGAATTCGAAGGACGTTCGGAATTTACGACGTGGCTTTATCGCATCACGGTCAACGCCTGTCTCGACGAGCAGCGAAAAACGCGCCGGTTTTTGTCTTTCGAAGATTTTTTCGGCGTCTTCAGCGCCAGGCGCGCGCAGGATGAAAAAGTTTTTCAGAAAGAATTGGGCGGCGAAATACAAAAAGCGCTCGCGAGCTTGAAAATTAAATTTCGCCTGCCGATTTTATTGAAATACGTCGAAGGGCTTTCGTATGAGGAAATCGCCAAAGTTCTCGATTGTTCGGCGGGAACGGTGGCGTCGCGCCTGAATCGCGGGCACAAGCTGCTGGCGCGCAAACTCGGACATTTGAAAGATAAAATTTAACCACAGAGACACAGAGATTTTTAGAATATGAAACCGCAGATGAACGCAGATAAACTCAGATTTTATTTTGATTTAGCTTTTCTCTGCGTCTCTGTGTCTCCGTGGTGAAAAAAGCGGTAAAAATGCAAAAACACGTAACAGAAAAACTTTCCGCATACCTCAATCAAGAGCTGCCAAAAGACGAGCGGCACCGGATTGCCGAGCATCTTTTGCGGTGCGAAGGATGCCGCGCCGAGCACGACGAAATCAAATTCGGCGCGGCTCTGGCGAGCGCGCTTCGACGCGCCGACGCGCCCGACAGCGTGTGGAATGAAATCGAAAACGCTCTCGACGGAGAAAGACGCCTGAAAATCGCCGCCGTTCCGTATTTCTCTTTTTCGAGCTTGCGCGGCTTGCTCGTGACGGCGGCCATTTTGTTAATCTTTTTCGGTTTGACGACGGTGATTTATCTCGGGTTTTTTAGAAACAATTCGCCGGAAATCGTTCAAAATGCGCCGACGCCCGTTCAAAACGCTAATGTCGAAACGACGCAAACTGCGCCGACTCCGATTGCGAGAACGACCAATCAAAATACAAACGCGCAACCGCCGTTAAACGGCGATTCAAATGTTCCGGTCGCGTCGCAAAAGGAAAATTCGAGCGTCCCGGCGCTGCCGAAAATCAGCCCGAATCAAAAAACAAATAAACCGGGCGAAACGATTACGGCGCAGGTGAATCTGCCCGCGTGGAGCGTCGAAACGCTTTCGGGCACGCCGCGCGCGGGAAATCAAATTATTTCCGAAAACGGTAAGCTCTCGGTCGGGCAGTTTCTCGAAACCGACGCAAATTCGCGTGCGCGCGTGCAGGTCGCAAATATCGGGCAGGTCGAAATTGCGCCGAATTCGCGTGTTCAATTAATCGAAACCCGCTCGACCGAGCACCGGATTTCGCTCGAACGCGGGAGCTTGCAGGCAAAAATCAGCGCGCCGCCGCGACTTTTTATCGTCGATACGCCGTCGGCCGTCGCCGTCGATTTGGGCTGCGAATACACGCTCGAAGTCGATAAGGACGGAAACAGCAAACTGCACGTCACTCTCGGATATGTCGCGCTCGAGCGCGACGGGCGCGAATCGATTGTCCCGGCCGGCGCGATTTGTTACACGCGGCGCGGGAAAGGCCTCGGGACGCCGTTTTCCGAAGACGCTTCCGCCGAATTTCAAAAGGCGCTCGTCCGATTTGATTTTCAAAACGGCGGCAGCGACGCTTTGCGGACGATTATCAAGGAGACGAATTTATACGACGTCGTTACGCTCTGGCATCTGCTCGCGCGCGTCCCCAAAAATGAACGGGGAAAAGTTTTTGACGCGCTCGCGGCGCAAGTTCCGCCGCCGGCAACCGTAACCCGCGAAGGCGTTTTGAAATTGAACAAAAAAATGCTCGACCAATGGTGGAAGGAAATCGAAAATCTTTGGTTTGAGTAGGAAGATTAGCTAAAAAATATAGAGCTTGAGCCGGAATAATTTGAATTTTATTCAGAATTCCTGAGGGAAGCTCTGTGCCAAAAAAGGAGAAAAACTATGAAACGCAGCTTAATTTTATTAACCGTCGCCAGCTATCTGGCGTTGATTTTGACTCTCCTCGATTTTACCGTTCCCGAAAAAGTAGAAGCCAAACCGTCCGATTTAATCGTTCACGAGTGGGGAACTTTTACGTCGATTGCCGGAAAAACCGGCGTCGCGATTGACTGGCAGCCTTTAAACGGCGCGACCGATTTGCCGAAATTCGTTTACACCGAAACGAGTGACGACGGATTTCGCGGAACTTACGCGCGCGTCGGCAAAGGCGAGGTTGCCCGCGTCCGCATGGAAACGCCGGTCATCTATTTTTACACGCCGAAGGAAATGGAAGTTTCCGTCAAGGTCGATTTTCCGAAAGGCAAAATTACCGAATGGTATCCGCAGGCGAGCGTCGTCAACACAAAATTTGCGCCGGATGAAACGGGCAGATTTTCGAGCGGAATCGACTGGGGAACATTTAAGCTGCTGCCCGAAGAAAAACCCGATTACCTGCGCGAGGTCGGATACAGCCATTATTATCCGGCGCGTGAAACCGATGCCGTCCCGATTCAAATCTGCAACGCCGACAAGACAAAAACCGAAAAGGAAAAATTCCTTTTTTATCGCGGCATCGGCGATTTTGATTTGCCTTTGAGCGTTATGCTGACCGCTCCGCGCACGAAAAAATCAGACCACCTGCTTATTAGCAGTAACGGCGACGAAATCAAAAATCTCATTATCTTTGAAAACTTTAACGGGAAAATCAGCTTTAAGGTAATTGAAAAGGTCGGCGCTGAAAAAATTCTCGTCGAGCGTCCGACGGCGGCGAAAACGATTGACGATGTTTTCGCCGAGCTCGAAAACATCCTTCTCGCCGAAGGCCTTTACCCGAAGGAAGCCAAAGCGATGATTGAAACGTGGAAAGATTCGTGGTTTGAAGAAGGCCTGCGTGTTTTTTACGTTTTACCGGCGAAAGCGACCAACGAAATTCTTCCCTTGACCGTCAATCCGCTGCCGAAGGAAACAATTCGCGTTCTGGTCGGGCGAGCCGAAATTATCACGCCCGAAATCGAAAAAGACGTGCGCCGCGAGGTCAGTCTTTTGAAAAACGCGTCAGCCAAAGTACGCGACGAGGCGCGTACGAATCTGCGGAAACACGGTAGATTTTACGAACCGATTCTGAAAAGCATTCTGGAAGGCGAAACAAACTTGAAAGTTCGCGAGCAAATTCAAAAATTGATTGATTTGAGCTGAAAGACTTTGCCCGTGAAAGTGCGCGAAAAGCGGCGAAAATAAAATGGGGATTTTCTTTTTCGCGTTTTCTTGAGCGCGTTTCGCGGGCAAATCGTTTTTAGAATTTATCCAATCTTTTCCTTTGATTTAAATCAAATGCACGAGCAGTCCGTCTTTTAATTTCGGCTCGAACCAGGTCGATTTCGGCGGCATAATTTCGCCCATGTCGGAGACGGCGAAAAGGTCGTCCATCGTCGTCGGGAACATCGAAAAGGCGAGCTTGGCAGTGCCTTCGTCGACCACTTTTTCGAGTTCGGCGGTTCCGCGCGCGCCGCCGACAAAACCGATGCGTTTGTTTGTCCGCGGGTCGTCGATGCCGAGAATGGGCGAGAGTATGTAGTCCTGCAAAATGCTCACGTCGAGACGCTCAATCGGGTCGGGCGCGCGCAAAAACTGGACGTTAAAGCGCAGGCCGTACCATTTGCCGTTCAGATACATACAAAATTCGCCGTGCTCGGCGGGCGTCTTTCGTCCGGTTTCGCTGACGATGAATTTTTCGCGGAGGCGGCGAAAAAATTCATCTTCCGACAGATTGTTCAAATCTTTGACAACGCGATTGTAAGCCAGAATCTGCAAATCTTCCGCCGGAAACATTCCGGCGACGACGAAATTATAATCTTCCGCGCCCGTGTACTCGGGGTTTGAGTCGCACATCTTTTTTCTGGCCAGATTCGCGCTTTCAATCCGGTGATGACCGTCGGCGATATAAAGCGCCGGAACTTCGGCGAAAGCCTCAACGAAATCTTCGGGCAGAGCGATGCGCCAAATCGTCTGCCTGATGCCGTCGGGGCAATGAAAATTGTAAATCGGTTTGGCTTCGACCGCGTCGCCAATCAATTTTTTTATCCGCTCGGTGTTGCGAAAAGCGAGAAAAATCAGCCCGGTCTGCGCTTTCAGAGCGAGCATGTGCTCGGTTCGGTCTTCGACTTTGTCGGGGCGCGTGTTTTCGTGTTTTTTGATGATGCCGAGCTCGTATTCGTCGAGCGAGCAGCAGGCGACGATGCCCGTCTGCGCGTGCGTCTCGGACGCGAGACGATAAATATAGACGGACGGTTCGGCTTCGGAAGCAAAAATCTGCTCGTCGACAAATTTTTGCAGATTTTCTTTGGCGCGCGCGAAAATTTCCTCGCACGAAGGATTTTCGCCTTCCGCGAATTCGGCTTCCGAGCGCGTTACGCGCAGAAAGCTCAATGAATTTTTTTCGATAAAGGTGCGCACTTCCGACTCGTAAACGACGTCGTAAGGCACACAGGAAACCTGCTTTGCCTTTTCGAGCGCGGGACGCAAAGCGCGAAACGGTTTGATTAATGCCACTAAAAAACTCTCCTGAAAATTTGTAAATTCAAAGTTTTGAATCGGTTATTTCTTGTTTGCCGCCGAATTGCTTTCGCTCGTTTTCGGCGCGCTGTTGTTTTCCGGACTGGTGTTTGACGGCGCGCTTTCGGGATACTTGTTATTTTTCATATTCTCCTGGAGCTTCTGCTTCATCACGTCCAGATATTTATCGAACGCGACCTTCCACTCGCCGTCTTCTTTGACGAGCGGCATTTGTTCGAAATCGCCGGTTATATCATTTTTTACTTCGACAGTAGCCGTGTCGCCTTCGATTTTCTCGCCGCGAAGCTCCGGCAAGTCCTTCATCGGTGCGCCGCCTTCTTTTTTCAAAAGCTCGTCGGGCGTCGTTTTTGCGTCGAGCGCGACTTTATCGAGCAGCTGCAAAGTTCCTTTGGAAAGAAGTTTTTTGATTCCGTCAACGTCCTTTTTCTTCGAGGCTTCGCTAAGAGCCTTTAAGGTTTCGGTCGGAGTTCTTGTTTTTCCAGTCAAACCGGAGCAGCCGACGATAAAGAGCGCGCAGAGCGCAAGCGTGTATATTTTGTAGTTTTTCATATTTTTTATTCCGCAATCCGCATTCGTTTACGGCTGCCGGCCTTGATTGATGATGTCGTCGAGACGCTTCTGGTCGAGCTCGTTCTGCTGCATCATTTGATTGGCGATGGCCTGTTTGTCGATTTTCCAGATGCCATCTTCGAGCACGAACGGGACGGTGTCCCACGCGCCGGTCGAGTTTTTTACTTCAATCGTCGCGCGCTCGCCCTCGGTCTTCTCGCTCCGATAATCGAGCCTCGTCTGATTTCCGGTAAAAAGCGTTTCGTTTTTAACTATCTCGTCGACCGTCGTGTTTTGCTCGCGCGCCTGCTGCTCGGCCATTTTCAAAGAAGCGTCCGAAAGTAGAAGCTTCATCGCGGTCGTGTCCTTTTTTTTAATCGCCAGCGTGTATGATTTGAGCGTTTCGAGCGGCGTCGAAGGCTTCGGCGCGACGCCCGCGCAGGAAGCCGCAGCAATCGCCGCCGATAAAACTAAAATGACTTTATAAAAACGCATTTTTGAATAAACCTTTGTCCAGTCGTTATACTTAAAAAGCAAAGTATAACCTAAAATTTGTTAATCTTTAAAAGGTTAGAGATTAATTGTTTTCTGAACTTTAAATATGGAAAGAAGAAAATTAAGCGCGAAAGAAATCGAAACGCGGCTCGCCGATTTGAGCGGCTGGTCAATCGAAAACGACAACCTGAAAAAGCGTTTCGAATTTAAAAATTTTGCCGGAAGTCTCGAATTTGTCAATAAAGTCGGCGCGATAGCCGAGCGCCGCGACCATCACCCCGACATTCGTTTCGGCTGGGGCTACGCCGAATTTTACGTCACGACGCACGACGCGGGCGGCATCACCGAGTTTGATTTCGCGCTCGCAGGGGAAATCGAAAACATCAAAAACTGACCGGCCGGCCGCGCTCAGCAAAAGATAAGGCCGGCCTATCCGACATCATAGACGACCTATCCGAAGATATAGTAAACCTATCGATTGGATAGGCCGCGCCTACCCTTCGGCATAGTAAATCTATCCGAAGGCATAGCCGGCCTATCCAATCGATAGGCTGAGCCTATCCCGGAGATTAGTCAGCCTATCCAACCGATAGCCTCGCCGTGTCGAAGGATAGGCGTCACTATTCCTTCGGATAGGTTTACTAATTCCGTTTCACGAATTATCCGCCCGGCCGGAAGGTTTGACGTTTATTTGACGGGCGCTTCCTTTGCTTCACCGGCGGTCAGGAGTTTTTTATGAATTTTGAATGTAAAGTCTTAAATTCCGTCCACAACAGCATTCAGCGCGGCGGAAGGTCGCATCGCAGCGTAAGTCTTTTCGGAACTCGGGTGATAATAACCGCCGACATCCTGTGAGTTCCCCTGCGCTCCAATCAATTCTTCATTGATTTTCGCTTCGTTTTCCTTCAATGCTTTGGCAACGGGTGCGAATTTTGCAGCAATTTCGGCATCTGTCGTTTGATTCGCCAAACTTTCCGCCCAATACATTGCCAGATAGAAATGAGAACCACGGTTATCGATTTGCCCGACTTTTCTTGCCGGAGATTTGTCGGTTGCTAAAAATTTTGCATTGGCTTCATCCAGAGCGTCCGCCAGAATTTGCGCTTTTTTATTGTCCTGAGTTTGAGCCAAATGCTCCAAACTTGCCTGTAAGGCTAAAAATTCACCGAGCGAATCCCAGCGCAAATATCCTTCCTGCAAAAATTGTTCGATGTGTTTCGGCGCGCTTCCTCCGGCTCCGGTTTCAAACAAACCGCCGCCGTTCATTAACGGAACGATTGAAAGCATTTTCGCCGAAGTGCCGAGTTCCAAAATCGGGAACATATCGGTCAGATAATCTCTCAAAACATTGCCGGAAACCGATATGGTGTCTTTGCCCTCGCGCGCGCGTTTCAAAGTTTCGAGCATTGCGTCTTCGACATCCATAATTCTGATGTCGAGATTGGTTAAATCATAATTTTGCAGATATTTTTCTACTTTTTTGATTATCTGCGCGTCGTGCGCTCTCGCTTTGTCCAGCCAGAAAATGGCAGGCGTATCGGAAAGCTTCGCACGGTTGACAGCCAATTTCACCCAGTCCCGGATTGAAGCGTCTTTGGTTTGGCACATTCTGAAAATATCGCCGTTGTTCACATTTTGCTCAAGCAAAGTATTTCCGTTTTCGTCTTTCACTTTGACCGTTCCTTCTCCTGAAATTTGGAAAGTCTTGTCGTGAGAACCGTATTCTTCAGCTTTTTGCGCCATCAAACCGACGTTAGGAACGGAACCGAAAGTTTTCGGGTCAACTGCTCCGTTTTTCTTCATATCCTGAATAATCGCATCGTAAAAACCGGCGTAAGTTCTGTCGGGAATAATGCAAACGGTGTCTTCTTCTTTGCCGTCTTTATTCCACATTTTTCCGCCGCCGCGAACCAGCGCCGCCATCGAAGCGTCCACAATCACGTCCGAAGAAACGTGAAAATTGGTGATTCCTTTGTCCGAATTGACCATCGCAATTTTTGCTCCGTTTTCGATTGTCTTTGCAATGTCCGCCTTTATTTCGGCTTCTTTCGGATTTCCGGCAATTTTTTCGAAAAGCGTTGCCAATCCGTAATTTGGATTGATGTCTAATTCAGCGAAAGTATCTTTATATTTTTCAAAAACGTCTTTGAAATATGTTTCGACAATCGCCCCGAAAATAATCGGGTCGGAAATTTTCATCATCGTCGCTTTTAAGTGCGCGGAAAGAAGAACATTTTTTTCTTTGGCTTCATCAATCGCTTGCCCGACAAAAGATTTCAAGGCAGAAAGATTCATTACCGAAGAATCAATCACTTCGCCTGCTTGTAACGGAGCGTAATCTTTCAAAACTTGTTCAGAACCGTCATTTTTATAGAAAACGATTCTGAATTTTCCTTCCGTTTCCACTGTGGTCGAGTTTTCCGTTCCGTAAAAATCTCCGGAATTCATATGCGCGACCGTCGTTGCCGAATCCGCACTCCAAACTCCCATTCGATGAGGATTTGCTTTTGCATAATTTTTTACGGCTTTTGCGGCGCGTCTATCGGAATTTCCTTCTCTCAAGACAGGATTTACCGCGCTTCCCAAAACGCGCGCATATTTTTTGTTGATGGCTTTTTCTTCGTCCGTTTTAGGTTCTGCCGCGTAATTCGGAACTCCGAAACCTTGTTTTTGAAGCTCGGCAATCGCCTCTTCCAACTGCGGAACGGAAGCCGAAATGTTCGGAAGTTTGATAATGTTGGCTTCGGGTTTTGTCGCCAATTCGCCCAATTCGGAGAGCGCATCGGGAATTTTTTGGTCGTCTTTTAAGTGTTCGGGGAAGTTGGCTAAAATTCGCCCGGCGAGCGAAATATCCGGAACTTCAATTTCAATATCTGCGGATTTTGTAAAAGCTTTGACGATTGGTAAAAAAGAATGCGTCGCCAACATTGGCGCTTCATCGGTTAAAGTGTAGTAGATTTTTGACATTTTATTGCTTGTTTTTATTTCAAATTATTGTATTCATTGTCGTCCAACTTCTCCAAAAGTTCAACGATGCCAATTTAGACGAATCAAAACTGAAAACCTCTACAACTTCGACGGCGCGAAAGGTTATTCGACGTAAATTTGAAGAATAATGTGAAAAATAAAAAGGACGAGTTTTCGGCTTCGTCCTTTTTTAGTAAAACGCTAAACTAAAAATAGAATCTATGAAAATCATAATTACAGTTTTAATCGCGATTTTTTCGGCGGCGACGGCTTTTGCTCAAACGAATAGTCAGAAAACGGCGGATAACAGCAAACCGTTTGTGCTCGGCGTGATTGATGAAATCCAGTCTTCGAAATTATCGGAAAAACGAATATTAAACATCTATCTTCCCGAAGGTTACGACAAAACGGACGCGGTCAGATATCCGGTTATTTATCTGCTCGACGGCTCGGCGGACGAGGATTTTATACACATCGTCGGGCTCGTCCAGTTCAACAATTTTGAATGGATAAATCGCGTTCCGAAATCAATCGTCGTCGGCATTGCGACCGTTGACAGGCGCAGAGATTTTACTTATCCGACGACCGTCGAAGCGGATAAAAAACGATACCCGACGGCCGGAAAATCCGAAAACTTTATCGCCTTCATCGAACAGGAATTGCAGCCGTACATCGAAAAAAAATACAAAACAACTTCATCGAAAACAATTATCGGGCAATCTCTGGGCGGGCTTTTGGCGACGGAAATTTTGTTCAAAAAACCGAAACTTTTTAACAAATATATTATCGTCAGCCCAAGCTTGTGGTGGGACGACGCTTCGATTTTGAAACAGCCTTCCGAGTTGTTTCAGAATGCTTTTAAGCAGCAAACCGACGTCTATATCGGGGTCGGAAAAGAAGGACTCGCGCCGAGCGACACGCCTCATGTAGGAGAAGTTGATGCAAATTTATTAGTCGAAAAAATCAGACAAACGAAAAGCAAAAATGTAAAAGTTTATTTTGATTATCTACCGCAGGAAGACCACGCAACGATTATGCATCAGGCAGTTTTCAACGCATTCAGACTTTTATATCCTAAGACGGGCGATAAATAATATAAAAAGGAATGTCGGCAAAAACACAATTGCCGGTCGTCAGTTTTTCGTTATTTGTCGACCGGACGGTTGAATCGAACGGTTTTTAAGGAAGGCTGAAAACTTATGAGAAAAACGATGAAAAAATTTACCTGGATTTTATTTCTGCTTCTGGCCGCCAATATTTACGGGCAGACAAACAATCAAAAAGCCGAATGGGAAAAGGAAATTTTCAGCGACGAGAGACTTTCCGCCGCCGAGTATAAAAATAATATTCTAAAATACGATTTCGCACCGCTCTGGACTTCCACCGTGAACACCGTCGTTTTAGGTTTTATCGGCGACGATTATCAACGCCTGCGGATAAAAATCATTTCGGTCATCAAAGACAAAAATAATCCCGACACTTATTTCGTCACCGGGAAATCGATGGTTAAAAATAGTATCAATCGGTTTAGCGGAACGATTAAAATCGCGAAGGCGAGAATTCTCAAAAAAGACAGTTGGGGCGTTAACGACGATTATCAGGGTCAGGGAATCAAAAACGTGGGCATCGCTTTCGCCGATTACAATTTCGCCGAAGACAAGACGCAGCAGGGTTCGGGCGTTTTTGAAGGAACTATGCTGACGTATTGGCTTATCGACAAAAACGATAAGCTGCGATACGACGACGTAGAGGCGGAAGCCGACGGCTACAGTAATAATCAGTTTGTCGGAACGTGGAAAAGCTACAAAACCGGCGCGGTCAAAATCGCTAACTGGGGCGATGACAGAATTCCGATGTCAGGCGGCCTCGACACCGGCGCCGGAGAATTCTATCCGGACGAAAAATACTGGAAATCCGGCTGGCAGAATTATATCGACGCATATTTCAAAAACAATAAAAAGGCCGTTTCGGAAGAACAAAGACAGTGGTGGAAATAAATATAAAGATGAGGTAAGGCCGAAGAAAAACACTTTTACAGACCGAAATTTCAGCTCGTTAAAATTAAGAAGATGCTCGCTCGATTTGCTTTCGTCGCGCATCTTTTTTATTTTGTAAGCAATGGAAAATGATGAAAACCCGATTGTCTCGATAATCATGGGCAGCACGTCCGATTGGGAAACGATGCGGAACGCTTCGGACGTTTTGAAAGATTTCGGCGTTCCGCACGAAACGCGCGTCGTGTCGGCGCACCGCACGCCGGATTTGCTTTTCGAGTTTGCCAGGACGGCGGAATCGCGCGGCGTCGAGGTTATCATCGCGGGCGCGGGCGGCGCGGCGCATCTGCCCGGAATGTGCGCTTCGCAGACCGTTTTGCCGGTTCTCGGCGTCCCAATTCAAAGCAAGGCGCTGAACGGTCTCGACTCGCTGCTTTCAATCGTCCAGATGCCCGCCGGAATTCCGGTCGGAACGCTCGCCATCGGCGCGGCCGGAGCAAAAAACGCGGCGCTTCTGGCCGTATCGATTCTCGCAAATTCAAGAACTGAATTGCGAGAAAAATTGAGGGAATTTCGAGAAAAACAAACTCAAACGGTTTTAGATTCGACTTTAGAATAATTCAGAAGAGATTCAAACAGGATGGACAGAATATTCAGGATAGAATTTTTTTATTTATAAGTTTGAAATAAAACTCGAATATTGCCGTTAACAAACAATTATCCTGTAAATCCTGACCATCCTGTTTGAATTTTCTCTTACTATTTTTGCGGCTATCTTAATTTCGTATGAATCCAATTCCTCCAAATTCAATCATCGGCGTTTTCGGCAGCGGGCAGCTCGGGCGGATGTTCGCCATCGAGGCGCGCAAGATGGGCTATCGCGTTCACACGTTTTCGCCCGCCAGCGACACGCCGACCGGGCAGGTCGCGGATTTTGAAACGTCGGCCGATTACGAAGATTTGGAACGGGTCGAAGAATTTGCCCGCCGCGTCGACGTCGTCACGTTTGAATTTGAAAACGTGCCGTCGCGCACCGTCGAAATCGCCGCCGGATTCGTCGAGGTTCATCCGAAAGGCGAGATTCTGCACACGACGCAGAATCGCCTGCGGGAAAAGACGTTTCTCGCAAACAACGGGTTTCCCGTCGCGCCGTTCAGACACGTCAAAACCGTCGAAGATTTATACCGCGCCGCCGAGGAAATCGGCCTGCCCGCAGTTTTGAAGACGGCCGGTTTCGGTTACGACGGCAAAGGTCAGGCGCGGCTAAAAACAATCGGCGACATCGAGCCGGCGTTTGAAAATCTGCGGGGAAACGAAGCGATTCTCGAAGCTTTCGTCGATTTTGAAAAGGAAGTTTCGGTCGTCTGCGCGCGCGACGCAAACGGCGATTTTGCCGATTACGGCGTTATCGAAAACGCTCACGTCAATCATATTCTCGACCTCAGTTTCGCGCCCGCGCTCGTTTCGCGAAAAATTCTGGCCGAAGCCGTCGAAATTGCGCGCGCGATTGCCGAAAAATTCGATTACGTCGGCTCTTTGTGCGTCGAGTTTTTTCTGACCGGAGACGGAAAGCTGCTCGTCAACGAAATCGCGCCGCGACCGCATAATTCGGGACATCTGACGTTTGACGCGTGCAGTTCATCGCAATTCGAACAGCAGCTGCGCGCCGTCTGCGGTCTGCCGCTCGGCTCGACCGAGCTTTTGCGACCGGCGGCGATGGCGAATCTTTTGGGCGATTTGTGGCAGGCGGGCGAGCCGGACTGGGCAAAGGCTCTCCAGTTTCCGAACCTGAAACTTCATCTATACGGCAAACAGGAAGCCCGGAAGGCGCGTAAAATGGGACATCTGACGGCGCTCGCCGCGACCGCGCGCGAAGCGGTCGAAACGGTCGTGCGGGCGCGAAAGATTTTGCAAACAGAAAAGCCTTCGGAGACGTAAAAAGAAATGCGTTCGAGTTTTTCGGATTTTCGATGCTAAAGATTATCTCCAAAATTTCGCTTTTTTTATTTTTGCTGGCCGCGCCGTTTTTGTTTTACGGCTTCGGCAAGGAAACGCTTCGCGTCGTCGCAAAAATTTCGCTCTCCGACGCGCGCTGGCTCGCGTTTCTCGCCGGCGCAGTAATTTTCTTTCCGTGCCTGTTTATAGCAAAACGCCTTTTTCACAGCGCCTGGTGCTATCTGGAAACGCTCGAACACGAATTGACGCACCTGTTTATCGGCCTGCTTTTCTTGAAAATTCCGGTCGGAATCCGCGTCAGCGCGCACGAAGGCGGCGAAGTTCGCCAAATCGGACTCGGCACGACCGGACAGGTTTGGGTGACGCTCGCGCCGTATTTTTTTCCGACGATTACGCTGGCGGTTTTGATTTTCGCTTATTTTGCCGATTTAAATACGCTGACGCTGCTCGGCGTTTTAGGCTGGACGACAGCGTTTCATCTCGTTTCGAACTGGGGCGAGACGAGTTTTCGCCAGCCGGATTTGCAAAAGGCGGGCATACTCAAAACCATTTTGATTTTGCCCGTCATGAACTTAATCTGCTACGGCGCGATTCTCGCCTTTGTCGCGGGCGGCGGAAAAACTTTTCGCGGTTTCTGGCTGGCGGGTTTTACCGATGCCTTTAACGCGATTTTTAAGATTTTGTAATCAATTCGATTGCGGGACTTTTGGCAAATCGATTCATTCTCTTTTCGCGCTTACTGCTCGTTTAAAATCGCTTCGCAGTCCGGCAAAGATTTGAAGACCGCCCGAATCGCCGCTCTCTGTTCGTCCGCCGGCTGCAATTTTTCCATTAGACGGCACGCCTGCGTCCAGGTCGTAAGATGCGAATCGGTTTTGGCCGGAGCAATCGCGACGGCGTCTTTGTAAAGCCGCGCGGCGTCTTCATATTTTTTTTGAATCAAAAACGTCTCGCCGACCGTCGCCGTCTTCCAGTAGTCGCCCGGATGCGGTTCCGTTCCGACGATTTGTTCGACGCGTTCGGCATATTTCGCGGCTTTTGCTATATCTTCCGGCTCGCCGACGAGAACGCTTTTCGCGGCGGCGTTTATTCCGGTGTAATAATCGTCTTTTGCTCCCTCAAACGCCTCGGCATATAAATCTCTCGATTTTATCAAATGATTGATGTCTTTCGACTTCTGGTATCTGTCCATCCACGTCCGGCCGTAAATTCCGAGCGTTTCCGGGTCGCGTTCGCCCTCGGCATAAAGCTCGGCCAGAATTCGCTGCGCTTTCATGACATCGCCTGCCCGCGCCAGAGTTAAAGCGTGAAGCTGTTTTGGACGAATGGCGTTGGGAAACTGCTGCCGTAATTTTCCGAGCAGTTCCATGGCCTTTTCCTTTTGCCCCAATTCGATAAGGCCTTCGACCGCCTTGCACCCGAGAGCCGAAGAAGTCTTCCACGCCAAATCGCCTTCTTCATTAAAACCTCCTTCAAACAATTCGACCAGATATTCGGGGTCGCCGATGTCAATCGCAGCATTGATTTTGTTAATCGCCGACTTTGAAGCCACATCCTGCTGATTGGCGAAACGAGCCGCTTCCGGACTTAAAGGCTGTTCGACCAGCGCGTATAAAAGCCGCAGCAATTCGCCGCCGTTCGGCCCGTCCGGATAAGAGCTGAAATTTACATAAATTCTGTTTGCCGCAAAATCCGGCAGTTCCGAATCATCAAGCGCGAGCGGCACGAAAACAAAGCCCGGCTTGGTGTCGACGCGGCGCTCCATCGATTGATATTCACGCAAAACCCAGTCCGACTCACCGGTCTTGCTCGACCAGATAAGAATGCCCGCCTGACTGTTTTTGAGCGCATCCTGAAGTTCGAGAATCAATTCGTCTCCGGGTTTTAGAACGCATTGGTCTAAAAACACTTGATAATCGTGCTGGCGCAAAACGTCGTAAAGATTTAAAACCCATGTCCTGTTTATCGAACGATATGATAAAAAAACGTTCCATTTGTCCGGACTTACCACTTTTCTCGGCGGCGGCGCAAAGCTTTTCCATTTATCGAGGCTCATAACAATAATCTCCTTTGGCAAAAATAGAATTAAGGATAACTGTTTGATTTTCTGATTTGGCAGCCGACGCGAATTCCGCGATTAAACTTGGGAACCGGCAAATCACGGCGCAAAACGGAAATTTATTTTTTGAAACTTCTACATAGTATTCTTACTGCCTGTGCCCGTCAAGAAAAATTTTCGAGGCGTTTTTCGGAAAATAACAACTCCTTGATAAAACCCGATTTAGCTTGACTTATCGGGGAATTTGCCGTAAAACTTAACCAAATTAATCGGAAATAAAATCCGTGTAGTTCTAGTGTTGGACGTAAAACGTGTGCGGGCGAAAAGAGGCGAAAAGAGCTGCTGACAAGGGCGGGAATATAACAAAATCTGGCTTATTGCAAAAATATTCTCCGGCAAAAAACGGCGCTTTCAATCGTATTTCAAATCTTACAATTTCAAATAAATTTCCAATAAAATGCTTCGAAAGCTCGCGCTGGAGGTATTTATAAAAATATGGCTTCGGCAAGTCTTCCGATAAAACGCTCGTTCGGCCAAACCATGCGCCGGGAAGCGTGGTGGGTTTATCCTTTATTCGTCTTTCTCGCGCTTTCGGCTTTCATCGTTTACTCGACGTGGGCGGCGTTTCAGGGCGCGCATTACTTTTACGGCGGCGGCGGCGCGCACTATTTATCGCCGTTTTACTCGCCGGAGATTTTCGGCGCTTCGCCGCACGCGATGTTCGGCGCAAAACCGGCGTGGATTCCGGACTGGGTTCCGTTTTCGCCCGCGCTCCTTATTCTCTGGGCACCCGCCGGATTTCGCTTCACCTGTTATTACTATCGCGGCGCATATTACAAAGCTTTCTGGGCCGACCCGCCGTCGTGCGCGGTCGGTGAGCCGCGCGACAGCTACTGGGGCGAGCGAAAATTTCCGCTCATTCTGCAAAACGTTCATCGGTATTTTTTATATCTCGCGTTGATTTTTATCATCTTTCTTTTTCACGATGCGTGGAAAGCGATGTGGTTTACCGACGCCTCGGGCAAATCTTCGTTCGGCATCGGAGTCGGCACGATTGTGCTCTGCGCAAACGTTTTCTTTCTCGCGGGCTACACGTTCAGCTGTCATAGCTTGCGCCATCTGGTCGGCGGAAAATGCGACGAGCTTTCAAACACACCTATTCGCTGTGCGACATACAATGCTTGCAGCTCACTGAACAAACGACACATGGTGTTTGCCTGGTGCAGCTTGTTCGTCGTCGGTTTTTCGGATATTTACGTGCGTCTCTGCTCGATGGGCGTCTGGCACGATTGGAGAATTTTTTAGAGGGCAGAGGGATGTAAGGGATGAGGGATGAATAAATCAAATCATCTCTCATTCATTCTTCGTCCCTCATCCTTCATCCCTTATTTTATGTCTGAATATCAAACATTTGAACACGACGTTCTCGTCATCGGCGCGGGCGGCGCGGGACTGCGCGCGGCAATCGAAGCATCCGCCGCCGGCGTTTCGGTCGGTCTGGTCTGCAAATCGCTGCTCGGCAAAGCGCACACCGTGATGGCCGAAGGCGGAATGGCGGCGGCGATGGCGAACGTCGACGACCGCGACAACTGGAAAGTCCATTTTTCCGACACGATGCGCGGCGGTCAATACGTCAATAACTGGCGCATGGCCGAGCTTCACGCCAAGGAAGCGCCCGACCGCGTGCGCGAATTGGAATCCTGGGGCGCGGTTTTCGACCGCACCAAAGACGGCAAAATTTTGCAGAGAAACTTTGGCGGCCATCGCTATCCGCGACTCGCGCACGTCGGCGACCGAACCGGGCTTGAGTTGATTCGCACGTTGCAAGACCACGGCATTCATCAGGGCATCGAAGTTTATATGGAAGTCACCGTGATTGCGCTCTTGAAAGACGGTGACCGCGTCGTCGGCGCGTTTGCATACGAGCGCGAACATGGAAGATTTCGGATTTTCAGGGCGAAAGCCGTGATTTTAGCGACCGGCGGAATCGGGCGCGCTTACAAAATTACGAGCAACAGCTGGGAAGGAACGGGCGACGGTCATTCGCTCGCATACGACGCCGGCGCGGAATTGATTGATATGGAATTTATTCAATTTCACCCGACCGGAATGGTTTATCCGCCGAGCGTGCGCGGAATCCTTGTGACCGAAGGCGTGCGCGGCGAAGGCGGAATTTTGAAAAACTCGGAAGGCCGCCGCTTTATGTTCGACGACATTCCCGACAACTACAAAGACCAGACCGCCGACAACCCGGAAGAAGGCTGGCGCTACACGCAGGGCGACAAAAACGCGCGCCGCCCGCCCGAGCTTTTAACGCGCGACCACGTTGCGCGCTGCATCGTCCGCGAAGTAAAGGCCGGGCGCGGAACGCCGAACGGCGGCGTTTATCTCGACATCGCATGGATAAAGGAGAAAATCTCGAACGCGCCCGAGCACATCAAGAAAAAACTGCCGAGTATGTATCACCAATTTAAACAATTGGCCGATTTGGACATTACGACGACGCCGATGGAAGTCGGGCCGACGACGCATTACATAATGGGCGGCGTCCGCGTCGATGCCGACACGCAGGCTTCGACCGTTCCCGGACTTTTCGCCGCCGGAGAATGCGCCGCCGGCATCAATGGCGCAAATCGTCTCGGCGGAAACTCGCTTTCCGATTTGCTTGTTTTCGGCAAACGCGCGGGCGAATACGCGGCGAAATACGCGCAGGAAAACGATTTTGGACAAATCGCGGGCGAGCAAATCGATAAAACCGTTCGCTGGTCTCTGGAAGCGTTTGACCGCGCGAACGGCGAAAATCCTTTCCAGATTCAGCACGACCTTCAGGACATGATGCAGGATTTGGTCGGCATCGTGCGCCACGAGGACGAAATGCAGAGCGCGCTCATCGGTATCAAAGAACTAAAAGAACGCAGAGAAAAAATCAGCTTGACGGGCAATATCGATTTTAATCCGAGCTGGCACACGGCGCTCGACTTGCACAATTTATTAAATGTATCCGAAGCGATTACGCTCGCCGCAATCGAGCGCAAGGAAAGTCGCGGCGGGCAGTTTCGTGACGATTACCCGGCGAAAGTCGAGGAATTCGGCAAAATCAATTTCACGATAAAAAAAGGCGCGGACGGTGAAATGCAGATTACGCGTGTGCCGATTCCCGAAATGCCTGCCGAATTAAAACAAATTATCGAGGAGATGGGCTAATGAAACTTTTGATTCAAACAATTTTTTTGACAGTTCTTTTTTGCATATTTTCTACCAGTTTATATGCTCAAGTGAAAGAAACTGAAAATAAGACAAACGATAAAGCCATTGTATATTTTTATTCTCTTGCTACTACTACAACGCTTGGACAGATTAGAAAACCTGTCTTTCTTGATGATAAAGAAATTGCTGATATTCGCCCTGAAAGATTTTTTATTATAATGCTGGAATCAGGAAAACATAATTTTCGGTTGAAAAATAAAAAATTCGGTGGCATTGAAATGAATTTTGAGGCAGGAAAAACTTATTACATCAAAATTGGGTGGGAAGCAGATGCAACCTTAAAGCCAAGTGGCGTTTTTCTAATATCAGCCGAAAGCGGGGCATTTGATATCAAACAACTTAGACCAATTGATAAAGGTAACATCAGGGACAAAAATATTGTTTTTACGGAATTAAAATAAAATGGCAAAAGCTACTTTCAAAATCTGGCGCGGTAACAGTGAGGGCGGTGAGTTTAAGTCTTACGAAACCGAAATTTCCGAAGGAATGGTCGTGCTCGACGCCGTTCTGCAAATTCAGGGCGAGCAGGCCGGAGATTTGGCTTGTCGCTGGAACTGCAAGGCGGGAAAATGCGGCTCTTGTTCGGCGGAGATAAACGGCAAGCCGAAGCTGATGTGCATGACCAGAATGAACACTCTGCCGCAGGATAAGACGATAACCGTCGAGCCGATGAAGGCATTTCCGCTCAAAAAAGATTTGGTGACGGACGTTTCATGGAATTACGAAGTCAAAAAACGAATCAAAAAATTTAAACCGCGTCCGGCCGACGCCGAAGACGGAACATGGCGAATGCAGCAGACGGACATTGACCGCGTGCAGGAATTTCGCAAATGCATCGAATGTTTTTTGTGCCAGGACGTTTGCCACGTTTTGCGCGACCATCATAAACACGAGGAATTTATCGGCCCGCGTTTTCTGGTTTACGCGGCAAATCTGGAAATGAACCCGCTCGATACCGAAAATCGCCTGAAGGATTTAAAAGACGAGGGAAACATCGGCTACTGCAACATCACGAAATGCTGCACAAAGGTCTGTCCGGAAGAAATCCAGATTACCGATAACGCGATTATTCCGCTCAAAGAGCGCGTCGTCGACGAATTTTACGACCCGATTACGAAGTTTTTGAAATTATTCCGTAGAAAATAGCGTTCAGTATTCAGCACTCAGCAATCAGAAAAAGCTGGCGGCTGACCACTGACTTCTGACCACTAATTTTATGTTTGAACTGAAATCTTTACACAAGGAAGCGGTTGCGGCTGCGCTCGAAAAAGCGAAGCATTATCGCCTGCTCAACGAACCGGGCGCGGCGGAAAGCATCTGTCTCGATATTCTGCAAATCGAGCCCGGCAATCAGGAAGCGCTGGTAACGCTCGTTCTGGCGATGAGCGACCGCTTCGCGCGCGATTACGCTATCGGCGACTCGCAGATTCAGGATTATTTATCGCGTATCGAAGACGATTACGAGCGAACTTATTACACCGGAATTATCTACGAGCGCCGCGCCAAAGCGGTTTTAGCGCGCGGCAAGCCCGGCTCGGAATCGACGGCTTACGAGTTTTTCCGGCAGGCAATGAATTGGTTTGAGCGCGCCGAAGCGATTCGCCCGCCGGGCAACGACGACGCGATTTTGCGCTGGAACGGATGCGCGCGCATCATCATCCGCAATAAACTGGCGGCGCGCGAGATGGACAGCGATTTTTTGGAATGATTTAGAGTGAACAGCAAATTGAAAGGAGACTTTTTTCCAATTTACTATTCACTCTTGGTTCGAGGAGCGACTTTGCGTGACCCCAACGACTTTGTGAGAAGCTTTTACCGGACGGAAGAATAAAAAAAACCAATATTTAATAGGAGTGAAAGGCAGAATTGGTTTCAAGAATTCTGCCTTTCGATGAGGCTAGTTTAGCGTTTGTGAGGTCGAAGACCTTTTCCGCTTTCTGCGATTTAAGTGTTAAAGACATCAGCCTTTAGCGTTATTTTTTCTAGTTAGTTTTAGACGCTTTTGCGCTTCTGCTGTAAACGCGCTTTAGATAATAGCTAATTTCGTGCCATACCGTCGAAATAAAAAGAAATTCTCTTTAAATCAATAAATTACGGGTCTTCGGGCAAATTTCCGGTTATTTGCAAAGTTCTCAGATAACGAAAGCTATATCATTTTTGATAGCTCGACTATCAAAAATGATATAATCTTCCGGCTTGTTTAATTCACCGGCCAGAAAAACATAAATATGAATCCGAGATTGATAATTTTGGCAGGTTTGCCGGAAAAGGAAACAATCGCCTTGCATTTGGAAGACGGCGAAAGTTTTGTTTTAGGCCGCGGCGTCGAGTGCGATTTACCAATCGGAAACGTCGCCGTTTCGCGCCAACACTGCCGGATTTCGCGTGCCGGAGAAAATTTTAAATTAGAGGATTTAGGCAGTCACAACGGGACTTTTGTCAACAATCTTCCGGTTCAATCTCACGTTCTAAACGACGGCGACCGCATTAATATCGGAAACTCTTACGTTGTATTTTTGACCCGGGAAGATGAGCATTGGCCTCAGACGCAAGCCGAATTTGATGACGGCTCGCTTGTTCTGAATTCGACTATTCGCCTTTATCCATACGAAGATACGGACGAGTTTGCGCCTGATTTAGGCGCGCTCGTCAAGCTCGGCAAGGCCGTCAACGAACTCAAAAACGCGAAAGCGCTCGAGCGAAGATTTTTGGAAATTATTCTCGAATTTATTCCGGCGCATCATGCCGCGATTATTTTAACCGACGACGATTCGGACGAGCCGGCCGCCGTTTCGGTTTTGAGTCGAAACGCTTCCGACACCGAACCGATGCAGATAAGCCGCACGGTTTGCCGCCAGATTTTGGCCGAGCAGGTCGCGCTCCTCAGCAACGATTTGTCCGATTCTCACCTCGGAACGGCGGAGAGTTTGATTGCCTCGCAGATTACTTCTTTATTGTGCGTGCCGCTGAATATCGGCGAAACCAAAGGCTTAATTTATCTTGATGCAAACGACCCGGAGTTTCGTTTTACGCAAAATCATCTCGAGCAGATGACGGCGCTTTCGTTTCTGATTTCGGCGGCGCTGGCAAATGCCGAATCAATCGAAAACCTGCGTCGTCAAAACGAGCTTTTGAAAGCGGATTTGGAGATTGAGACAAATATGATTGGCGACAGCGAGCCGGTGCGCAATATTTTTCGTCTCATCTCAAAAGTTGCGCCGATGGATTCGACCGTTTTAATCAGCGGCGAATCGGGGACGGGAAAGGAATTGGCGGCCAAAGCGATTCATCAAAACAGCCATCGCGCCGACAAACCGTATGCGGCGATAAATTGCGCGGTTTTAAACGAAAATTTGCTCGAATCCGAGCTTTTCGGTTATGAAAAAGGTTCGTTCACGGGCGCGTTCGCGCAGAAAAAAGGCAAGCTCGAACTGGCTGACAGCGGCACGATTTTTCTCGACGAAGTGGCCGAGCTGGCGCCCAACATACAGGCGAAGCTTTTGCGCGTTTTACAGGAGCGCGAGTTCGAGCGCGTCGGCGGAACGCACGCCGTCAAAGTCAACGTTCGCATCATCGCCGCGACGAATCGCGATTTAGAAACGGAAGTTAAGAAAGGCGCGTTTCGACAGGATTTGTTTTTCCGGCTGAACGTCGTTCAGATAAAAATGCCGCCGCTGCGCGAAAGAATCGCCGACATTCCGCTTCTGGCGCAGCATTTCGTCAGAAAACACAGCGAGAAATGCAAGCGAAAAGTCACGGGAGTTTCAGAAAAAGCGCGGCAGATGTTGATGAAGCACGAGTGGCCGGGAAACGTGCGCGAGCTGGAAAACATCATCGAGCGCGCGATTGTTCTCGGCTCGGACGAAACGGTCACGCCCAAAGATTTGCCCGAAGAGATAACCGGGAACAATTTTTTCGGCCAAAATGAAATAATGGATTTTCAGGAGCAGTTAAAAAACGCGAAACAAAGAATCATCCTCGACGCGCTGAAAAAATCCGGCTGGAATTATTCGGACGCGGCGCGCGGTCTCGGCATTCACCCGAACAATCTGCATCGCCTTATCAGCACTCTGGGAATATCCGACGAAGTAAAAAGTAAGCGCTGAAACTTTGAAAAACCGGCATTTCCCGATTTTCAAACAATTAAAATTCTTCAAATAAAACGATGTCGCTGCGAGCCGCGCCGCGCGCGTAAACGACTTGTTTTCCGTCCGGCGACCAGTCGAACGAAAAAATCATATCAATCGAAAAATCGGTCAGACGGCGCGGCTCGCCGCCCGCCAAACTTTGCGCCAGAATGTTTGAAACGCCGTCGGCGGTCGAAATATAAGCGACGTTTTTGCCGTCGCGCGTCCAACGCAGAACCGGCGGAAAATCGGGCGCGAAATGAATTTTCGCGGCGTCGAAAAACTTCACGAGCTTTCCGTTTTCAGCCGAGATGACGGCTAGTTTTATATCTGCGTCGTCGGCCTCGGAGGCGCGCGCGTCTTTTATGCGGGCGAGACAGGCGATTAATTTGCCGTCGGGCGAAATCGCCGCCCAGTGCGCTTCGCCTTCACTCAGTTTGAGCGGCGCGGTACCGTCAACGGCCGCTTTCCAGAGCGCGAAATGCGACTCGGCTTTGCTCGAATAAATTACAAATTTTCCGTCGGGCGAGATTTGCGGAAAAGATTCGTCCGTCTGATTTGTAATTTGCTTTCTGTCGCTGCCGTCGGCGTTCATTCGCCAGATGTGGTGCGCGCCGCCGCCTGCCGAAACATAAACGACGTATTTTCCGTCAGCCGAAATCGACGGGTATTCTTCGGCCGCCTTATCAAAAGTGAGCGCCGCGCGATTTTCCCCGTCCGCATCCATTTGCCAGACGTCCCGATTTCCCCGGTCGTTTGAAACAAAAAGGATTTTTTCGGCGGGCGAAAAAGCCAGACCATTTGTCACTTCGGTGTTACTCTGCCCGATTGCGACCGGCTGGCCGAAATCTCCTCCGGCCTTAAAGATAGTCGAGTTTTTGCTGCCTTTGACGGCCAGAAGAAATTTTCCGTCGGACGAAATACTGATGTTTTTATAATCGCTCAAATCGTCGCCGATTTTTTCGGTTTTCCCGGTTTCGCGCGAAAGCCGCAAAATCTGGTACAAATTTTTTCCGCCATCGGCCGTAAAGATTAAATTCGTGCCGTCGTTCGTCCACGCAATTTTTCCGACGTGCGCCCATTTTTCCGCGGTAAATTCTTTTTCTTGACGCGTTTCGGCATCGATTCCGGCGACGCTCATCCGCTCGCCTTCCGTTTCGCGCGCGCCCTTTGGGCACGCAATCGTTTTTCCGTCGGGCGACCAGGCGAGGCCCGCTTCGCGACTCGTCGCCGAAAAAAATTCGGGCTGCCGTTTTTCCGAGAGAATCTGCGGATTGCCGCCGTCGGCATCGGAAATTATAATCTGCTCGACTCCTTCTGCGGTTTTTCGTCTGAGAAATGCGATTTTTGCGCCGTCGGGCGAAAAAGAAACGCTCGAATCCACATTTTTGGCAATCAGCTGCGCCGCGTCGCTCGTAATCGAAACTCGGTATAAACTTCCGACGGCGTTCCGGTCGAAAACGAGGTAATAAATCATTTTGCTGTTCGGCGCGAACGCGAGGCCCTTGTAGTTTCCGAAATCGGGATTCGGAATCAGTTTTTTGCCGGTTCCGTCAATTTCGTCCGTCTGTCTGAACCACAAGCTTTTCTTTTCGCCGTCGTTCTGCACGTATGCGACGAGGCTCCCGTCGGGCGAAATGACGGCATCGACGACATTTCCGCTGGCCGCCAGCAGCTTGGATTTTTTATCTTTCGGCGGCGCGGCAAGCTTCGGGCGCGACTGAATTGCGTAAAGCCAGACGCCGACGGCCGATAAAACCAGAAGAGCGGCTAAAGCGACGCTTCTCCAGCGGCCTTTAACTTTTTCCGAAGAGGTCAGAAGATTCTCTTGCGCCTCAACGGTTTTCGCCCGGTTCGAATCGGTTACGGCAACCGGATTTGTATCAGACGGCAGCGAATTTTCCGGAAACACGCGGCGGCTTTCGCCGGTATTAAAAAATCCGGCGGTCTTTAATGTCAAAACCAATTCTTTCGCGGTTCGGAAGCGTTTTTCTTTATCCTTTTCGAGAGCTTTTTTGACGATTTCTTCGATTTCCGGCGAAATTTGCGGCGCAAAATCCGGAAGCGCGGGCAGCGGGCGTTCGAGAACGGCGGCGATAACGTCGCTCACGCTGTCGCCGCGAAAAGGCTTTTGTCCAGCGAACATTTCAAACAAAACGATGCCGAGACTCCATATGTCGGTGCGCTCGTCGAGCTCGCGCCCACGCAGCTGTTCGGGCGACATATAATTGACCGTGCCGATTATCATTCCGGCTTTTGTCTGAATCAGCGAAGCCGTCGAAGCGTCCGAATTTGAAGCGAGTTCGTCGTTTATCCCGACGAGCTTGGCCAGCCCGAAATCGAGCACTTTCACATAGCCGTCGGGCAAAAGCATAATATTTTCGGGCTTTATGTCGCGGTGAATGACTCGCGCGCGGTGCGCCGCCGCCAGAGCGTTCCCGGTTTGAACGCCAATGTCGAGAATCTCGGCCGTGGACAAATCCGCTTCGGAAATTTTTTCGCGCAGCGTTACGCCCTCGATAAGCTCGGTAACGATAAAATGAAAATTTTCGTATTGCCCGAAATCGTAAACCGTCAGAATATTCGGATGATTAAGCGCCGACACGGCTTTTGCTTCCTGCCGGAAACGTCTTAATTTTTCGCGGTCGTCGCTTTGCTTGAGAAGTTTGAGCGCGACTTGGCGCTCAAGCTCGGTGTCGTATGCGGCGTAAACTTCGCCCATTCCGCCGGAGCCGATGAGAGAACGGATTTTGTATTTTCCGATTTTTGTTTGAGGAGCCAGTTTCATTTCGAGAATTTAGGAATCGGCCATGATTTCGAGCATTTTATATCAAAATCGTTTTTTTCACTATCAATTTTGATATAGTCTATAAATTTTTCTTCTAAAAAGCTTGGATTTTTGATGGAAAACGGTTGGCATAAAGTTTGCACCCTATGAATTTCGCGAAAATACGAAAGCGAAAAATCTCGTCAATTGCAGAAAAATCTTTCGTCCATTTTTCAGCGCTCTAATCTAAAACAATCAAAAAGAGAGGAATAAATATGTCTGATTTGGCAGAATTCGATACGTTTGCGACGCAGTTTGGCAACTCGCTATTAAAAGAAGGAGAGACGGGCGACAGTAATTGGTTCGGACGACTCGTGCGGTTTTATCAGGGCAGCCAGTTTCGATTTATAAATTTTTTCGGAACAAATTACACCGAAAGCGAGTTTCGCGAAGCTTTGGAAACGGACGCAATCATCGTCAAGGCCTTTGATGTTTCAAACATCAGCTACGTCGTCAACCCGAGCGACCCGTTGTATGCCGACGTGACGGCCGACGTTCATGTCGAAGCGATAATCGATGGCGAAGAAAAAATAAACGATTTCACTATCACCCACAAGATAAAACAAACCTGGCAGACTTACGAAACCGAGCTTTTGCCTTTGTAAATCTTAAAAATTCCGGAAGCGCCGGGAAGGAGCATCGGAAATGAAAATAAAACTAAGCTTAATCGTCAGTTTTTTTATATTTTATCTGGGATTTTCCTGCACTTCGAATAAATTTCGGCAACCGGGCGCGACGGTCGAAATTAAAAACGCCTGCCCGCCGGAAACAAAGCCGTTTCCGAGCTACGACGCAAAATTCGCGCCGAGCGAACAGTGGTGCAGAGACAATCCGAGCGCTCGAATCTTTCAACTGAGCCAGAATTTTGACCAAGCCGAAAAAGTTACCGGCGAAGCGCTGCCGTGGAAAAAATACGCCTCCGAGACCGCCGATTTTAAGACGAACTGGAAAAAATATCTGTTCGCGGTTTTGCGTTACGCTTACGAAGGAAATATCGAAAAAGACTGGTTTGTGCAGGAAAACGAGCGGCGCAGATGGTTTCACGCGCCGTGGATGCACGCGTCGAAAACGGGCAGGGAATTTCTGCGCGGACTGACTCAGGAGCGAGGCTCATGTCTGAAAGAACTGACTTTGGGCAAAATTTGCGAAACGGACGAATCGCGGCCGATTCAAAACTGGGCGGTCAGCGTTTATAACGAAGCGGGCGGATATTATTTCAAACAAGTCTGGCAGGAAATGTACAACAAGGAGTTTGACGCTTCGAGACCGAATCCGAATCCGAATCCGAAAAATTTCGGCGACGAAGGTTTTCCCGAAGGCACGGTCGCCGTCAAACTGCTTTTCACGGCCGGCGAGCTTGATTATTTGAAAAAGAGCGTCACCTGGGAAGCCGACATAAATCGCGGTCAAGCGCCGCCGCAGAAAATGCGCCTGCTCCAGATAGACGTTGCCGTCAAGGATAAAATCTCGCCGACGGGCTGGGTTTTCGGCACGTTTATTTATCACGACGACGCGCCGGAAATGGAATATTCCGACAATCTTGCGGAGGACAAACGCGTCTGGCTGAAAATGATTCCGGTCGGATTGATGTTCGGCAACGACGTCGGCGAATTTCCCGAGATAAAAGAGCCGTTCGAAACTTTTTTGAACGACGCAATTCCCGTTCGCCAGCATTACGGCTGCCGAAATCGCCTCAACGGCCCGGTCGATAACGCGCGCTCTTCGTGCGTTTCGTGTCACGCGCTGGCCGAAGCCGCGCAGGATTTTAAGCCGATAAGTTTTCAGGAAAAAATGAATTGCGCGAGCGAAGAGGACGTCAAATTCTGGTTTAAAAACATCAATCCGGCGAGCCGCAGCGAAAGCGAAAAAACTTTCAGCAAATCGACGCCGGACAGAAAAATTTATTCGCTCGATTACTCTCTGCAATTGCAGAAAGGCATCGAACGATGCTGCGAGGCAAACGTCTGCAAATGCGCGCCGCCGTCGGCAACGCCGCAAAAACCTCACGAAATTACCAAAGACGGAGTTTTTTAGTACGAGTTTCGCTATAATTGTCTTTCGAGATAATTATATGGAACCGCTGGCAAGCAAAATCAGACCGCAAAATTTAGACGAATTCGTCGGGCAGAAGCATCTCGTCGGCGAAGGCAAACCGCTCCGGCTGGCAATCGAGCAGGGACATATTTTTTCGTTCGTTTTATGGGGAACGCCCGGAACGGGCAAAACGACGCTCGCGCGAATTTACGCTGGCGCTATCAAAGCCGAATTTTACGAGCTGTCGGCCGTTTCCGCCGGAAAAGACGATATTCGCAAAATCGTCAATAAGCCGCAGGAAGAAAATCGCCCGCGCGTTTTGTTTCTCGACGAAATTCACCGTTTTAATAAAGCGCAGCAGGATTTTCTGCTACCGTTTGTCGAATCGGGCGAGCTCGTCCTGATAGGCGCGACGACCGAAAATCCGAGCTTTGAGATAATTCCCGCGTTATTGTCGCGCCTGCGCGTTTTCGTTCTCGAAGAAATCACCGAAGAAGATATGGCGGCGATTATCGACCGCACCGGGTTTGAACTCGACAAAGACGCGAAAGACTGGCTCGTCGCGATGGCCAACGGCGACGCGCGGCAGGCCATCACGATGCTTGAAAATACGGCGCGGCTCTATGATGAAATTAGCGTCGAAACGCTGAAAGAAACGTTGCAGTCGAAATTTCTGCGCTACGACAAACAGGGCGAGGAGCATTACAACGTCATCAGCGCGTTTATCAAATCGATGCGCGCGTCGCAGCCCGATGCGGCGATTTATTATCTGGCGCGAATGATTGAAGCGGGCGAAGACCCGAAATTTATCGCGCGCCGGATGGTGATTTTCGCGTCCGAAGACATCGGGCTCGCGCAGCCGACGGCGCTTGTCGTCGCCAACGCCGTTTTTCGCGCCGTCGAAACCATCGGTTTGCCCGAAGCCGGAATCAATCTCGCACACGGCGTCGCCTATCTATCAAATTGCGCAAAAGACAAAGGCGCGTATGAAGCTTATAAAGAAGCGCTCGAAGACGCGAGAAAATACGGCAATCTGCCCGTTCCGATGAATCTGCGGAACGCGCCGACGAAATTGATGAAAAAAATCGGCTACGGCGAAGGTTATGAAAAATATACGAAGGAAGATTTGCTGCCGAAAAAATTAAAAGGAAAGAAGTATCTGAAAAAGAAAAATAAAGAGAATTCTGACTGATTACTATCCGACAGTTTTAATTTAAACGAGTCGCATAACGCCCGACTTTATCAATCGCGCATTCGATGAAAACATCCGGCATTGCGAATGAAAGCCGCGTTATTGGCGCTCCGGCTGAATGAACTGTCAGATTATTCGGCTTTGGCAAAAACCTGTTAGTAGCCGTTCCAACCATCGCGATAACCGTTCTCAAACGCCTCGCGGAAATATCTCTGATACAGCACCTTGTCGCCGAGACGCGCGCTGTAGCCATTCGTCGCGTCCTGGTAAACGCGCTCGTCCTTAAAGTTCAACGGTTCGTTACGGCGTTTGTCGTTGCGCCCCGCCTTAACGCCCTCGCTGTATCCCGAATTGCGAGCCGTTTTACGGAGTTGAGCCGAGCCACCAAAGTTCCCGACGCTTTTCATTTTGCGATTGCGCTGTGCGGAAACGCTCACGGCCGTCATCGCCAGCATCAGCCCGAGTGCCAGCGCCGATACCGCTTTCAACCACTCTTTACGATTGATCTTCATCTTATATCTCCTTTTTTAGATTGGTTAACTGCGCTTTTATAATAACTCTATTTTATGCTGTAAATACAAAGTTTATTCGAAATTTCCGCCTGTTTTACATTCAATCCTGAGTTTATTGCTAACCTTTGCGAAATTTTCTATACTTTCGACAAGCTATTTCAGCTAAATTTTGATGCCGCGTAATCATTCACAAACGAGCGAAAACGAAATTTCCGACCCGATGATTGGTCGGCGAATCGGCGTTTTCGAGCTGAAAAAAGCAATCGGGCGCGGCGGAATGGGCACGGTTTATCTGGCGGAGCGCGCCGACGGCGAATTCGACCAATCGGTCGCCGTCAAACTCATCAGGCGCGGCATGGATTCGGATTTAATCTTAAAGCGTTTTCGCCGCGAGCGGCAAATTCTAGCCGCGCTCAATCATCCGAACATTGCCTATTTTTACGGCGGCGGCTCGACCGCCGACGGCCTGCCGTATTTTGTGATGGAATACATCGAAGGCCGGCGAATTTACCAGTTCTGCGACGAAAATAAATTAAATATTACCGAAAGACTCGAAATTTTCCGGCAGGTTTGCGAAGCCGTCGAAGCGGCGCATCAAATTCAGGTCATTCACCGCGACATAAAGCCTTCGAATATTCTGGTGAAAGCGGACGGCAAGGTAAAGCTGCTCGATTTCGGCATCGCCAAAGTTCTGGACGCAGAGCTCGATGCGGGCGAAAACGAGCCGACGGCGACGCAGATGCGCGTTTTGACGCCCGAATACGCTTCGCCCGAACAGGTTTGCGGCGAGCCCGTCACGGCCGCCTCAGATATTTACAGTCTCGGCGTCGTCCTATACGAATTATTAACCGGGCACCGGCCGTATCGTCTTAAAAGACAGGTGCCGCACGAAGTCTCGCGCGTCATCTGCGAGGAAGAGCCGATGCGTCCGAGCGAATCTTTAAGAAGAGGAGCAGAGGAGCATAAAAGAAAAGGAGAAAAATATTTTAACGAGCCCGAAGTTGTCTCCTCGTCTCCTCTCGTCCTCTTCTCTCCGTCTCAGCTAGAGGGCGATTTGGACAAGATTATCCTGAAAACGCTCAGAAAAAATGCGGACGAGCGTTATCAAACGGCCGCCGCGCTCGCCGAAGACATCGTCAATTTTCTCGAAAATCGTCCGGTCAAAGCCGAAGCCTTCGCGCCGGAGAGAAAAATTTCAAAACAGGCAAAAATTGAAAAAGATTCAATCGCGATTTTGCCTTTTAAGATTTTCGGCGCGAAAAGCGCGGGCGAAACGGGCGATGAGTTTTTAGGCATCGGTCTGGCCGACGCGCTCGTTTCGCGTTTGAGCGGCATACAGCGCCTGATTGTGCGCCCGACGAGCTCCGTCCTGCGTTTCGGCGAAAATACAGACCCGTTTTTTGCCGGCGGCGAGCTCGGCGTCGATTACGTCGTCGAAGGAAACATTCGGCGTTTCGGCGACACGCTGCGCGTCAGTGTGCAGCTTTTGTCGGTTAACGAAAACGACACGCTCTGGGCGGGAAAGTTTGACGAAAAATTTACGGACGTTTTGAGCCTCGAAGATTCGATTTCAAACAAAATCGGCGAAACGCTGCTTCCGCATCTTTCGGGCAAAGAGCGCCGCCAATTGCAGAAACGCGGGACGGACAACGCCGAAGCTTACGAATTTTATCTGCGCGGCCGCTATTTCTGGAATCAACTGACGGTCGAAGGTCTGGCGCGCTCGATTGAATGTTACAAACGCGCCATCGAAATCGCGCCCGACTACGCGCTCGCCTACACGGGAATCGCCGAATATTATAATTTTCTCGGGATTTACGCCGTCGCGCCGTTTGCCGAGACGAGCGCCGCTTCAAAAAAGGCCGCGCTTCAGGCAATCTCGATTGACGAAACATCGGCCGAAGCTTACGCCGCGCTCGCCGTCGCCGTCTTTATGGGCGAATTTGACTGGGACGCGACCGAAAAATATTTGAAAAAATCGATTAGTCTCAATCCGAACTACGCGCTCGCGCGCATCTGGTATTGTTACCATTTGGCGATGCGCGGAAATTTTGAAGAAGCTTTCAGCCAGATAAATCGCGCTCTCGAATTTGACCCTCTGACGCCGTATGTCGGTCAGACTTTCAGCTGGACGCTTTTTCACGCCGGACGCGCCGGCGAAGCGATTGCGGCGACGCGCCGTTTGCTTGCGCGCGAGCCGAATTACGCGCTGTCGCATTTTTTTCTAAGCTCGGTTCTCTGGCGCGAACGACAATACGACGAGGCGATAAAGATTGCCAAACGCGGCATCGAGCTGCTCGGCAGAATTCCGTATTCGCTCTGCTGGCTCGCTTCGGCCTACGCCGCCGCCGGAGAAAGAGAAAAAGCGCTCGCGCTCGTCGAGGAAATCGAGCGGATGAGCGTGTCGCGTTACGTTTCGCCGTATCTGACGGCGATGATTTACAGCAATCTGGACGAACGGGAAACGGCGTTTGCGTATCTGGAAAAAGCGCTCGAAATTCGCGACGGGCGATTGGCGTGGCTGGCGATTGACCCGCAGTTTGACGTTTTACACGAAGATGCGCGCTTTCAGGAAATTTTGCGCCGTACGAACAATCCGCTTTACATCCGGGAGGCAAAGGCGAAAAAACATCAGCCCGTCATCGCCGTTTTGCCGCTCAAATCTCTTTCCTACGGCCAGGACCTGCACACCGGCGACCAATTTTTGGGAATCGGTCTGGCGGACGCATTGATTACGCGTCTGACGAATATCAAGCGCATCGTCGTTCGGCCGACAAGCTCGGTTCTGCGTTATTCGGAAGAGACGACCGACCCATTTCAGGCCGGGCGCGAGCTGAACGTCGAATTCGTTCTCGACGGAAATTTTCGCCGCGTCGGCGAGCGCGTCCGCATCTCAATGCAGCTTTTGAACGTCAAGGAAAACACTTCGCGCTGGGCGCAGACGTTTGACGAAAATTTTACGGACGTGCTCGAACTCGAAGATTCGATTTCCGAAAAAGTTAGCCAGTCGCTCGTCTCGAGCCTGACGGGCGAAGAACAAAAACAGCTCGCGAAACGCGGCACGAACAACGTCGAAGCCTTCAAAGCATATATGCGCGGGCGCTATTTCTGGAATCAGTTTACGCCCGAATCGCTGCCGAAAGCGCTCGAATCGTTTCAAAAAGCCGTCGCGCTCGATTCGAATTACGCGCTGGCTTACATCGGCGTCGCCGATTTTTACAACTGGGCCTGCATTTACGGAATGATTCCGCCGTCGGAATGTTATCCGAAATTGGAGGAAAATCTTCGCCGCGCGCTCGAAATCGACGACCGCCTCGGCGAAGCCTACTCCGAGCTCGGCCTAACCGATTCAAACCAATGGAATTTTGCCGAAGCCGAAAAAAATCATCGCCGCGCCATCGAGCTTTCTCCGAATTATTCGCTCGCGCACGAATGGCTTTCGTCTCTTCTGGTGAGCACCGGGCGGTTTGAAGAAGGCATCAGGGAAATCAAAATCGCCGAGCAGCTCGACCCTTTGTCGCTGCGCGCGAAGACTCTGACCGCGTGGACTTTTTACCAGGTGCGGCGCTTTGAAGACTCTTTGGAAAAAGCGCAGGAAATTATCGAACTCGATAAAAATTACCCGCAGGGCTATCTCCAGTCGGCAAACGCTCTGATTGAGCTCGGCCGGGCCGAAGAAGCGGTCGAAGCGGCCCAAAAAGCCGTCGAGATGATGCCCGGCGCGGCGCTCGTAATTTATGTTTTATGTTTTGCGCTGAGTGCCGCCGGACGCGTCGAAGAAGCGCGAAAATATTTGACTCAAATTGAAAATCTCGCCTCGAAAACTTACGTCAAGCCTTATTTTCTGGCGATGTCGTATCTTGCCGTCGGCGATGTGGACGCGGCTTTCGAACATTTTAGAACGTCTTTCGACGAAAAAGATATGTGGCTCGTCTGGTTCGGAACCGAGCCGAAGCTCGACTCGATTCGCACGGACGCGCGCTTTCTCGAATTGTTTCGCCAAACTAACAATCCGATACTAAAACGCCTCGGAAAATAAAAAAGGATGAGAAATTTCCCATCCTTTTTCCCGAGCTTGCCTTCCGTTTGAGAATCTAGCTTAGCTGCCTTATCTTATAACGCGAAAATTTTCGGAAAACGGTATCAACGTGTCAAAATTTTTTTCTAAATGAATAACTCCGGCGGAGAAATTTCTTTAACAAATCAAAAAACGCCGCGCGTTTGGTTTGCCCTCTGGGTTTTGTTTGCCATCAACGCGATGAATTTTTTTGACCGTCAGATTCTCGGCGCGGTCGGCGAGCAGATTCGCACGGAGCTTGCTTTGAGCGACGCCGCGCTCGGCGCGCTGGGAACGGCGTTTACCTTGCTTTACGCCTTTGTCGGAATTCCGCTCGGACGTCTGGCGGACGAATCCTCGCGCCGAAAAATTCTCTCCGCGGGCGTTTTTGTCTGGAGTCTGATGACGGCCGCCTCCGGCTTTGCGACAAGTTTCTGGCAGATTTTCGCGCTTCGTCTCGGCATTGGCGTTGGCGAAGCCTCGTGCGCTCCGGCGGCGACTTCGCTCATCGGCGATTTATTTCCGGCGAAATCGCGCGCAAGAGCGCTTTCGATTTTTATGCTCGGGCTTCCGGTCGGCGTCGCCCTGAGCTTTGCCGTCAGCGGAATCGTCGCGCGCCGGTTCGGCTGGCGCGCCGCTTTTTTCGTCGCCGGAATTCCCGGCGTTATGTGCGCGATGGCGGCGCTGTTTATAAAAGAACCGATGCGCGGCGCAAGCGAAACGCACGACGTCGGAACGGAAAAACGACGCGGCTCGCCGTATAAATTAATTCTTTCGTCGCCGACGATGTTGTGGCTGATTGCCTCGGGCGCGATTCACAACTTCAATATGTATGCCATCGGCGCGTTTATCACGCCGTATCTGATGCGCTATCACGGCGCAGACATTCAAACGGCAAATTTTGTTTCGATGATTATTTACGGACTTCTCGGCGCGCCCGGACTTCTGCTCGGCGGTCTTATCGGCGACGCGGCGATGAAACGCCGCAAAGACGGTCGAATGCTCGTCGGAGCTTTTGCGATTTTAGGCTCGATTCCGTTCGTTTTGCTCGCGCTCGGCCGTCCGTCCGGCGATTACACCGGCTTTTTAATTTTTATGGGCGTCGCCTGCGCGCTCATGTATTTTTATTACTCGATTGTTTATTCGACGATTCAGGACGTCGTCGAGCCCGGTTTGCGCGGGACGGCAATGTCGCTCTATTTTATGGCGATGTATCTTTTCGGCGCGTCAATCGGGCCCTACGCAATCGGCCTCGTCAGCGATTATTTCACGCAAAAAGCGGCGCTGAGTGCGGGCGTCAACGTTTTCTCGCAGCAAACGCTCGAGCCTTTTCGCGCCGCCGGACTCCGCTCGGCGATGTATATCATTCCAATTTTGAGCGTTTTTTTGACGCTCGTCATGTTCGCCGCCTCGCGCACGGTGACGAAAGAATTCGAAAAGCTGCAAAGCTGGATGCGCGAAACATTTGCGGCCAAATAAATTAATCAATCAAATCCCGCTTTTTTCTTAAACCGCTTTTTCTTCGATTTCCGCCGCATCTTTGTTTGACTTTTTACAACTTCATCTTTGGTCTATGCATCTATGCAATGATTATGCAATAATACTGCATAGATGCTAGATTGCTTTTTTGTAGAAAATGATTAAGGAAAAACGGCAGCAGACGATTCGCAGTTTGATTCAAACTCAAAATATCAACAGCCAGAATGAGCTGACGGAGCTTCTTCTGGCCGACGGGTTTTCCGTTACGCAGTCGAGTGTATCGCGCGATTTGGACGAGCTCGGAATCGTAAAAATCAACGGTTTTTATGCAATTCCAAAAGCTTCGGGCGCGATTCGGAGATACGGTCTTTTGAGTCTGGACACAGCGGGCGAAACGCTAATCGTCGCCAAATGCGCGCCGGGACTCGCTTCGGCGGTCGCGGTCAGAATCGACGACGACAAATTGACCGAAATAGTCGGGACGATTGCCGGCGACGACACGATTTTTATCGCCGTCAAGGACGCCAAAGCGCAGAAGGCGATTATCAAAAAAATCTGGGAGATTTTCGAAAAATAATTCGGAAAGAGACGAATGGCAAAGGAAAAACAGATAAAAAAAATAGTTTTGGCGTATTCGGGCGGGCTGGACACGTCGGCGATGCTGCTCTGGCTGAAAGAAACTTACGATTGCGAAGTCGTCTGCTACACGGCCGATGTCGGGCAGGGCGAGGAGCTCGAAGGACTCGAAGAAAAGGCCCTGAAAACCGGCGCGTCGAAGCTTTATACAGAAGATTTGCGCGAGGAATTCGTTAAAGATTATGTCTGGCTGGCGGTCAAGGCAAACGCGCTCTACGAAGGAGTTTATCTGCTCGGAACATCGCTCGCGCGCCCGGTAATCGCCAAAAAACAAATCGAAATCGCGCGCAAAGAAGGCGCTGACGCCGTCGCGCACGGAGCGACCGGAAAAGGCAACGACCAGGTTCGGTTCGAGCTGACTTATTACGCTTTGCAGCCCGACATAAAAGTCGTCGCGCCGTGGCGTCACTGGGAATTTAAAGGACGCGCCGACTTAATCCGATACTGCGCGGCGCACGACATCGAAATCAAAGCGACGGCCGAAAAGCCGTATTCGACGGACAGAAATCTGATGCACGTTTCCTACGAGGGCGGAATTTTGGAAAACCCGTGGAGCGCGCCGCCCGAAGACATTTTTCTGCTGACGAAATCGCCGGAAAACGCGCGAGACGAAGCGGAAGAAATCGTTCTGACGTTCGAAAAAGGCGAGCCCATCGCGATAAACGGCGAAAGATTCGGCGCGGTCGATCTTTTGGGAAAATTAAATTTCCTCGGCGGCGAGCACGGCATCGGCAGAGTCGATTTGGTCGAGAATCGGTTTGTCGGGATGAAATCGCGCGGAGTTTACGAGACGCCGGGCGTGACGATTCTGCACGCGGCGCACCGCGCTCTCGAATCAATCACGCTCGACCGCGAAGTCGTCCGTCTGCGCGATTCTTTGGGCGTGCGCATTGCCGAAGCGATTTATTACGGCTTCTGGTTTTCGCCCGAGTTCGAATTGATGAAAAACATGGTGAACGAGACGCAGGAAAACGTTTCGGGCGACGTTCGGCTGAAGATTTATCGCGGAAACGTGATTGTTTCGGGACGCCGCTCGCCGTATTCGCTTTATAAAGAGCGAATCGTCACGTTCGAAGACGACGCGGGCGCGTATGACCAGGCGGACGCCGAAGGATTTATAAAATTGAATGCTTTGAGATTACGTTTGCGAAAATTTGATTAAGAGGTAAAAAAGATGCAGATTTTAGAAGCAGATAAAATCGGTTCGGCGACGTCGCCGCTTAATTTGACGAAAACCGTTGCAGCAGTTTCGGAAAACGCGTCGCCGCGCGTCGGCGATGTCGTCGTCGTTCGCGCTCTGAGCGAAAGCGTGACTTACGGCAATCTCGAGCTGCCTTCGGGACGGCTCGCCAAAATCAATGCGGGCGACGTTCTGCTCGGCGTGCTCGGCAAACGCCGCGCGCTGAAAGGCTTTGTCGGCGACGTTCCCGAACGGGTAAAAAAAGGCGGCCGGCTGCATCTTTTGAATATGGGCGGCGTCATAGGGATTTGCAAAGGCCATCATTCAGCGCTTTCGGACGCAATCGAAGTTGAAGTCGTCGGGCTGGCCTGTGATGAAAACGAAACCGTCTTGAATATCGCCGACCGCGCTTTGAGGCCGACGAATTTTCTGAAAACGTGCGCGCCGGTCGTCGTCGTCGCCGGAACATGTATGAACAGCGGTAAAACTCTGGCCGCGACGGAAATTATCAAACAGGCGCGTCACGCAGGCTTGCGCGTGGCGGGCGCGAAGCTTTCGGGCGTCGCGTGTCTGCGCGACACGCTCAATATGGAAGACCACGGCGCGTGTCAAACGGCGAGCTTTCTCGACTGCGGAATGCCTTCGACGGTCGATGCCGGAAATCTCGCGCCGATGGCGAAAGCCGTTTTGAACGAATTAAACGCGAGCGAGCCGGATTTAATCGTCGTCGAGCTCGGCGACGGAATCGTCGGCGGCTACGCGGTCGATTCGATTTTAGAGGACGAGCAGATTCGCGCGGCGACGTCAGCCTTCGTATTTTGCGCTTCTGATTATGTCGGCGTCATCGGCGGCGGCGAGGTTTTGCGCCGTCTCGGCATCAGCATCGATGTTGTCGCCGGCTCGGTGACCGACTCGCAGATGGGCGAGGATTTTGTCCAGGACAAGCTCGGAATAAACGCCGGAAACGCGCGGCGCGACGGCGCAAGATTGTTTGAATTAGTTTGTCGGGCGAATGTTGAAAAGCAAAATCTTGTCCCGGCGGCCTGAAAATGGTTGAAAAGCATCGGCAATCGTCTGATTTCAGAGGTTATCGTCTGATTTCAGACGATTACGATATAAAAAGAAGCGTTGACAGTTGAAAAGAGACGTTTGATTGGGAAAATGAATAAATTAAAGATTGCAATTTTCGGCGGTTCGGGCTACGGCGGGAGCGAGCTTTTGCGGATTCTGCTTTTTCACCCGAACGCCGAGATTGTGCTCGTGACGGCGAACGAGCATGCCGGAAAATCAATCGGCGAAGTTCATAAAAATCTGTTCGGCTTGACCGATTTAAAGTTTGAAAAACCGCCCGGAGATTTATCTTTGCTAGGAAACATTGACGTCGCGTTTTTCGCTCTGCCGCACGGTCAGGCGTTGAATTTGATTCCGCAGTTGCCGGAAATGGTGAAGGCGATTGATTTATCCGGCGATTTTCGCATCGACGATGCGAACGTTTTCAGAGAGTTTTACAAGCTCGAACACACCGCAGCGGAGCTGCAAAAACGATTCGTTTACGGTCTGACCGAAACGAACCGGGAAGCAATCAAGCGCGCGAAATATATCGCCAATCCGGGCTGTTTTGCGACGGCGACGCTGCTCGCGCTCGCGCCGCTCGTCAAAAGCAATCTTTTAAGCGGAAAAATCATCGTCGATGCAAAGACGGGCTCAAGCGGTTCGGGCGCAAAAGCGGCAGCGAACACGCATCACCCGCAGCGCTCGAATTCGTTTTACGCCTACAAGCCTTTTGTTCACCAACACGTCCCGGAAATCGAGCAACATTTGCGCGCACTCGGCGAATTTGCCGACGATTTTGTTTTTATGACGCACAGCCTGCCGGTTTCGCGCGGCATTTTCGCTTCGTGTTATCTGGAAACAAAAAAGAAATTTTCGACCGGAGAATTAAAGGAGCTTTACGCGGATTTTTATAAAGATTCGTTTTTCGTCCGTCTCGTCGAAGGCTCGCCCGACATCAACTGGGTAAAAACGACGAATTTTTGCGACATCGCCGTTCATGCAAACGCGAAAAGACAAATCGCGGTTTTCGCGGCGATTGATAATCTCGTCAAAGGCGCGGCTGGTCAAGCCGTGCAGAATATGAATCTGATGTTCGGTCTGGACGAGAAAATTAGCTTGATTTTGACGGGAAGCAATCCGTAATTTTTATGAATTTTGCAGAAATTGAGCAACTTGAAGAAATGTTCCAGCTCGCCACTTATGCCAAGATGAACATCGCCGCGACACGCGGCGCGGGCGCCTGGATTTGGACGAGCGAGGGCGAAAAATATCTCGACCTTTACGGCGGGCACGCGGTTTGCGCGACCGGGCATTGTCATCCGCGCGTCGTCGAAGCGTTGAAGGCGCAAGCCGACAAAATTCTGTTTTATTCAAACCTCGTCTATTCGGAGATTCGCGCCCGCGCCGCCGAAAAGCTCGTTTCGATTGCGCCCAAATCAATCACGAAAGCGTTTTTCTGCAATTCGGGAACGGAAGCGAACGAAAACGCGATGCGAATGGCGCGCCTGAAGACCGGTCGCGAAAAAATCATCACGTTTTCCGGCGGTTTTCACGGCCGGACGGCGGATTCGATTTCCGCAACTTTTCTTGGAAAATATCGCGAAATCGGCAAACCGAACGTTCCCGGGCATATCTCTGCCGAATTCGGAAACGTCGAACAGGTGCGCGCGCTGGCCGATGCGGAAATTGCCGCGATAATGCTTGAGCCGATTCAATCGATGGCCGGCGTGACCGAAGCCGCGCCCGAATTTTTCCGGGAGTTACGCAAGCTTTGCGACGAGCGCGGCATCGTTTTGATTTTCGACGAAGTGCAGACCGGCGTCGGACGGACGGGAAACTGGTTTTTCAGCGGTTCGGCTCTGGCCGGTTCAATCGAAGCCGACATTATCACGCTGGCAAAATCGCTCGGCAGCGGCGTTCCGGTCGGCGCCTGTCTGGTCAATGAGAAAGTTTCGGCCGCGATAAAAATCAACGATTTGGGCACGACTTTCGGCGGCGGAATGTTGGCGATGGCGGCAGTCCTGGCGACGCTCGAAGCAATCGAGGAAGACAAGATGATGGAAAACGCGAAAGCCGTCGAAAATCATCTGCGCGAGCGTCTGAGGGAAGTTCCGGGCGTCGTTAACCTGCGCGGCAAAGGCTGTCTGCTAGGCATCGAATTTGCCGAAAACTGCAAGCAGATTCACGCTCGTCTGCTCGAAAATAAAATCATTACCGGAACTTCGAGCGACGCGCGCGTTTTACGCCTTTTGCCGCCGCTTTGCGTAAAACCTGCGGAAATAAATTTGCTGGTTGAAAGCTTAAAATCTTATGAATAAAACGGTTTTCCTGTTTGACGTCGATAACACTCTGCTCGATAACGACCGCGTATCGATGGATTTGCGAAAATTTCTGGAAAAGGAAGTCGGTGCGAAAAGAAGCAATCGCTACTGGGAAATTTTTGAAGAATTGCGCGCCGAGCTCGGTTACGCCGATTATCTCGGCGCGCTCCAGCGTTATCGCGTCGAGCAGCCTTATGACACGCACCTGCTCGCGGTTTCGACATTTTTGATTAATTACCCGTTTGCCAATCGCCTTTTTCCTAATTCGCTCGACGCCATCGAGCATTGCCGCAAATTCGGC
>DASWRI010000047.1:0-15458 GCA_036403235.1 Pyrinomonadaceae bacterium | reverse complement strand
CGAGCGAAACGTCATCTTCGGATTATGTTTGCTCATCACTTTGGTGATGGCGGCGGTTAATGTCGTTTTGCCGTGATCAACGTGCCCGATCGTCCCGATGTTCACGTGCGGTTTGCTTCTGTCAAACTTCTCTTTGCTCATTTTCTGTTCTTCTTACTCCGTCAACGAATTTTCTTAATAAATAAAATAAAAACTTATGGAGCCCAAATCGGGAATTGAACCCGAGACCTTTTCCTTACCAAGGAAACGCTCTACCCCTGAGCTATTCGGGCAATTTATCAAATGAAAACTTAATAAATTGGAGCGGGAGACGAGACTCGAACTCGCGACATTCAGCTTGGAAGGCTGACGCTCTACCAACTGAGCTACTCCCGCCCGTTTTGAGATTTTCATCTCAAAATTAACTTGTGGTGCATGGGGTAGGATTTGAACCTACGTAGGGAATTAACCCGACGGGTTTACAGCCCGTTGCCTTTGACCGCTCGACCACCCATGCTCAATTTTCTTATTCAGTCTTTGCCTAGCGACTTTTCTGTGGCTGTAGCAAAAGTTACATATTAGCTAAGAAATTTGTAAGTTGCAAGCGACGAAAACAGGCTTTAGTCTTTTGTCTCGATTTTACCGAAGGCTTTGGCGCGCGGATGAAATTTCTCGTAGGTTTTCCGGAGATGCGAGTCGGTAATATGCGTGTAGATTTGCGTCGTCGAAATATCGGCGTGTCCGAGCATCTGCTGAACGCTCCGGACATCGGCGCTGTTTTGAATCAGATGCGTCGCGAAACTGTGTCGCAAGGTGTGCGGCGAGACGTCTTCGAGGCCGATTTTTGCAGCGTATTCCCTGACAAAATTAAAAATCGCCTGTCGCGTCAGCGGTTTTCCGAGAGAGCTCACGAAAATATTGCTTATCTCGATGTTTTCCTTTTTTCGACGCGCAATCAGATAAAGCCTGAGCCATTCGACCGCGCTTTTGCCGATCGGAACGCGGCGCGTTTTGCTTCCCTTGCCCTTGCACGTCAAAATTCCCGCGTCCAGTTCGACGTTTTTAATCTGCAAATCGACGACTTCCGTAACGCGCAGACCGGCCGCATACATTATTTCCAGAATCGCTTTGTCGCGCAGGCCCGTTTCGTTCGAAACGTCCGGCACGGCGAGCAGATTTTCGATGTCCGTCTGATTTAAAAACTTCGGCAGGTAAAAACCTTTCTGCGGCGCGCTCAAATCTTCCGCCGGATGTTTTTTGATATGATTGTCGAGCATCAAAAACCGGTAAAATCCTCGAACCGCGCTCGTAATTCTCCCGATTGAAGTCGGCGACAAGCCTTCGCGCGACAAATCCGCGATAAACGCGCGCAAATCCTGTCTGGTCAGCTCGATTAGCTCCAGATTTTCGCTTTCGGCAAAAGATTTCAAACGCGCCAAATCGCGCTCGTAAGCGTCAATCGAATTTTTTGCAAGCCCGCGCTCGACGCGCAGATAAGAAAGAAACTCGCGGACTAAATCACGTTTTTTCGGAAATTCGTCGGGCATCTTGTTTAGAGAAAACTTCGGAAGCCAAAAGAAAGGCTAAAAGGCGCAAGCCGAAAAACGCTCGCGCCTCAATATTAAGAGATATTGAATCTAAAAAGCAACAAATTTTGTTTGAGGCTTTTTCCGCTTTTTCAAAATCTAAAAATCTTCATAATATTCTCTTGTATTGGCCGGACATCCGGCGGTATCGAGGCTTTCCGTATATCGGTCGATTGCGCGCCGCGCTTTCCAGCGCGAAAAATTCCACGTCCGAAAATCGTTTTCGTTTTGAGCCTTTTCAAAACGGCGTGCAAGTTTGTTTTTGACGACGCATTGCTGCTCGAAATTCATCACCGGCAAACTCTCCAAAAGCGCGGAAGCGGCATCGTCGCTGAGCTCGGTCAAGTAGCGCGAATCAAACATTCGACCTTGCTGCATCAGCCGTACATTTGTGCGGACGATATATTCGTCGGGGTTCAAAACGTGCATAATTCCAAGAACAAACATCGCCGACCAGAGCGCGCCCCATGCAAATTGTTCGCGCGCGCCGCGCAAAACGGTTATCGTAAACCATACGAAAACCAGCGCCAGCCAAATCATAAAAACCATCGGATAAAGTCTGGTCGTGGTCAATCCGTAGCCCAGACTTCCGGTCAGAAGAAACAATCTCTGCGTCGCGGAAATCATAATCACAAAGAGCAAAACGATTTGGATGCCCGCCAAAACGCGGTAAATCTTTTCGTTTGCCGGATTGTCTTTGCGCAAAAGCCAGTGTGACACGAGCAAAATCGGCAGAACGAGCGCGGCAACCGTGACGAGCTCGCCAAAACCGCGCCGCGCATATTCGGCAAGCTTGAAATCGGGCGTGTTTTGCACCAAATCCATTCCGCCGAAAAGATACGAGACCTGAACGACGACAAAGCTCAAAAACAAAAGATTCATCAAACCCAGAATTATGCTCGTCTCGATTGCGCCGAGCGTAAACGAGCGCGGCAAAACGGAGTTATCAAAATTCTGCCATTCCCAGCTTTTCTTTTCTTCCAGCGCCGGCTTTTCTTTAACTTCCTCGTCCTTGATTTCGGTAACGCTTTGAACTTGTGTTTTTACTTCGTCTGCCGGCGCACATATTTCTTCTTCAGCCGAATTATCTTTCAAAAAGCTACGCAGATAGCCGGCCGTGAGCCACGAAAAAAAGCCGATAGCAAACGTATGCGTAAACAAAGCTTCCGTATTAATATTGAGAGTTTTCTGCACAAATCCTTCAAAAACAGCGTCTGCCGCGACAAACAGCGCGCCGAAAATGAGTAGAATCGGAGCGGCAATCAACAGCCCGCGCAAAACCGAAATAAGATGTTTCGACCAACCGGACTGCGGAATGCTTTTCCATTTCATGTCTGCAAAAATTAGAAAAAACGGCGAAAAAACCGCGCTGATTCCCGCCCAGAAAAAGCCGATTATGTAGTGAAAAACGCCCGCGATTTGAGTTTTAATTTGCAAGGCGGGAAGCATCAAAACGGCTAAAATAGTAAATATTGCCAGCGTGTCTAAAATTCTTAACTGAATCGAATCGCGCCAGACGAACATTGCCGCAAAGAAAATTAACGCGCCATTTAAAGCGATGTTTTGCCTGCTCAGAAATTCCTGTCTGCGCCGCCAGACGAGCATCAGCATCGCTGCGACAAACGCGCCGCAAAATAGAAAAGCGTTTAAGCCCCAGGGCGTTGCGCGCAGCAAAACATCGCCCAGAACGCCGAGCAAAACTGCCGCCTGCAAAATCTCCAAACCTGTTTTTGTTTTCTCGTTCATAATTTTATTTTTCACGACAGAGACACGGAGAAAAGTAGTCCGAAGATGAATACAGATAATTTTTTCCGTTTCTTATCTGTAGTTCATCTTCGGACTACTTTTCTCAAATAACTTCAATCCGACGCTCGAATTTCTTAGTCTCGACGTCGGGAAACGAGCCGCGCCCGAAAAAGACGTGTTTTGCAAACTTTCCGCCAATTTTTCCGCGCAGAAAGGCGAAGCCGATTTCGAGCAGTTTTTGATTTGTAAAAGTTTTGATGATGCGCCGCATCCACAAACGCGAGACGAAACGCGCTCGGAAAAGCTCGCCCGAATAATTTAATAAAATTTTTGGATTTCCCGTTGCCAGTCTTTCCCAAATAATTTCCGCCGCAAATTTTGAAAGCCGCAGACACGGGTCGAGCCCGCCGGCCGTGAGGGGCGAAACCGCGCCGGCCGCGTCGCCGATTAAAAGGCCGTTTTCATTAGCAATACGCCGCAAAACTCCGCCGACCGGAATTCGCCCGCCGCGTGTTTCCGCTAATTTCGCCGCTTGCAAATCGACGATTTTCGCCGTTTTCTCTTTAAAGATTTTCAAAGCTTCGCGCGGGTTGAAATTTTCCGCGTAACCGCCGACGCCGACATGAATTTCCTCGCCGTCGTCGGCAATCCAGGCGAGATAGCCGGGCGCTAAGCGCGCGTCTAAAAAACAATGCAGGCGCGGCTCGCCGCTTGAATTTTCCGAGTGAAAAACTTCCTCGTAGCCGACAATCCATTCCCTGTTTTCTTCGAGCCGCAAATCCTTTGCGACGCGCGACGCCGCGCCGTCCGCGCCGACAAGCACTTTTGTTTTTATCTCAAACGCCGCGCCGCCTTTTTCGAGCTTGACGGTTGTTTCGCCGCTCGATATTTCCGCCGAAATGTAGCGCGTTCCGTTTGAAAATTCAACGCCGTTTTCCGTGCATTCGTGCAGAAAGGATTCGTAAAGCTTGCCCATTTTGCCGACGCGAAACTCGTCCTTTTCGCTTTCCAGATTGATTGCGCGAAGCTTCGGCGAATAAAGCGTGACATTTTTTACCGGCTGGCCGAGAGTTCCCGCCGGAAAATCGAAATCTTCGAGCGTTTTGCGGACGAAAATTCCGGTCGTGTGCACGCCTTTCGTCAAATCGTTTTTGCGGTCGACGAGCAAAATTTTTGCGCCTTGCCGCGCGAGCAGCTTGGCGCACTGCAGTCCGGCTAGTCCCGCGCCGATGATGACGACGTCAAATGTTTTCATAAATTTATTTTTAGTTTCGAGCGCCGCGCCGACCTGAAACAAAGCCAGCTTATAATTCCGAAAATAATTGTGGCGAGCGGAAAAGCTATCGCGCCGATAAGCATTCCGCCGGAACGATGCGCGGCAGCATCGGCGGAAGTCAAATTCAGATAAAGCAGGCGCGCCGTGTAATAACCGAAGAAAAGACTCGGCAGCGCAAAGGCGATTCCGGCTAAAATCAGAATAATCGTTTTAATTTGCATAGATTTATTTTAAGTTTGCCGTCGGCATCTTCCGGCGAGTTCGGCGCTGGCGATATTGACATCAAAAGTTTTCATAAATTTCGATTAATCAAGCGAGCTCTTTTTTTCAACACTTTCGCCCGTCAGCTCCCGATAAGCCTCGGCGAGCGCCTTTTTTTCTTCGTTGCCGAGATTCGCGGATTTATAACGCCGCAGCAAAACGTCGAAATTTACGAGCGGCGCGATGTATTTCAGACTTTGCGTTTTGGCGTGAATCGTCGGCGCGTCGCCTCTCGCCATTTCGTCCAGAGATTTTTTAATTTGCGCGTTGGCGACCGACGGAACAACCACGCTCAAAAGCGCGCTCAAGGCAAGCGAATTGACGAGCACGCCTTTTTCGACGAACGGCCTGGCGGCGTGAAACGAACGAAACGCTCCGCGCAGATAAACCAGAGCCGCAAACAAAGGCGTAAATCCTAAAATCCAGATGAAGACAATCAAACCGACAGCAGTGGACGGCGGTAAAATCATTCCGACGCCGAGCGAGACGATTCCGCCGACGAGAAAAAGCCCGGCTAAAAACGCGTTCAGCCATTTCAGCTTTGCGCCCCAAATCAGCCAAGCCATCATCGCCATTATCAAACCGAAGCTTAAAATATACGCGAACGGTTTGAAAGCTCCGAATAAAGCGCCGCCGAAAAAGCCGTCTTTGAAAACGACCGGGCCGAAGGCAAAACAGATAACCGGCATAATCACGCCGAAAATCCAGTCGAATGTTTTCTGCGCGCCGGTCGCGTTCGTTTGAAACTGTCTGCGCCAGAAGCCTTTTTGCGGCTCGCTCGCGTCTTCATTTAATTCAAATTCCTGCATAAATGTTTTTCCTTTTTACTTCACGCTCGCGGTCTGTGATGGTTGCTCCAATTTGAAATAATTTCGCTTGTGCCCGAAGCTGTCCTCGTCGCCGACCAAAATCGCTTCAATCCAGTGGTCGATGCCGTAGCCTTCGCGGAGGTCGAGCCGCGCGCCTTTGGCGTCCGTAGGCAAATCGAAAACGATTTCCTTTTCAAAACTTTCGGCGGGCGTAATTCTTTTTTCAAACGGCGGCTGCTCGCCTAAATTCGCTTCGGCCTGCCCGTCGCGCGCGAATTCGCGCTTCTGGTCGTCGACGACTTTCGCGTCAACTGTCAGCAAGCCCATCGTCGCCTGTTTCGCATCGCTGAAAACCTTGACCTTGACGATGTAGAACTCGCCGTTTGCCGTTCTGTCGCCGAGCGTTTTCGCTTTTCTGACATTCGTGACGGCCGTGTGCAGATGACAGTCGAGGTAAAATCCGCAAAATTCTTTCGGCTCGTTCAGCGCCAGCGTTTTTTCCTCGCTGAAAACCGAAGCGATGAAAAAAATAGCCGCGTAAAAAACAAACCAGACCGTCAGGCCGCCGAGAACAAAAGTTTTCAGCCAGTTAATATTTTTCCAAAACGCGACAACGAGTAAAATCGCCGCTACAAATACTCCGCCAATCGTCATTGCCAGCAAAATTACGCCCATAATTTCTCCTTTTTACGAAGCTCTGAATGAAGCCAGAACGGCTACCGCGGCGAATAAAACCCCGACGCCTGCGGTTATCCAATAAAATTTAGAATTTGTCCGTCGTGCCACCGCAAAGCTTGCAAAGGCGGCCAGCAAAGGACAAACGACGAGAACGAATATCTGAAAAACATTGCCGCCCAGAGAATCGGCGATGTTTTTCGAAACGGTCAGGGAAACGATTAAAAGCGTCCACCACAAAACGGGCGGCGCAATCAGCGCCAGAGCCGAAAAAGATAAAAAATCAAAAGGTTTGTTGTTTAGACGATTTGCTGCCTGCATAAATTTCTCCTATTTTCCTTTCATTGCATTTATCAATGTTTCCATGTGATTTAAGTAACGCGTCAAAGCCTCGCGGCCGCCGTATGTGATTCGATACTCGGTCAGAGGAACGCGGCCTCTGAACGATTTCTCGCACGTCAGATAGCCGGCTTCTTCGAGTTTTCGCGCGTGGACGCTGATGTTGCCGTCGGTCGTGTTCAGAAGATTTTTCAAATCCGTAAAAGACAGCGTGTCATTCGCCGCCAGCGCGCTGATAATTCCGAGCCGCATCCGCTCGTGGATAACTTTGTCGAGCTCGCCCGACACCGCTTCCGCCGCTTTTTCTATTTTCAAAGCCTGCGGGCGCGGCGCGTCTTCCGCCTGATTTTCTTTTGCTATTGCCAAATTTTTTCTCGCCATAATCCAAACCCTTTTACCCGCCGTATTTGCGCGCGATGATAATTCCGAAAATGATGTGCAGAAGACCGAAGCTGAGTCCCATCATTAAATTGGCGTGCCGCGCCTCGATAAAAAAAGCAATCGTCCCGAACGCGACGAAACACCAGCCCATAATCGGGACGGCTCTGACGGAAAACGCGCCGCCGCTGACGACCGCCGCGCCGTAAAGCAGAATCCAAATCGGAATCATCGCTTCAAAAAATCCGAATCGCCAGAGCCCGAGCGTAATCACGATGCCGCAAATCAACGGCGGCAGAAAACTCATCGCAAATTTTTTGGCGGGCGTGCTCGTCAAAGGCACGTTGGCGACTTTCGATTTTTGCCACATCGCAAAAAGCCCGATGGCAAACGCCAAAATCGCTTCGACCAGCCAGACCGTCAAAGAATCCCGCTTCAACGCCTGATTGTGCGCGATATATGCCGCCGCAATCGCCGTCAAGCCCATAAAAATCCCGCCGTAGCCCGGAACCGCCGTAAACGACGTCGTGCGCTCCATCGTCTCGCGGATAAACTGCAGATTGTCCATCGCGCGCCCGTGCAGGCTCGGCATATCTTCTTCCACTTCCTTTCGAATCGCTTGAGTTTTTGCCATATCGTTTTTGAAATTTACATCAAGTTATTTCTTTTGTCAAGAACTTTGTAATATAAAGTTAAAAAGTTTACCGCTCTAAAATTTAAGCGAAAACATCGAGGGTAATTTGGCTAAATGATAGAAAGAAAGGAACAAAGCGACAGATAGTGTCCTAATCCAGTGGTGTTATCTGGACTCTTTTCAAAATTGACATTATTTTGAGTTAAACGTAAAACAGAAAAATGGCAAATTCCTATCAAGTTTTTGTTGACGACAATTATCATTATATGGACAAAGGCGAGCGTTATAAACACGGCGACTTTGCAACTTTTGAAGAAGCTTTAATCGCCTGCAAGGCAATCGTTGACGAATATCTGCAAGGAAGTTACGAAGAAGGCGCAACAGCCGGACAATTATATGCAGTTTATACAGGATTTGGCGAAGACCCGTTTATCGTTGGCGAGCCTTTGCCTTTTCGTTTTTCGGCTTGGGATTATGCTAAAGAACGATGTTCGCAAATTTGCGGCGAGAGTTGAAATCCTTGTTTTTAGGATAATTTCATTTATGTTAATTTATTTTTTCGATTTTTCCTTGGCGTTGACGATTTCGCCCATATTTTCGACGGGCGGTGCGGATTTGTCTTCGATTGAAAAAGTCAGGCGTTTTCCCTGCATTAGAAAATCCTTGCCGTTGTATTTGTAGCGCGTGCGCGAAAAATACGTCGGGCAGCAAAGCTGTTCTTCGTCGCCGGTGATTTTCGAGGTTTCGACTTCGCCGAGAACAAAACGGTCTTGCCCGAAAAGCTCGACGACGACTTCTCCGTTTTCCGCGGAGACGTTTTTCAAGCCGCCGTCGGCGCGGTCGCCGGTGCGAAAATACCAGATAAGCGCGGGCTGCGCGTCTTTCAGAGCAAAAACATAGACGATTTGCGGAATCGCCGAACCGGCCGTTTCGATTTTCAAAATGACGAACGCTTCATCGATGCCGTCGCCCGTCGCGTCTAAAAATTTGGTCGTTACATACGACAAACCGATTCGTTCTTCGCTCAGGCGGCGCTGGCCGTTTTCCAGAACGGCTTCCTGCGCGTCCGTGTCCTGCCAGCCGCGCGGCAGCGGGTATGTATAGTTTTTGAAATCGAAAGCGGCGAGCGGCGAATTGGTAATTTTATTGTCTCTGGCCAGAAATTCGGCCTGAAGATTCGGGATTTTCGGCGACGGCGATGGCGCGGGCGCGGGTTTTGTGTTTGCAAAAACGAGCGGAGAAACGTTCGTTTCGGTTTGCGCGATTTCGGTCTTTTTTCCGCAGGCGGAAAATAAAGGCAGAGAAATTGAAAGCAAATAAATTGCCGTTATAAGCGCAAAATTCTTCATCAAATATTGTTGCTGTCTGAGTTATAAAACGGGCGTGCTCGGTTAATAATAACTAAAAATAACAAAAAAAGAAAAGGAGAAGCCGGACAAATTCCCGCTTCTCCTTTCCACCCTTTTCTCCGCTTACGAATCAGGCGCGCGTCAGGCTGCGATACTTAATCCGGTGCGGCTGGTCGGCTTCGATGCCGAGGCGCTGGTGGCGGTCTTTCTCGTATTCGCTGTAATTTCCGTCGAAAAACTCGACGTGCGAATCGCCTTCAAAAGCCAGAATGTGGGTCGCGATTCTATCGAGAAACCAGCGGTCGTGGCTGATGACGACAGCGCAGCCCGCAAAATTTTCCAGCGCTTCTTCGAGCGCGCGCATCGTGTTGACGTCCAAATCGTTGGTCGGCTCGTCGAGCAAAATAACGTTCGCGCCCGACTTCAGCATTTTCGCCAGATGAACGCGGTTTCTTTCGCCGCCCGAAAGCTGGCCGACGCGTTTCTGTTGGTCTGAGCCGGAAAAATTAAACCGCGAAACATACGCGCGCGAATTCATCTCGCGTTTTCCGAGCTGAACGACATCCAGACCGTCGGCGATTTCTTCCCAGATTGTTTTGTCGGCGTTGAGCGAGTCGCGCGATTGGTCGACGTAGCCTAACTTCACCGTTTCGCCGACTTTAAAGTCTCCGCCGTCGGCCGTTTCCTGTCCGGTAATCAATCGAAAAAGCGTCGTTTTGCCCGCCCCGTTCGGCCCGATGACGCCGACGATGCCGCCGCGCGGCAAAGAAAATTCGAGATTTTCAAACAACAATTTATCGTCGTAAGATTTGGCCACGCCGTGCGCTTCGATAACGATGTCGCCGAGCCGCTCGCCCGCCGGAATGTAGATTTCCAAATCCTCGGCGCGTTTTTCCGTGTCTTCGGAGACGAGCTTTTCGTAATCGTTGATGCGCGCTTTCGATTTGGCGTGGCGGCCTTTCGGCGACATTCTAATCCATTCGAGCTCGCGCTCGAGAGTTTTCTGCCGCTTGTCCTCGGTCTTTTGCTCCTGCGCCAATCTTTGCTGTTTCTGCTCGAGCCACGACGAATAATTTCCTTTCCAGGGAATTCCCTCGCCTCTGTCCAGTTCGAGAATCCAGCCCGCGACGTTATCGAGAAAATAACGGTCGTGCGTGACGGCGATGACCGTTCCTTCGTATTTCTGCAAATGCTGTTCGAGCCACGCGACGGTTTCGGCGTCGAGGTGATTGGTCGGCTCGTCGAGCAGCAGAATATCGGGTTTCTGCAAAAGCAAACGGCACAATGCGACGCGGCGTTTTTCGCCGCCCGAAAGAGTTTTCACCAAAGTTTCCGGCGGCGGGCAGCGCAGCGCGTCCATCGCCATTTCGAGTCTCGAATCCAAATCCCAGGCGTCGGCGTGGTCGAGCTTTTCCTGAACTTCGCCCTGCCTCTCGATGAGCGCGTTCATCGCATCGTCGTCCATCGGCTCGGCAAATTTCAGATTGATTTCTTCAAATTCTTTGAGAAGATTGACCGTCTCCTGAACGGCTTCCTCGACGATTTGGCGAACGGTTTTCGACTCGTCCAATTTCGGCTCCTGTTCCAGATAGCCGACCGTATAGCCTTTTGAAAAAACGACTTCGCCGTTAAAATCCTTGTCGGTTCCCGCGATAATGCGGAGCAGGGACGATTTTCCCGAGCCGTTCAAACCGAGAACGCCGATTTTCGCGCCGTAAAAAAATGAAAGGTAGATGTCTTTCAGCACCGGTTTTTTGTCGTAAAACTTGCTGACCTTGACCATCGAAAAAATAATTTTGTTGGGTTCTTGATTACTCATAAATTTGTTTTGAAAACGGTTATTCTAGCATTTCAACATGGTCAGGCAAAAACCCGAACAAAAAAGGCGAGCCGAAAACCCGCCTTTTCAAATTAAAGAAATCAGTTTCTCAAATTATTTTCCGCGAATCGGAAGAATCTGGTCTTTGTCACGCTCGTCGGGCTTTCGCTGGTACATTCCGACGAGCTCGCCTTTGGCGAGAACGTGACCTTTCATCGCGTCGAGCAGCGCCTGGCGATTAAATCCGCCCGGCAAATCAAGCCGTGTGTCGAGCGCAAAAATTTGAAAATGATATGCATGCGGCTTATCGCCGGGCGGCGGCATCGGCCCGTAATAGCCAGACTTTCCCTGAATATTCGCGCCCTGCATCGCGCCGTTATAATTTTCCATTTTCATCACGTTTTCGGGAAATCCGGTAACGCCCGGCGAAATGTTTGCGACAATCCAATGCGTTACGGGCTTGAGCATCGCGTCCGGGTCTTCCATCATAAGCACGAGCGATTTGGCTTCACGCGGGACATTCGACCACGAGATTTCCGGCGAAACGCCTTCAAAATACGACGAATACATATCGGGAATCGTCTGCATATTCGCAAACGCCGAAGATTTTACCGTGATTGTCGTTTTCGCGTTTGCCGTTTCGGCGAGAAGCATCGAGATGTTGTCGCGCGACATAATCGGCGGCATCTTATTTTGATTGTAGGAGACGCGATAAATTATGTTGTTTGTGTCGTCGGAAACTAAAAGCCAGCCGTCGCGCATGACGGCGACGCCGGCGAGGCGCGCAAAATGCGCATCCTTTCCGTTTTCCGAGCCGCCTTTGATTAAAAATCCGGTCAAAAAAGGCTCGAATTTTACCGGATTTCCCGCCTTGTCAAAACGCACGCGGACGACTTCGTAGCCGCTCGGCGGATTTCGATTCCACGAGCCGCGCATCGCCACGAAAGCGTCGTTTTTGTATTCGGCGGGAAACATCGAGCCGGTATAAAAAGCCATCTGCATCGGCGCGGCGTGCGGCGTGTAGAGCAAAACCGGATTTTTTGACTGCTTTGCCCAATCCTCGTTCGTCAAACCGAGCTGTTTCGGTACTTTGTTATGCGGATTCAGCTTTGCGTTGGCGTAAACATAAGCCCAGCCGTATTTTGCGCCCTCGACGAGCTCGTTTAATTCTTCTTCCTGGTCGTTGTCGCCGAGCATATCGATGCCGTGGTCCATTCCGAACATTTTGCCCGAAACCGGATGCCAGCCGAAACCGATGGTGTTGCGCAGGCCCGAAGCGTAGATTTTGCGATTTCCGCCGTTTAAATCGGTCGTCAAAATCGTCGCGTTCTCGGCATTTGATTCGTCGCAGGCGTTGCAGGTCGCGCCGACCGTAATGTAGAGTTTTCCGTCGTGAACCGCGATTGTCCGGTTCGGATGCTGTCCGGCGTCGGGCAAATCGTCGATAATCCTCTTTAATTCGCCGAGCGTTCCGTCGGATTTTATGTCGGCGACGAAAACTTCCTTGACCGTCACGAGATAGATTTTTCCGTTGTCAATCGCCACGCCGTGCATAAATTTCTTTTCGGCCACGACTTTCTGCACGTCGGCCGCGCCGTCGCCGTTTGTGTCCTTGAGCATCGTCAAAGTTCCCGGCTCGCGCTGCGAAACGTAAACGGTTCCGTCCGGCGCGACGGCGAGCATTCGCGGATTCGAAATTTCGGCAAATTTTGCGATGGAAAAATTGGCGGGCAGCTTTAAGGATTTGATGCGGGCGATGGTCGGCTCAATCGTCGCCGTATCGTAATAATTTCCGGTGATTGTAACTTGTTTGACTGTTTTATTCTGCGCCTGCGCGTGGAATGACAGCGCCAAGACGGCGGCGACGCCGCAGGCAATAATTTTTTTCATACTTTCCTTCCCTTGTTCGATTTTGGTAAAAGCGTTCAGCAAAATTTTATTATTATTTGGCGAACGAAAATGTATACAAGCATACATTAAATAGCTCGAAGAAAAGCATGACAAAAATTTTCAGGAATATATGAGCAGTTTTCCGCTCATATAAAACTTATTTAATCTCGATTCTTTTAACGGCCAGCCTGTCGATTCTGTCGCGTTTGACGTCAAAGCCGATTCCCGGCTTTTCGGGCGCGCGAATCGTTCCGTGCAGTGAAACTTCAACCGCCGGCTCGATAATATCTTCGTGCCAGTAACGTTTGCTCGCGGAAACGTCGCCGGGAAGCGTAAACCCGGCGAGCGTCGACATCGCGATGTTATGCGCGCGGCCGATTCCCGATTCGAGCATTCCGCCGCACCAGACTGGAATTTGCGCGTTCCGGCAAATTTCTTCCGTCTGGCGCGCCTGCGCGTGTCCGCCGACTCGTCCGAGCTTGACGTTGATGATTTTGCCGCTTTTAAGCTCAATTGCTTTGCGCGCGTCTTCGGGCGAGTGAATCGATTCGTCGAGACAAATCGGCGTGCGGATTTCCCTCTGCAGCTTCGCGTGGTCGAGCACGTCGTCGTGCGCGAGCGGCTGCTCGAACATCATCAAATTGAACGCGTCCATCTTTTTAAATAAATCAATATCGCCCAATGAATAAGCCGAATTGGCGTCGCCCATCAATAAAATATTTCCGAATTTTTCGCGCACTTTTTTTATAATTTCAAAATCCCAGCCCGGTTTGATTTTAATTTTAATGCGCCGGTAACCCGCATTGAGCTCGGTTTCGATTTTTTCAAAAAGCTGCTCGACCGAATCCTGAATTCCGATTGAAACGCCGCACGCAATCTCGGTGCGCGTGCCGCCGAGAAGCTGCCACAGCGGCACATTGAGTTTTTTCGCTTCCAAATCCCAGACGGCCGTTTCTATCGCCGCTTTCGCCATCCGGTTGCCGCGAACTTTTTTCATCAAATCCCAAATTCCCGAAGCAGCTTTGACTTCTTTTCCGACAATCATCGGCGCGAGAATTTTTTCGAGCGTCACCCATGCGGCGTCCGTCCATTCTTCCGAATACGAAGGCGTTTCGCCGCAGGTCACTTCACCCCAGCCCTCATTGTCGCCGTCGTCTTCGACGCGCGTTAAAATTATTCTGCGCTCGTAAGTTCGCCCGAAACTCGTTTCAAAAAAATGGACGAGCGGCAGATTTATTTCGATTAGCTCGATTGATTTGATTTTCATCGCTTAAAATAAATAAAGAGCATAAAGAATTATTTTTGCCCTGTCCACAGTCGCCCTCGATTTGAAAATTTCGTTTGTCTTTCCACCTCTTTTCGTGCAAAATATCAGCGCACTTCCAAACTCTAACTTTTCAGGAGAAAACAAACAAACACGATGAACTACCCGATTGATTTATCTTTCAAGCTGCTCGCGCTCGCCAGCCAGATTCGCATCACGGACGCGGGCGGCCAGATGCTCGGCTACGTCAAGCAGAAAATGTTTAAGCTCAAGGAAGACATACAAGTTTTTAGCGACGACACGCAGACGACGCAGCTTTTCGGAATCAAGGCCGACCGGATTATCGATTTTTCCGCCAAATACAATTTTACCGATAGAAACGGCGCGCCGCTCGGCTCGATTCGGCGGCGCGGAATGCGCTCGATTTGGAAAGCGCATTACGAAATCTACGACGCGCGCGAAAATTTGATTATGGAAATTCACGAGGAAAACGCGTGGGTGAAAGTCGTCGACGCGCTCGTCGGCGAGGTTCCCATCGTCGGGATGTTTACCGGCTATATTTTTAATCCGGCTTATCTCGTCTCGCGCTCTGGCGGCGGTGCGACGCTCGCACGGCTGCAAAAACAACCCGCGTTTTTTGAAGGAAAATTTCAGCTGTCCGGGCAGGGACAAATGAACGAGATGGAAGAAACGCAGGTTCTCCTGAGCGTTCTGACGATGACTCTGCTCGAACGCAGGCGCGGCTAATCAGCCGCTTTGGAAATTATTTTTACCGAATCCCGGTTGATTCTCTGATTGAGGCTGTGCGCAATCATTTTTGCGCGCAGCTTGGCATTTTCGGCCCGCTCGCCCGCGAAATTTTCGTCAACCGTCTTTTGAAAAATCTCAATCCAGCGCCGGAAATGCTCCAATTTTAAAGGAAATTTTTCGTGCAGTCGTTGATGAATCTGCAAAGGATTGCCAAAATAAACGGGCGCGCCGAACAGAATCTTCTCCCAGAAATCGACAATCGCCGGCAGATGCGACGCGAGGTCTAAATCCGCGAAATGATGGCCGATTTCCGCATCAGAGGCCGCGACTTTATAAAATTCCGTGAGGAGTTTCTCCAAATCTCCGCGAGTTTCGATATCTTTCATTTTGCCGGAAAATTATTCGGTCGAAACTTCCGTCTCGTTATTGAGCGCCGCGTGAAGCGTGTGCCAGCTTAAAGAAGCGCATTTGACGCGCGCCGGAAACTCAAGCACTCCGGCGAAGATTTTTAGTTTTCCGAGCTGATTTTCGTCCTCTTCGACGTCGAGCTTGCCCGTCACCATCCGGTGAAATTCGTCAAACAAAACTTCGGCTTCCTCGCGCGTTTTTCCCTTGACGATTTGCGTCATCATCGAGGCCGACGCTTTTGAAATCGCGCAGCCCGAGCCTTTGAAAGCGACGTCTTTCAACGTGTCGTTTTCCA
>DASWRI010000046.1:0-3051 GCA_036403235.1 Pyrinomonadaceae bacterium | reverse complement strand
GCGATGTCGCTGATTTCCGCTTTTTGGCCGTCGATTAAAAGCTCGAAATCTTCGAGCTTGAGATTTGTGACGGCCTGACCGTTGGCATTAAGAACGGAAACGGGAACCGGCACGAGAAAAGATTCGACTTTGATAACGTCTCCGCCGTCGTCATCGGGCGCGGGCGTCGGTTTTGGAGTCGACGTCGAAACGGGCAGAGTTTTTTCGGTCGGATAATAAACGATGCGCGCGCGCGGCGTCGATGTCGGCGTCGGCGTCTCGCTCGGTTTGACGCGCCCCGACTGCGCCGGGACGCTGAAAACAAAACTGCCCAGAAAAAACAAAACCAGAAAAAATTGCAGCCGCAAACAGGCGCGCGCCGGCGCAGGTAAGTTGAGGAAAATGTACGGCTTTTTTAACTTCATTTGATAAAACTTTTTTTGTTCGGGCGATTTACACCTTGTTTGATTAAAAATTCGCGCGGTTAGTTTGCCGCCCGAAAAATGTATTGTGCGGAATTACGTAAAAATCAATTTTGCGCCCGCAATTACGAGCCCGACGGCCAAAACGCGCCTCAGCGTCAGCGAATTAAAACGAAAACTGCCGAGCGTCGAACCGATTAAACCGCCGACAATCGCCGTTGCAATCCAGAACCAGACCGCCGGCGGCAAATTAAAAATGTTTGAATCTTTTCCCAGCAGCCAGTTTCCGAGAAGCCCCGCCATCGAGTTTACCCAGATAAAGAGCGCCGAAACGCCGGCCGCTTTTTTTGTTTCCGTCCAGTTAAACAAAAGCAGGATGGGCGTTAGAAAAATGCCGCCGCCGATGCCGATAAGCCCCGAAACAAGACCCAGAATTGCTCCGATAAGCAGACAAATCCAGACGCGCGGCGCGGTCGATTCTTTTTGCGATTTCAAATTTATCGCCAGACGAATGGCTGCCAGAATCAAAGCCGCGCCGAGAACGATTTTATAGACGGTCGTCGGAAGCTGAATCATTCCGCCGACGAAAGCCATCGGAATCGAGCCGGCGGCAAACGGCAGAAAGATTTTCCAGTCAAAATTTTGGGCTCGATAAAATTGTATGAAAGCAATCGCCGCCACGAACAGATTCAAAACCAGCGAAGTCGGGCGCGTCACCGCCGCCGCGACTCCGAACAAAGCCATCACCGCCAGATAACCCGACGCGCCGCCGTGCCCGACCGAAGAATATAGAACGGCGACAATAAAAATCGCTAAAATTATTAAAATTTGAGCTGCAAATTGCGCTTCCATTTTCTACGCCGATGCTTTCAATTCAGCCAAACCGATTTCAAAAAGCCATTTGTTCCAACTTTCAAGCGCGAGCTCAACCTGAATCTGATGCCGCTCGCGTTTGTTGCGGTGCTTTTTGCGCAGCTCCTGCGAAACAGGCGCGAGCAAACCAAACGTGATGTTGACGGGCTGAAAATTTTTCGTTTCGACGTTTGAAACATACCGGCACAAAGCGCCGATGGCGCTCGACGGAGGCGCGGATATCAATTCTTCGCCCTTCAACAAACGCGCCGCGTTTAGCCCGGCGAGCCAGCCCGTTCCGACCGATTCGACATAGCCCTCGACGCCTGTAATCTGTCCGGCGAAAAAGAGTTTCGGATTTTGTTTGGTTTGCAAAGTTTCACGCAGAATTTTCGGCGAATTTATAAAAGTGTTGCGATGAATCTGTCCGAATTGCAGAAATTCGGCGTTTTCCAGTCCCGGAATGAGCTGCAGAACTCGTGCCTGCTCGCCGTAGCGCAGATGATTTTGAAAACCGACCAGACTATAAGCGTCGGCCATCAGATTTTCCTGTCGAAGCTGCACGGCGGCATACGGCTCTTTGCCGGTTTGCGGGTCGGGCAGGCCTTTCGGTTTCATACAGCCGAAGCGAAGCGTATCGACGCCGCGCCGCGCGAGCTCTTCAATCGGCAGACACGCCTCAAACCATTTCGTATCTTCAAAACGTTTGAGCGGAACCGATTTGGCATTGACGAGACCGTCGTAAAAAACCTCGTATTGCTCGCGCGTAAAAGGACAATTGATATAATCGTCGCCGCCCTTGCCGTACCGCGCCGCTTTAAAAGCAATCGACATATCAATCGAGTCGGCCGCGACAATCGGCGCAATCGCATCGTAAAAATAAAGCTGCTCGTCGCCCGTAAACTTCATTATTTCATGAGTTAAAGCCTCTGACGTCAGCGGCCCGGTCGCGATAATCGTAATTTCATCCGCCGGAATTTCCTTAAATTCCTCGCGCACGATTTCGATGAGCGGATGCCGCTCGATTTTTTCGGTGATGTAATCGGCAAATTTAAGACGGTCAACCGCCAGCGCCGCGCCCGCCGGAATTTTTGTCAGTCCGGCGGCTTCCATAACGAGCGAATTTCCGCGGCGCAATTCTTCTTTCAGAAGATACGGCGCAGTTCCGATTTCATCCGATTTGAGCGAGTTCGAGCAAACAATCTCGGCCAGCTTATCAGTCCTGTGCGCCGGCGTCTGCTGCACGGGACGCATCTCGTAAAGTTTCACCTTCGCCCCTTCGCACGCCGCCTGCCACGCCGCTTCAACTCCGGCCAAACCGCCGCCGACTACATTTATTTCTTTCATACTTTATTAATCGTAATTGCTAAACCGTAAATAGTGAAGTTTCAACTAATATACTTTATATCTCAACTGCCGCTGCCCTGGTCTAAAAGACAAAACCCTTCTGGCCAGGTTTGAAAATCATTTTTAGAACATTGTATAAGACAGCTTTACTTGACATAACAAGGCGCGGAAAAGTATATTTTGTAATTCGGCTTACCGAATAAGCCATCCTAGCTCAGCTGATAGAGCATTCGATTCGTAATCGAAAGGTCGTGGGTTTGAATCCCATGGATGGCTCCATTATTTTCAACGATTTACGGACACTCAAAAGGTGTCCGTTTTGCTTTACTCCTACCTTCCGTCTTGCGATTGTCAAAACTTACACTCATCGCTGCACGTGCTGCGGAATCAAAATTTTGACCGCCGACGGACATACGATTGTCGAAGCCGCGCACATTATTCCGTTTAGCAT
>DASWRI010000045.1:0-8522 GCA_036403235.1 Pyrinomonadaceae bacterium | reverse complement strand
GTTTGGTGATGGAAGCCATCTGTTTTAAGATTTCTGTGACTACGGTCATTAGGTCATTTACCGATCAATGAAAGTTTGGTCACTCTCATTAAATCGGTAGATGGCCTTTTCTGTCATCTAAAATCTGTCCGAACCATTGATTCAGTCAAAGCGTCGTATGATAAACCAACCCAAATTTAGAATTGTAAGTTTTGTTTTTCTACTATCTTTATCTTCCAGCATTGTCGCAAACGCGCAAGCCAATGGGGTCTCCGGTTTTGACGCTAACGAAGCGATTCAGAAACTGCTCGATGAAAACAAAGTTCACGCGCTTGGGCTGGGCGTAATTAAAGGCGGAAAACTGACCGAGGTAAAAGTTTTCGGCGAACTCAAAAAAGGCGATGCTGCGCCTTTTAACACGATTTTCAACGTCGCTTCGCTGACCAAACCGGTCGTGACGATGGTCGTGTTGAAATTAGCGAGCGCGGGCAAATTGAATCTGGACGAGCCGCTCGATAAATATTGGATTGACCCGGACATCAAAACGGACGCGCGTCATAAGAAATTAACTGCGCGGCTCGTTTTATCTCACCAGACAGGCTTTGCGAATTGGCGTTGGATGAACAGATCGAAAAAATTAGAATTTGCTTTCGAGCCGGGAACAAAATATCAGTATTCGGGTGAAGGCTTTGAATATTTGCGAAAAGCCTTGGAAAACAAATTCAAAAAACCGCTGGAACAATTGGCTGACGAGTTAATTTTTAAGCCGCTGGAGATGCGCGATACGCGATTCGTCTGGGACGCTGGTATGAACGAAGTGAGATTTGCCATTGGTTATGATGCAAAAGGAAACCCTTACAAAATCAATAAGAATACTAAAGCGAACGCGGCTGACGATTTGCTGACGACAGTCGAAGATTACGGAAAGTTTCTGGCTTCAGTGATGAACGGCGACGGTTTATCGAAAGAAATCTTCGCCGAGATGACTCGCCGACAGGTCACAACCAAAGAAAATAAATACTTCGGTTTGGGCTGGGAGATTTACGATCTCGGAGCAGGCAAATACGCGCTCTCACACGGCGGTAGCGACGAAGGCGTGCAGACAATTGTCTTTCTGCTGCCCAAAACCAAACAGGGCTTGATAATTTTCACCAACAGCGACAATGGCACGAATATTTATCTGAAATTAATCAGCGATTATCTTAAAGACTACGGAAAACGAATCATTGAAATCGAAATGAAATGACTTTCAAATTCAGAACATTTTTCCAGTAATTATTTCGTCTCAAATTATAGAATCTTCTTTCGGAAACATAATTTGAGACGATTGTTTTTAGAGAAAAAGCTAGCCTGACAACCTACAAAATGAATAAAACAAAAGTTTTAATTTTATTAATCGTAATTATTCCCCTAACTCAAAGCGTGTTCGGGCAATCGCCGGTTTTTAATAAATTTATTGATTCTTATGTCAAGACGAATAATTTTAACGGAACGATTTTGATTCGGAAAAATAAAATAATCGCTTATCAAAAGAGCTTCGGATTCGCCAATTTTCCGTTCAAAGTTCCGAATACGATCGAAACGAAATACAAAGTCGCTTCGATTACCAAAGCGTTCACTTCCGTTTTGATTTTGCAGCTCGTCGAGCAAGGGAAAATTGATTTGAACAAAACAATCAAAACGTATCTACCCGACTACCGGGGCGAGGCGGCCGACAAAGTAACGATTCACCAATTGCTCAATCACACTTCGGGAATGAAAAATATTGACAGCGTGCCGAGCCTTGAATACGTCGTGGAAAACGGGTTTTCGCTTTATCAAATGCCGCATACCAGCGATGAGATTTTGGAAAAGTATTGCAGCGACAATCTTTCAGGCGAACCCGGCAAAAAGTTCGATTACAACAACGCCGATTACATCGTTCTCGGAAAAATCATTGAGCGGCTTTACGGCAAAATATATGAGCGGGTGTTAAATGAAAAACTCTTGCAGCCTTTGAATATGCGAGATTCTGGAATGATTCATCAGCCGAATATCATCGCGGGTCTTGCCGACACATATTTTTACCGCGACGCCTCGAAAGTGCTGACGAACGATCTGCCATTCTACGCCGAAAATTTGTATGCGGCGGGCGGGATGTATTCGACCGCCGGCGATATTCTAAAATTTTCCGATGCTTTATTCACGCGTAAATTATTAAAGAAGGAAACGCTTGATCTGATGTTCACTCCCGGGCTTGACGAATACGGCTACGGCGTGTGGGTGTATAACGATTACGACATCAACGGCAAAAAATTCAAAATCGTCAAACGTCCCGGCTCGAATATGGGAGCGCAGAGTATGCTGTTTCACGTTTTGGAAGCCGACACGACGATTGTTATTTTAACCAACACCGGAACGACCAGCCTCGATGTATTCGCCGCCGAAATAGCTAAACGGGTGGTGAAATAAAAAGGACTTAATTTATATTCCTAACATCTTCTAATTTTTATTTGGGTTAGAAATTACGCAGTTGGGATGCGCGAGTAGCGCGAATGAGCGACGTAAGCGCACACCGCTTCTCTGATGATCGAAGTCTTCGCTTCATACCAACTAATGCCTTTGTGATAGCAATGACTTTCCAGTCGCAAGAATGCTCGCAATCACAGATAGATGTGATTACGCCAAGCCAGGCCGAGAGTGCATCTGTACCCGCTCGATCAGGCAGAACTGTTTGATGCCGCGGTGATGGTTCTTTATCGCCCACGCGTAGCCCGCCCAGCGGTTGCGCTCAAGGTCACTCATCTCGACGCGGTTGGTGGCCCACAACTCAACGTCGCCATCTGTGGGGACGATCTTGAAGATGCGGATCAGCCCAAAGCCTTCGGGCCAGACGACGCGCCCCGCCGCGCCGACCTCGACCTCGCTGACAGGGCGCAATCCCGTCCGATCAGGATTAACTTTGCGGTTACGCTTCAGGCGCGTCAGCCAAGTCCAGCCGAAAGAGTGAATCAGCTTCAGGTTTTAAAGGCCGAAGGACCAACTATCGAACGCTACGCAGCCGGGCGCAAAGCCTCGCCGGTGCGCTTCTTTGAGCATCGATTGGAAGTGGTCGTTCTTCGTCAGCGCGCCCTGCTTCTTATCAAAGATGCGGCAGTCAACGGGGATGTGCCAGTCGCCATCCGTCCACAAAAGCGTAATCAGGTTCACCACGTGGTGCTTGCCCGACCAATGGCGCGTGACAAGTTCCATCTTGCGGGCGTAGGGCTTATCCAATGTCGAGTCGTCTATGACAAGGATGCCTTCAGTTTGATCCGATTTTTTATTATTCAGAATTTCAGTTTCGATTTTTAGCGAAACTGAAACCTTTTTATAAAATAAGGAACTAATCGTTTGCGATAAATAAAGAGCGAGAAGCGTATGAATTTTTCGATGCTCTGTGAGGAACGAGTCGAAATCGAAGGTATAGCCGATGAAGCGGATGACTTGATCGCGCGGGCGCGAGTCGGCGAGCGAGAAGCTTTCGGCGTAATTTTCCAGAATCATTCGCGGTTCGTCTATAAATTCATCTGCGCGATGCTCGGTGGCGACGGCGAAAGGGCGGAAGAACTGATGCAGGAGACGTTTCTGGCGGCATATAAAAATATTCACGGCTTGCGCGGTGAAGCGCAGTTAAGAACGTGGCTCTGCGCGATTGCCAAAAATCTGGTTCATAAAAACTTCCGCTCGCGTTATCAAGAAGTATTCAACAGTGATGAAGAAATCGAATTGGTTGCGAGCATTAAAACCGTGCCGCCGGACAGAGAATTTTTGAGCAAGGAATTAAATCAGGTAATCGGCTCGGCTCTCGCAGAACTCGATGAGGACAAACGACTGGTTTTCGTTTTGAAAGAGCTACAGCATTTGAGCTACAAGGAGATTTCCGGTATTACCGGCTCCAGCATTCCGAAGCTGAAAACCGATTTACACCGCGCGAAAATTGAAATTCGCCGAATCTTGCGCCCGTACTTGGAGGCGAAACAATGAACAATGATTGCGAAAAATATGGTGGTTTAATTGAAGATTTAGTCGCGGGCGAAGTGCTTGACGAACAAACCGCCGCGCAAACCGAGTCGCACATTTTCGATTGCTCCGAATGCCGAAACGAATATGAATTGTTGCGGCGGGAAAAGGAAGTTCTCGCACATTATTTATTCGAGTTCGAGCCGCCGCCGAATTCGTGGGTAAATTTTCAAGTGCGGCTGATTGAGGAAAATGAATTGTCCCCCAGCAACGTGCAGGCTTCGGCAAATTCATCGCGCCCGAAAAAAAGCATCTTCGTTTTCGGCTTTTCTCCGGCATTGGCGGCTTTTGCGGGTTTGCTTTTGATGGCGGCGGGCATCGGTTTCGTTTGGCTCAAGACTTCATTGCTCCACGGTGATGTGGATAAATACGTCGCCGAAACGAAATTAAAAGATTTGCAGCCGCCGCCGGTCGGTGAAATCAACAGGATTCCGACAGTAAATCCGTGGCCGCGAAATGTCGGGAACGATTCTACCTTCCCGCAAACAGATAAACCGGCTATCGGTAATGCATTGTTGAAATCGAAAAACAAATCGCTCACCGCCGAATCTTTCGTTAAATCGCAGAGATCAGATTCTTCAAATCAAAAGATAAAATCAGCGAACAACATCAAACTAGATGAAGCGCAGCGATTGACGGCTTTGCGAATGAAAAATCTCGAAACTGAAATTGCTGTGCAAATGGAAAAAGCCGAATTGCTGCTGCGTTCATTTAGAAACGCCCGTGCAAACGAAACGGGTGAAGGTTTTGATATTGAATACGAAAAAAAACAAGCCCGCAAACTGCTTGACCAAAACGGTCGGCTTCGGCGCGATGCAGAAAATTACGGGATTTCTTATGCCGAAGAATTGTTGAGCCGTATTGAACCGTATCTGCTTGATATTGCCAATCTCGAAGTCAATCCTTCGACCGATAAAGTTCTGGACATCAAGGAGCGTGTCAGCAATCAAAATATTATCGCTAGCCTGCAAGTTTATTGATTCGCCGCTACGCGGTAAAGGAAATGAATTTTAAAAGTTTATCGAGCCGAGGTAATTGGTATATGAAAAAAACAATGCCGCTGTTTATAGCCTTTCTCCTGAGTTTTTCTCATAACTCAATCATGGCTTTTGGACAATCCAGAACGCCGTTGACGGCTGAGTTTGACAGAATTATTTCATCCGAATTTAAGCCGGAAGAACCGGGCGGCGTGGTGCTGGTCGCGCAAAGAGGTCGGATTGTTTACAAAAAAGCTTTCGGGATGGCGAATTTGGAATTGAATGTGCCGATGAAAGAAGAGATGGTTTTTAACATCGCTTCGATGACCAAGCAATTTACCGCCATCGCCGTTCTGCAATTAGCGGAACAGGGAAAATTGTCTTTGCAGGACGAGATAACGAAATATCTTCCCGATTACCCGACGAACGGACAGAAAATCACAGTGGAAAATCTGTTGACGCACACCGCCGGAATTCCAGATTCCGACACGGCGGCGATGACCAGACTTCAGGGAGAAAAAAGGCTCGTTACCCTGCCGGAAATAATCTCTACTTTTAAAGACCGCCCGCTCGATTTCACGCCCGGAACTAAAATGGTTTACAGCAACAATGGCTACATGCTGCTCGGCGCGATTATTGAAAAAGTTTCCGGTATGTCTTACGGGGAATACCTAAAAAAAAATCTTTTCAAACCGGCGGGAATGACCGCGACGCTTTTCGGCGACGATTACATCATCATCAGAAATCGCGCGGCGAGTTACATCTACTCCCGTGTCGAATCACAATTCTTAAATGCTCTGAACAGCAAGGTCGAAATGGCGTATTCCGCTGGAGCGATTCAATCGACGGCGGAAGATTTATTCAAATGGAATCAGGCTTTGTCGGCGGGCAAATTGATAAAAAAAGAATCTCTGGAGAAGGCGCGAACCGAATATAAATTGCCCAATGGTAAAGGGACCAACTACGGATACGGCTGGTTTATCGGAAACATCCAGGGCAGCCCGATTGTCGAACACGGCGGCAATCTGGGCGGATTTATGTCGCACGCCATTTACCTGCCGCGGGAAGAAGTTTATGTCGTTGCGCTTTATAATTTTCGCGCTCCGACCCGGTTGCCGGAATTTCTTGCAGGAGATTTGGCGGCTTTGGCAATTGGAAAGCCATTTAACATCAAGGAAACCACTCTCGACGAAAATTTGTTGAAAACCTACGTCGGCATCTATGAAGAAGAAGGCGTTGAGCGCCTTATCACAGTCGAAAACGGCAAATTGTATTACCAGCGAGTCGGCGCGAACAAAATGAATATGAAGCCATACGCGAAAGATAAATTCTTTTTTGAAAACGCTGCGGTTATCGCAGAATTTAAGCGAGATGCGAACGACAAGATTGTTAGTTTGAATTTGGCGAATAAACGAGGCATTAGTTCAAGCGTCCTGAAAAGAACCGACAAACCGATTCCCGCTCCCTCAAAGTGAGAACACGAAAAGAAGAGTTACCAAGGATGAAAAACGAAAAGCATTTATACCAATCAATTTATAAAACACTTCCGGCGTTATTGATTTTAGTCGCCATTTATACAGCCGTAATGCCGGAAACCGTATCCGCACAAAATCCTCAACCGCCCGGAATCGAAGTGACGACTCAGAATAATTTCGTGGAAAAATTCCGCGCGGGCAGGGATTTAATAGACGGGCAGGAATGGGCGCGAGCGGCTGACATCTTCCGCGAAGCTATCGAAAAAAGTCCCCACCATAAATTAGCCGACGCTGCACTCTATTGGCTCGCCTTCTGCTATAAAAAAGAAAAAAAATTCGAGGAAGCCGATGCCGCGCTCGACCGACTGCTGAAAGACTTTCCGGCTTCGTCATGGACGGGCGACGCGCAGGTGATGAAGACAGAGATTGCTCCGGCGCTCGGCAGGCTCTATGGTTCTCTCAAAAATAACCCTAAAACAGTTTCTAAAGCAGTGCAGGGTCAATTTTCCGCCGATCTTCAGGAACAAGTCATCACCGACACGGTAAATAATTCAGGTCAGAATATGTCTCTTGCGGATAAGCTGGCAATGACCGACCGCCTGCCGCTTGCCCGCGCCGACGAAATCAAACTCGCCGCGTTTCAAAGCCTACTCGCCGCCGACCCGCGCCGGGCGATTGAAACAATGGGCGAGGTGTTAAAGCCGGATTCCAAAGCGAGCGAAACTTTGAAACGTGAAATTCTGCGCATTTGGCGCAATCCGCGATTTTTCGCTTCAAACACGCTCGTTTCAAACATCGCCAAAAACATCGGCGTCAAAGACTTCGCCGCGATGCTGCGTGAAACGCTGGCGAAAAGTTTTCAGAATGAAAAGAACCTGAAAATTCGCATCGAAATAATCTACACGCTGGCGAGTCTCGCCGACAAGCAAACTTTAGATTATCTAAAACAGTTATACGCGACGGAAAACGACCGCGACATTAAAAAAGGCATCATCAACTCGTTGAGCAATTCGGCGAATCTTTTTTCCAAATTCGATGCCGACGTTTTACCGGGGACGGAAACCGGATTCAATCTCTCGCGCGAGCAGAGACGAAAAATGGAAATCGAGATTTTGCTGGAAATCGCCCGCGACGAAAAAGACAGCGAGTTGCGGCTGCTGGCGTTCGACAACTTGCGCCGTTTTCAAAGCTGGGCAACGAGCGAGCAGGCGGTTGAAGTGATGACGCGCCTTTACGACGCGGTAAGGGACGAGGAATTTAAAGTTTCGCTGATCCGCGCCTTAGCCGAATCGAAACAGACTACAGCGACCGGAAAACTGCTCGACATCGCCAAAAACGATAAATCCGACAAGCTGCGGCTCGAAGCGATTTATTCCTTGCGAACCAGCAAAGACCCGCAGGCGATCAATTTTTTGGAAGAGTTGATTAAGTAAGCCAAAAAAGCTGAAACTTTCCGCCGCGATTTTTGAAATAAAGACCAAGGTTATCAACCGATCTTTCGGCGTACATTTCTTCTCCTGTGTGAAGCTGTCAGAAGAGTTCGGCTTGTGAGTCTTGCGAAACGGATCAACCCGCCCGGCTCTTCCTCCACGGCATATGCCGACTAAGTGCCATCGCCTTCCGTCGTCAGTACCCATGTCTCGGGGGCAGTGTTGCAGGAGTCGTTTCTCCGACTATAATCCGCTTGTTAGTTCATCCAACACTATTCCAGAATCATACTAATGAAGCAGAATAAGTCCTCGTCCAAGTGGCGGCATTACGAGCCGACAATCATCCTTTTATGCGTCCGACGGTATTGCCGCTACCAGCTATCTTATCGCGATGTCGAAGAGATGATGCATGAACGCGGACTCCACATAGAGCTCTCAACTGTCTTTCGCTGGGTTCAAAGGTACGCTCCCGAGATCAACAAAAGTATCCGTCAGCATCTGAAGATGAGCGGCACTTCCTATCGGGTTGATGAGACATACATCAAAGTTGGGAAGCAGTGCAAATACCTTTATCGCGCTGTAGATAAAGAAGGCAACACCATACATCTGAGGTTGTCAGT
>DASWRI010000044.1:0-73692 GCA_036403235.1 Pyrinomonadaceae bacterium | reverse complement strand
AAAGGACAAATCTATTACTTTCTGACGATTCTGCTGTTTGCGCTCGGATTGATGTCGAAGCCGATGCTCGTGACATTGCCGTTTGTTCTGCTTTTATGCGATTTCTGGCCGCTTGAAAGATTGAAAACGCTGAAGGATTTGCCCGCTTTGATGGTCGAAAAAATTCCGTTTTTCGCGCTTTCAATCGTTTCGTGCGTTATCACGGTTTTGGCGCAGAAAGCGAATAATTCGGTCGTAAATCTTCAATACCTGCCGCTTCAGACGCGTTTTATAAACACGATTCTTTCATACGCGAAATACATTTTGATGTTCTTCTATCCGGTAAATCTCGGCATCTGGTATCCGTTTGATTCGGACGTGAATTTCTGGCTCTTTTTCGGCGCGGTCATTTTGCTCGTTGTAATTACGGCCGTCTGCATTTGGCAGAGACGCGAGCGGAAATATCTTTTGATGGGCTGGCTCTGGTTTCTCGGGACGCTCGTTCCGGTTATCGGCATCGTTCAGGTCGGGCTGCAGAGTATGGCTGACCGCTATACATACATTCCTTTTTTCGGACTTTTTATAATGCTCGTCTGGAGCGCGTCGGAAATTTTCGAGCGGCTCAAAGTCAATCAGGAAGTCGTCGTTTCGACCTGCGCGCTGATTTTGATTATTTTCGCGGCGCTCGCCTTCCGGCAGGCGTCTTACTGGCAAAACAGCGAAACGCTCTATACGCACACGCTTTCGTTTACGCGAAATAATTATTTTTTACAGAATAATCTGTGTCGTCATTATATCGACAACGCATCGGCGGAAATCGCCGAAAATCGTTGCGCCGAACTGATTGACGCGACTTCGCCCGCGCCCGAAGCGCATAATACGCTCGGACTTCTGCGCGTCGAAATCGGGAAATACGACGAAGCCGTCAAAAGTTATCAAAAAGCAATAAAACTTAAACCGGACGCGGCAATTTTTTATTCGAATATGGCGGTCGCTTATGCCAAATCCGGCAAAATCGACGAAGCGGAAAAAGCTTTGCAGAAAGCCTTTTCGATGAACGACGAAAGCATCAGTCGCGAGGCGCTGGCGTATTCCTGCAACGCTTTGGGTTCCGCTTTTCTGGAAAAAAATCAAGCGGAAAAAGCGTCGCAGTATTTTAATAAAGCTTTAGAATTACAGCCTGATTTTAAAGAGGCAAAGGATAATCTGAAAAAAGCCAAAGGAGAAAAATGAAACGAAGAGATTTTTTGGAAATAACCGCGATGGCGGGCGCTGCACTGATAATGAACAATACAAAAAACATTTACGCCGAGACGAAAAATTTCGAGCTTGAAGAAACGACCGTTTTCGAGCTTCAGGACTGGATGAAATCGGGCAAAATGACTTCCGAACGCATCACGGAAAAATATCTCGAACGCATTCGCGAAACGGATAAAAGCTTAAACTCGATTATCGAACTCAATCCGGACGCCGAGCGAATCGCCGGAGAAATGGACAAAGAGCGCAAAGCCGGGCGCGTCCGCTCGATGCTGCACGGCGTTCCGGTACTGATAAAAGACAACATCGACACCGCCGACCGGATGAAAACGACCGCCGGGAGTCTCGCGCTCGTCGATGCGCCGACGCCGAAACAGGACGCGTTTTTAGCGCAGAAGCTGCGCGAAGCGGGCGCGGTCATCATCGGCAAAACAAACTTGTCGGAATGGGCGAATTTTCGTTCGACAAAATCTTCGAGCGGCTGGTCTGGTCGCGGCGGGCAAACGCACAATCCGTATGTTTTAGACCGCAATCCGTGCGGCTCGTCGTCGGGTTCGGGCGCGGCGATTGCGGCTAATCTGGCGGCGGTCGCGGTCGGGACGGAAACCGACGGCTCGATTCTCTGTCCGGCTTCGACGTGCGGAATCGTCGGCATCAAACCGACTCTCGGTTTAGTCTCGCGTTCCGGCGTGATTCCGATTGCTCATTCGCAGGATACGGCCGGGCCGATGACGAGAACCGTTTCCGACGCCGCGATTTTGCTCGGCGTGATGGCCGGTTTCGATAAATCCGACCAGATAACCGCGCAGGGCGCGAAAACTGTCACCGACTACACCAGATTTTTGCAAAAGGACGGCCTGCGCGGAATGCGAATCGGCGTCGCGCGCCAGTATTTCGGGCGAAACTCGAAAATCGACGCCCTTATCGAGCCGAATCTGCAAATCTTAAAAGACGGCGGCGCGACTTTAATCGACGTCCAGTTCCCGACGCTGCAAAAATTCGGCGACGCCGAGTTTGAAGTTCTTTTGTATGAATTCAAAGCCGGTTTGAACAAATATCTGGCGGCGCGGGATTCACCCTACAAAACTCTCGCCGATTTAATCAAATTTAACGAAGAAAATAAAGACCGCGAAATGCCGTATTTCGGTCAGGAAATTTTTATAATGGCCGAAAAGAAAGGCGATTTGCAGACGCGCGCGTATCGACTCGCTTTGCAGAAATCGAAGCTTTTGACGCAGGCGCAGGGCATCGACGCGGTGATGAATCAATACAAATTGGACGCCGTCACCGCGCCTTCGGGCGGCGTCGCCTGGACGACCGATTTGGTCAACGGCGACTGCGGCGTTTTTGAAAGCAATTCGCTGGCGGCGGTCGCCGGGTATCCGAATATTTCCGTTCCGGCCGGTTTCGTACAGGGACTTCCGGCGGGAATCTCGTTTTTCGGACGCGCCTTTTCCGAATCGACGCTGATAAAAATCGCATACGCCTTTGAGCAAGCGACAAAAGCCCGAAAACCGCCGAAGTTTTTACCGGTTTTCGCATAAGAAAATAGCCACGAATTACACGAATTATTTTTATTTCTTATTCGTGTAATTCGTGGCTAAAACCTTTGCCGAAACTAATAGGAAGTTATATCGCCCGCCTCTTTCGGCCACGCGAAAACCATATTTTGCGAAGCGAGATAATCGCGACTTCGGACGCGATAACCTTTCGCCGGGTCCATCACGACTAATTTCTGGTAGCTTATATCGAGGTCGAATTCGCACAAAACAGCGCAATGATTTCCGCCAGCGCGCGGGTCGTTGTAGCCGATAATAATCGGAAACGCGTTGATGCTTTTTACCGCGTCTTCCGAAAGATTGTAAATAATTCTGTCCAAATCCGCCGCGTTGCCGAAACGAAAATTCATATTAAATTTCGGCTCTCGAAAAATATCGGCCAGCCCTTTCAAGGTCATCGCGCCGTTTTTGTCCCAATCGCAGCTAAACTTGTCCATCATGTCCTGTTCGGTCATAAAGCCTCTGGCGCGGTCAGTCATGGCCTGCGTCCACCACGACGTCGAAGCCGCCCAGCAGGTGTACCAACCGGATTGAATGACGGGTAAAATATTTCTGTAACTTGGCATTTTTTATTAAGTTCCTTCTAAAATTAATTTTAAAACTACAACCGTTTCAGACGTGACGCCTGAAACACTTTTGCCAAATTAAAATGAAAATTATTTAAAAATGCCTTCGCCGAGGAAATTTTCCTTGAGATAAGAAATCGTGTCCTGCAGAGTTTCCTGCGCATCGCGCGGCGCAAAATCGAGTTCTTCTGCGGCTTTTGCCGAGTCGAAATACCAGAAATATTCGGCCTGCTCGACTTCTTTCGGCTGAATCGGCGACGGTTTATTCCAGTTCTTAAAGACCGAATCAATCAAGCTCGCGCCCGCCATCGCCAGCCGTTTCGGTACGCGCAAGACGGGAGCGGAAACGCCCGAAAGACGTGCGAGCCGCCCGAAAAACTGCGCGAAAGTCATATTCGCCGCGCCGAGTAAGTACTTTTCGCGGTGGCTTCCCTTTTCGAGAGAATTAATAAAAGCAGCCGCCGCGTCGCGCGCATCGACAAACGAAAGCCCGCCCGACGGCGTGTAGGGAATTTTTCGCGCGAGAAAATCCAGAATTACTTTGGTCGAGCTTAAACGCTCGTCGCCCGTTCCCAAAAGCAGCGACGGATTCAAAATCACGAGCTTTAAGCCTTTGCCGTCGAAATTTTCGAGAGCGGTTCTTTCCTGATAATATTTCGAAGCGTAATACGCCCAGCGCGAGATGATTTCGACGGGCGTCGGGTAAGTTTCGTCGAGAATGTCCTCGTTTTCGGAAACGGCAATCGTGCCGCTCGACGAAGCTAAAACAAACGTTTTCACGCCCGATTCCTTCGCCGCCTCGCATAAAATTCTCGTGCCTTCGACGTGAATTTTGTTCATCAATGCGGCGTCTTCGTTGTCGCGCGAAACCCGGCCCGCAAGATGATAAACGGCCGAAGCGTTTTTGACTGCATTGGCCACGTCTTCCCGGTTCGTCACCGAGCCTTCCGCCGCTTCAACGCCCGCGTCTCGCATCCAGACGGGAACGCTCGATGCCATCACGCGCAGATTTTTCTCGCCATTTTCCAGAAACTGCCGGACAATGTGCGTTCCTAAAAATCCCGTCCCGCCGGTGATTAGGATTTTCTTTTCAATTTTCGCCAATGCTTTTGTTTTTCTAGCTGCCATTTTATTTCCAGGTCTTTTTTACCGGATGCGCTTCGGTATTAAAAACAACTTTCTTAAAGTCCAAAGCCCGCGGCGGCGCAAATAATAAATAATAATATTTGAAAGTTTCCGCAAACAGAAAACTGTGCATCGTGTCCGCTTTTTCTTTGGTGACGACGCTTTTTAAGACGGCGTATGCGTCGTCCGTCTTACAGTATTTTACAAAATCGTCGAAAAAAGTTTTGCCCATTTGCAGATATTTTTCGTCCGAAGTGTATTGATAAAGATAATACGTCGATTCGACGATTTCCGGCCGCAGATGATAGCTCGCGTCGCCGATTTCCTGTTTCTGATAATCGTATTCTTCGGGCTCGATGTCATACTTCGTCCACATTTTGAAGCTTGAATCCTGGAGGCGTTTGGCACGCGCCAAATCGCCCGACAAGGCCAGAATCGCCGGGAAAAACGCGTCGAGCGCGCCGGACACGGTCGCGGTTCGCTTTCCCGAAGTCATATCGGCGTGGCCGTACCAAAGCTCGCCGCGCACTTCGTCGGCCAGATTTTTATTTATCGCCGCAATGCCTTCTTCCCACATTTTGCGACAGTCTTTATCGTCGAAAAGAATCGCGCACTTCAAAAGATACTCGTAATACGAATCAATCTCGGCGCTGACGTGCGAGTCGGTATTCGTCCATTTTCCGGTCTCGACGTTGATGCGCGTTCCGACCAGGCCGAGCGGCGAGCGGCGATTGTAAGTTTCGACCAGAGCGCGTTTCGCTTTATCGTAAAATACAGGCTTTTTCGTCAGCTTGCTCAAAGTCCCGAATTCAATCAGCAATGTTCCCGCTTCGGCCGGATTTGTCACTTCGCCTTTTACTTTTCCGGTTTTGAGATTGACGTAGCGATACGGAATTCCGGTCGGCGACGCGAAAACGGGCAAAAGCCGGTTGCCCAAATCTTCGGCCAGAGCGAGCAGTTTTTTGTCGCCCGTCATTTGATAGCTTGAGAGCAAACCGCCGAGCAGACGAATCGTGATTTCAAAATTCTGGACGTAAACGTCTTTGTCGAACGAAAGATTGTCCGTGATGTATTTGCGTGTTTTATCGGCTTCCGTTTTGAAGCCGAGCAAAACGAGCGAGTCGAGCGCGTCGACCGGCGTCATCAGGAGCGTCTCGCCGTACCAATCCTTGTAAGTTTTGCTCAAAGGCTTCAAATCGTCGTGTCCCCACGCGTATTTTTTGTACCCGTTCCAGGCGTGCAGAAATTCCGCTTTGACCTCGGCCGTCATTTGTTTTTTATCGACTTTCGCCTGACCGAACGAAGACGAAACAAGCGCGAAAATCAAAAATGCGGACACCAAAAAATTTACTTTTAGAGATTTCGTCATAAATTTAATCTTCAATTACAGGCGCCTGCTTGCGCGATTTTCTGCGTTCGGCGCGCCAACGTTTGCGAACCGCCGCGACGTCGAATTTGTCGCGCCGACCGTCGCGCATATTTTCGATTTCGTGCTGGACGCGCGCGGCAATCAGGCGATACGCCTCGGTGTTCGGCACGCCTTTGGTCATCTCCAGAAGCTGTTCGTATTCCAAAAATCTTCCGACTTTCGCGCCGATGTTAGCGCCGATGCTCGAGCGCGGCGGAATCGTCATTCCTTTCGGAAACGCTTCGTATGTTCCCCACAGATAAACCGGCAGAATCCCGACTTTTTCGTTTAATGCGAGATAGCCAATAATCGGTTTGAATTCGGCAATCTCGCCGGATGTCTGGCGTCCGCCTTCGGGAAAAATCAAAGTGTTGTAGCCTTCGTTCAAAATTTGTGTGACGTGCCGCAAAGATTGGCGCAAACTTCCCGAACGCTCAATCGGAATCAGCGTCGTGAAATTGTTCATATACGCGCGCTTGTATTTCGTGTCGAACCAGTAATCGGCCGCCGCGACCGCGACCGTCTGCTCGGCGACGTCCTTTCCGAGCGCACGTTTCACCAACCCCATATCGAGATGCGACGTGTGATTTGACGCGACGATAAAATTGGCGTGAACCGGAACGTTCGACTCGCCTTCAATCGATGTGTTCAAAACCGAGTTGTAAAGCGTCTCCTGCGCAAAATCGACGATTGAGTTTCCGAGCTTGCGGACAATCGACGGAATAAAAATTTCCTCTTCCTTTTTCTCCTCGGCGCGCGGCTCGTCGACGATTTTCTTGCGCGTATCGACGCGCTGAACCGCCGTTAAAAGCTCGCGAACGGTCTGCACTTCGTTCAAAGTATCGGGCGACGCGACGCGCCCGCCGGCGTCTTCGACCGCCGCTTGAAGCTCGACAAACATCAAGCTGTCAAAGCCCAAATCGGCTAATTTGTCTTCGACGGCGATGTCGGAAAGCGGACGGTTTGAAACGGTCGCGACGATTTTGCGAAGCCACAGAACATTGTCGTCGCCTTTTGATTCGGCGACCGCCTTTGTTTTCTTTTTCGCCCGTTCTTCGAGCGATTGAAGCATCTCGACGACTTCGGGACGTTTAACTTTTCTGGTCGCCGTCCGCGGCAGCTCAAACGGCGTCAGGTGCAAAACCTTGACGCGTTTGAAAAACGGCAGCGCGGCGGAAACCTCGCGGAAATGTTCTTCGACTTTTTTGTTCGTATCGCTTCGGCTCAAGGCGATGTCGTGCTCGTAATCGGGCACGACGAGCGCCGCGATTTTCTCGCCGCCGTCATCGTCCGCCAGGCCGACGATTGATAATTCCTTGATAAAACCGGACTTTCCGTATAAATCCTCGATTTCGTCCGGGTATATGTTTTTGCCGTTCGAATCGATAATAACGTCCTTTGAACGCCCGACGATGTATAGATTTCCGTCTTCGTCGAGTTTGCCCAAATCGCCCGTTTTCAACCAGCGGTCATGAAGGACGGCTTCGGTCGCTTCCTCGTTATTGTAATAGCCGAGCATTATGTTCTGCCCGCGCGCGAGAACTTCACCGACGCCGTTTTCATCGGGCGAGTCGATTTTTACCTCGATTCCGGGCAGAGGCTTGCCGACGCTTCCCCTTAACAATTTGTTTCCCGGACGCGCGACCGTCAGGACGGGCGAAGATTCGGTCAAACCGTAACCTTCAAGAACGGTAAATCCTAATCCGTGCAAGTCTTTCTGGACTTTTTCGCTCAAAGCCGAGCCGCCCGAAATCAGATAGCGCATCCGCCCGCCCATTCCCTGATGAATCGGGAAAAAGATAATCGGGCCGAGATTAAACGGCGTGTTGTCGCGTATCCAGGCGTTGAAGTCGATGACGCTGTCGGCAAAATCGGCAAACCAGTCGCCGCGCTCCCTGAGACGCGTCTTTATCCGGCGATGGAGCATTTCCCAGAGCGCCGGAACGCCGACCATTCCCGTCACGTGGCCGTTTTCGATTGAGCGCGAAAGCTCTTCCGCCGAAAGCTCGTCGAGATACGTAATCTGCGTCCCGTTTGAAAAAGGCGTCAAAAATCCGGCGCTGAACTCAAACGTGTGATGCATCGGCAGAACCGACAAAACGCCGTCGGTGATGTCCATTTCCAAAACGCTCGACAACATCGAAATCATATTGACGAAATTTTTGTGCGAGAGCATGACGGCTTTCGGCGTTCCGGTCGTGCCCGAAGTAAAAATCAGGGACGCGACCGAATTCGACAAAATTTTACCGGGCAGCAGCGCGATGCGTTTGGCTTCCTCGATTTCCGGGTGCATCTCGAAAACTTCTTCAAACGTCCAGACGTTTAACTTCAGTTTTGCTTCCTTCAGTTTTTTGGCCAATTCGGGATTTTCGCCGGCTAATTTCGTGGAAATAACAATCGCCGAAGCCTCGCCCGCGCGCGCAAAATTTATGATTTCGTCAATCGAGCTGGCCGGGTCAATCGGAATCGCGGTCGCGCCGGTTTTCAAAATGCCGAAATACGACAAGCCCCATTCGGGCATATTGTTTGAAAACAAAATGACGCGGTCGTTCTGCTTGATGCCGCTCGCGGCGAAAAATCCGGCGGCGCGCAAAGTCAGTTCCCTGACGTCTTCAAAAGTGTACTGCTCTTTGCGCCCGTTGCGCTCGATGCGCATCGCGACGCGCGTCGAAAAGCGTTTGACCGAAGTGTCGAACAAATCGAGCAAATCCTTGTATGTGTAAGAGCGGCGCTCCTGAATTTTTAAATCTTCTTCGAGCTGCGGCAAAACCCATTTTCTCATTCCGGGAAAATGGACGTTGAGCCAGTAGTCGTACCAATCGAGCCGCTCGGGATACCACGGCAGCAAATCTTTTTCCTTTTCCTTGACGAGCGACATCAGCGCGCGCAGATTGTCGGCGCGATACAGATATTCGTTGTCAATCATAAACGGCTTGAACATCGAGAACGCGTCCATCGTCTCCTGCGTCGTCCGCTCGAAATTTTCGACCGATTTCTGCAAATCGGAAACGATGTTTGAGAGCCGCCCGCCGGCCCACGTCGGCTTGGCCCTATCGAGCAAAACGTTGGCGCGCTTAGCCAGTTTGTTGAGCATCGGCGCGGACACTCTTTCGTAGGTTTTCTGCGTTACGGGCGAGGCTTCAATCATCGCGGCGACGTTATTTACCAATTTATTTCCGGTTTCCTTTTCCTTGAAATGCTCGCGTTTGTAAAGACCGACGAGACCGACGATGCGCTCCATATCGTTCGGATTCGAATCGCCCGAGCAGGCCTGAAAAACGAGCGGCGGAGTGTCGTCGACGAGCGCGTTCATGGCCGCGCCGAGGATTGCGCCCGAGACCATATCGACCGGAATTATGTCGAGAACGAGCTTTTCGTTGACCGGAATAATCGGCTGGCCGCGCAGCGCGATTAAAATCAACGGCGCAGTCGTCGTAAAGCCTTCGTTCCAGCCCGGAAACGGGTAACTTTGCGAAGATTCGACAATCGACGGCCGGATGAGAATCTTGACGACGTCGTCCTGCTGCGCGATGATTTGCTCGGCCAGAGATTTCGAATAAGTGTAGATATTCGTCCAGCCCCAATATTCGGCGCGCTCCGCACCGAGTTCGGTCGTCCGCTCACGAATCCACATCTTGCGCTCGCGGAAAATCGCCGATTTCAATTCCGTCTCGTCGTCCGGGTCGCGTCCTTCTTCCTCGAAACGCGTTCTCGCCTGCTCGCGAAATTTCGCAATCTGCATCGCGTCGTCGGCTTCCTGACGCGCCTGTTCGGACAGGCGGGCGCAGTCTTCGATTTCCTTGTTGACGTCGAAGGTGGTGCCGACGAGCTCGTTTTTTCTCGGGAAATACCCGACGACCGGCTCGTTTTCCCAAATCGCGCCGCTCCGTTTACCGGCGACAAAACAGGTCGAAACGTGCACGAGCGCGGGGCGCTTCATCAGGCGCGCCATTTTCAAAATATTGTTTGAGCCGACGACGTTTGTTCTCAAGGCGCTTTCGAGCGGCGGATTAAACGTCACGTTGCCCGCGCCGTTGATGATAATGTCGCAGTCGCGCATTAACTTTTTCGCTTCCTTTTCATCTAAACCGAGAAATTCGTTGCCGACGTCGCCGTTCACCGGCACGACTTTTTCGCGGATAAAATTTTCAAATTTGTCGCCGTATTTTTCTCTTAAAGGGTCAAACGTCGGGCTTGTGACGATGCTCGTCCAAAAACGAATTTCCGATTCTTTCGCATCTCGCGCTCTGACGGTCGCATAAACTCGCCCGATGTCGGGAAAATTATTGAGCAGCATCGAAAGCGTAACCTTACCGACAAAGCCCGTGCCGCCGATAAAGAAAATCTTTTTACCTTTAAAAATTTGGGTTGGTGATAATTTCATAAATCAAACGAAGTTATATGTCTAAATTTTCTTCGTTAGAATTTAATAATCTAACTCCGTATATTTTCCCTTCATCAATTAAATCAACTAATTTTTCCTGTTTGTTATCAGCTAATTTAACCAATTGCCTAATTTCAGTTTTTTTTAAGCCAATACTTTTAGCTAACTCAACATATTTTTGGGCATTTTCTAGTTGTAAGTGTTGATTCTTTAGTTTCCTTTCTTCATTTTCGAGGCTGCGTTTTTCTTTGTCTTTTCTAATATGGATTAGTTCAAGAATGAAATCCTTAACATGACCGATTATCTCGCCAATTCCCGCTAAGTCTTTAATTCCCTTAGAACCATATTTTATGCGGCGAACATTTAAAATTTCATTCGGATAACATAACTCGGAAATTCGACTAAGCTCATCTTCGTTTAGTGGGATTATCGTTGAACAAGATGGGAAATTATCTCTTTCAAAAAATAATCTAGCTTGCATTCTTTTACGAAAAGGTGGAAAAAATTTTAATTCATGATAAAACTCTCGCCATTCTAACCATTCTTCATATTCAAATTGCAAAATTAGCCTTAGATTATACAAATCTTGAACTGCTTTAATTGAATTTATCATATCGTCGGCAGTCCATTGACCATCTATTTCTAACCGCATAATTTTTGTTGAACTATCCATAATCAATTCCCCACTAGCAATGCAAATCTTTTATTGTCAAATTAACGTAAGATAAAGTATCGTCATCTTTTTATAAATCAAGCTGTATCTTAACTACTCTTTCAACTTGCTCAACATCTGCTTTTGATAAATGTCCGGCTTTATTTAGCAGACGCTGTTTGCTGACGGTTGTCAGTTGGTCGGCTAAGGCTTTTGCCTGTTTTCCGCCGAATTGGACGTAAGCCTCGCTCGGATAAAGTTTGTCAATTTGACTCGAAAGCGGCACGACTTGAACGCGGTTGAGATATTTGTTGGAAACGTCGTTGCTCAGGATAACGGCGGGACGCTGTTTTTTGATTTCGCCGCCGATAGCCGGCTCGAAATTCACCCACCAGACTTCACCACGTTTCATTATTTACGTCTCCAATTGTCGCTTCCGACCATTCCAACGCTTCGGTTTCACGCGCCTCGTCTTCAGACATTTCCTTGTAAGCTGCGTCCAAATCCTGTTTCAAAACGTGCGGACGCAGCAAAACCTCAATAAACTGGCTGATTTTCCCGCGCCCGACAACCGTTTGCAGACCTTCGTAAACGCGCTCGTCAATCGTAATCGTTAATTTCTTTTGCATAGAAAATTTATTATACGTATTCAGCACGTATAATACTAATCCGTCACATTGCAAAGCCCGATTATCGGCTGGTGCAGCATCGTAATCTCGGCGTTTCTGCCCATAAACGAGCGTGCCATGGCAATAGCTTCGGTCAGATTGTCGGCGCGTTCCCAGCCCAAGATTTCGGGAACGTGCGCGTTTTCCGCGCCGGCGACGATGACTTTGCCGACGTGCTGGCGACCGTTTTCGCCCCAGTACCACATAAAAAACGGGTGCGCGCCGTGATAGGCGTTGCCGCGCCGGTACATCTCGACGTAGGCCGGATTGGTCGCAAACTCGCGCTCGTATTTCTCGCGCAGATAAAACGCGTCGCGCGATTCGGGCAGAAGACGATGGAAAAATTCGATATACGACGGGTGAAAATTATGGTCGAACTCGTCAAAACACGGGTGCGTGATAATCATCACGCCGCCTTTCCGAAGTAAAGGCTTGTTGCGAAACATATTGAAGTGATAGCCGAGCGCCATTACCTGCACGAGCAGCGGATTCAAAGCAGAATAGACGTTATACGGCGAGATGTCGGGAATGCCCGTAATCATTATGTCGCACTGGCCTTTGACCGGGATTTCGTATTGCTGGTAATTTTTTTCGAGAATCTTTTCGTGGACTTTTTCCGTTTCGCCCGCGTAACAGGCGATTAATTCATACTGCGCCGGAATCGCGTGAAGCATTTTGCGGCGCGCGGCGCGCGGCATTTTTGAAAACGTACGCTTCATAACTTCCCATTTCATCCGGTCGGCGAACGAAAATTCGTCCTCGTTGCGCGTCAAAATGTCGTAGCCTTCGGGAAACATTTTGTTGTTGAGCGCGGTTTCGATGTGAAAGACGTTGCAGTGCTCGTCAACCAGTTTTCCGAGCCGTATGACCTTGTGATTCAATTCCGACGCGGGCGGATCCATATACGAATGCGAGTCGAGAATAGTCTGCGGCTCGTGATGCGCGCGCAGAGATTCGTAATCGCAAAGCCCGACGGCGACCGATTTGTGCCCGCCGTCCATCGGCACGAGATTGATGTTGATGTAAATCAAAATATCGCTCTCGATGGCGCGGCGATTGACGCGCAGCGGCTCGTCGTGGCGCGTGTGTCCGAGCGTGATTAAATTTTCGTCGTCCTCGGCGTCGTGATTGTAAAAACGTTCGGGATAAAATTCGTTGAAAATCGTCGAGCCGACCATTCGCTCCATTTCCCAGGCCGTCATTTTGCGGTGAAGCGAATTGGCGACAATCAAATGCACGTCGTCGACGCCGTTCGCCGCACACATATCCAAAACGACTTCGAGCATCGTCTGGCGCATATCGGGCAAAGCCATCGGCGGCAGCGGCAGCGAAATGTCGTCCATCGCAATCGTCACACGCATTCCCGGCTCAAGCTGCGCGTAAAGCGGTTTCGCGTCAATCGGATGATTGACCGCGTATCGAATCGCGGCCTCGCGGTTCGGCAAACCTTTTATCGGCGGATTCGGATAAATGACGCGCGTCCCGACCGGAATGTCTTCGATAATAAAATCCTCGCCGAACGGCATAATGCGCGGCGCGCTGTCCTTATCGATATAGATGATTGATTCGTGTGTTTTTCTGCGTAATTGCAAAGCCATAATTTAGATAAAAAGTTTATATTTTCTTTGAAGCGTTAGTAACGCATGTTTCAGATTCAACCGTTGTTAATTCAGAAGGCGAAACGCATAAATCCAAAAATTTAGGCACTTGATTGATTAATGTAATTGTAATCTTAATATCAAGTTTCTTTCCGTTCCTTTCAATTTTCCTGTGAACCAAATAAAGGTCTGCGGCGATGTCGGCATTCGATAAAACAACTGTTTCCCCCTTTTGCCAAGACAAGGATTCGTCAACTTCCTTCATCTTATTTACGGCAGATATCATCTTTTTAAGAAATCCTTCTTTCAGAGTAAGATTTTTTGCCGTGCTGCCAGCTTCCACGTAAATCTGCTCGAAATTTCCCAATTTTATTTGCGAATTTAATCTTTCAACTAACTTATCGCTTGATTCAGCACGATTTTGTGAACAACTTGTAGCTAACAATCCAAAACAAATTATTAAAAAAGTATTTATGAAAAAAACTCTATTCATTTTTTTACTTCAAATTCAAAATCGCCCAATCGTGCTGCAAAGCAGTTTGTTTCAGACGAAAATCCGGATTGACCGCGACCGGATGACCGACAATCGAGAGCATCGGCAAATCGGAAATCGAATCGGAATAAGCGTAAGATTCCGATAAATTTATATTTTCGCGCTCGGCGTATTCGCGTATCCATTTCGCTTTTGTCGCCGACGCCAGCACGGGCGGCAAAATTCTGCCGGTCGCGTAGCCGTTGACGAATTCCAGCCGGTTGGCGACGTAATCGTCTATGCCGAGATAATCCATCAGGCGCTCAATCGTAAAGTCGAGTGCGCCGGTAATGACGACCTGCCGCTGCCCGATTTTTTTCGACTGCGCGATAAGCTCGGGCGTTCCGTCGAAAATCGCGGGTTTGAGAACGTCTTCGAACAATTCTTCCGAAAAATAGCGTAGCCGGTCATTCGATTCGCCTTTGTAGCTCTGAAAAAAAAGCTCGTTAAAAACATTGCGCGAATACAAATCCGTGACGCCGAAAAGCGGCAGTTTGGCCAGCGTCGAAGCGCTTTTTTTGATGGTTTTGAATAAGCCCTGCTGGCGACGCGCGTAAAATCCGAGCGTGTGCACGAGGTTCGTGCTCACGAGTGTTCCTTCTAAATCGTAAAATGCCGCCGCTTGCCCGTCTTTTTTCATCGTGACTTTTGTGATATTTTTATTAGAATTTCTTTGTTTACAAAGTCTTAAAATATCAAAATTTTAACATTTTGGGTAATTCGACCATATGAAAAGGATAAGATTTTACCGTTTTATTACAATTGCATGTTTCGTGATTTTCGCTTCGGCGTGCGCGTCAAAAGGCGTAACTGAGGATTTTAAGCAGAAAATAACACCGACTTTTTTCTCCGACGCCATCGCCAAAGCCGACGAGCTTTTCCAGCAGCGCGACGATTTATCGAAACTGCGCGAAGCCGTTCAGACACTTGCCCGAACGCGTAATCCCGACGTTCGAAATTACGAATCGGAATGGAAATTCGCCAAATATAATTTTTTTCTCGGCAAACATAGCCCGGACGAAAAGGAAATCGAAAAGGCTTTTGAAGACGGCGTGCAGGCCGGAAAAATCGCCGCCAAAATGGAGCCCGAGAAACCCGACGGACACTTCTGGTACGGCGCTAATTTAGGCGAACAGGCTCGGCGAAGCCCGGTCACGGTCGGCATTAAAGCCATCGACGAGATTCGCTCCGAGATGAACAAAGTCATCGAAATCCAGCCTAATTATCAAGCCGCCAGCGCCTACGACGCGCTGGCGCAGGTCGAGATGAAAGCCGGAATGCTCGCCGGCGGAAAGCCGGAAAAAGCGGTCGAATATCTGGAAAAAGCTCTCGAAATCGAAAAGGAAAACACCTATATTTATTTGCATCTGGCAGAAGCTTATCTGGCGGTCGGCCGCGACGCCGATGCGAAAAAACAGCTCGAATATATCTTAAAGATGAAGCCCGGTCCCGAATATACGTTCGAACACAAAGAATGCGTCGAAAAGGCGAAGAAGCTTTTGGAAACGAGATTCTGATTAGTGAAAAGTTGAAGAACCTTTTCTTCACTTTCCACTTTCCACTTTTCACTTTACACTTACTAAATATGCGCCGCGCAATTTTTCCCGGTTCGTTCGACCCTTTAACCAACGGTCATCTCGACATTATCAAGCGAAGCCTGCCGCTTTTTGACGAAATCATCATCGCCGTTTTAAATAATCCCGACAAAAATCCGATGTTTTCCGTTGAAGAACGCTGCCGTATGATTGAAGAAATTCTGCCTCAAATCGAAAGCCAAGAATGCCGTCTGATTGTCGACGGCTTTTCCGGTCTGACCGCCGATTTTGCAAAAAAACGCGGCGCGACGGCGATTGTGCGCGGCATTCGCGCCGTTTCCGATTACGAATACGAGCTGCGGATGGCTTTGATGAACCGTCGCCTTGAACCGAGCATCGAGACGGTTTTTCTGATGGCGGCCGAAGAATATTCGTATGTTTCATCGAATCTTTTGAAACAAATTTTCACGCTCGGCGGCCGCGTCGAAGGTCTCGTGCCCGAATCGGTCGAGCTAAAAATGCGCGATAAATTGAAATCGTCTTAAATGAAAAACAATTCAAAGCCGAAATTTTTTTAGAAATTCTGTTTTTTAGATTTTGCGAGGCTTCGCACAAAGTTTTTCGTATGTCGCAAAAGATTTTCGACGTGCTGCAAAAGATTTTCTGAGCGTCACAAAAGGTTTTCTGTATGTCAAATAAATTTTTCGACGTCTCATAAAGACTTTTCGGAGTGTTGAAAATGATTTTTGAAGTGTCGAAAAGTATTTTCTGCACGTTGAAAATGATTTTCTGACCGTTGAAAACTTTACGATGAGGTCTGAAAAAAGAATGCGGGAGTTGTTGAAATGATAAAAAAGCTTTTAATTCTGAAAATTCAGCACGCGCAAATAACGATTCCGACGGGCGCTGAAGCGGCGGCGCGTGAATTTTACTGCGATTTTTTAGGATTAAAGGAAATTCCCAAGCCCAAGTCTTTAGAAGGACGCGGCGGATTCTGGCTCGAAGTCGGCGCGTTTCAGATTCACATCGGGACGGAAGACAATTTTGATAGAACGAAAACAAAAGCGCACGTCGCTTATCAGGTGGAAAATCTGGAAGGCTGGCGCGAAAAGCTCGAAGCGCGCGGCGTGCGCATTTTGGAAGGCGTGCCGATTCCCGATTACAATCGCTTCGAGTTTCGCGACCCGTTCGGTAACCGCGTCGAATTTTTGGAAGCATTTTGAAAATAGACAATCATTTATAATTTTTTGTATTTAATTTCGTATTCGGCGATAATTTTTCTTAAGTCAAAAATATGAAAACCAGAGACGCTGCCAGCCAAATTTTTCCCGTTTCCGAAAACGTCGCCAAGATGCATATGTCGTCGACGCTTAAAGCGGGACAAATCGCGCGCGAGCTGCGTGAGCAGGGCTTTGACGTGATTGATTTGACTTTAGGCGAGCCGGATTTTCAGACGCCCGAATTTATCAAGGAATACGCGTGGGAAGGTTTGCAAAAAGGCCTGACAAAATATACGCCGACCGTCGGCCTCAAGTCTTTTACCGAGGCCATCGCGCATTTTTACGCCGCTCAGTTCGGCGCGCGCTTTTCGCCGTCGGAAGTGGCGGCGGCGTGCGGCGGAAAACAGGCGCTTTTCAACGCCGCCTGCACGATTTTAAACATTGGCGACGACGTTTTGATTCCGAAGCCATATTGGGTGACTTTTCCCGAAATCGTCAATTTCAACCGCGCGAACAGCCGTTTTATCGAAACCGAGGAAACCGATTTTGTTTTGACGGCCGAACAGGTTTGCGAGGCCATCACCGACAAAACCAAGCTTTTAATCATCAATTCGCCGAACAATCCGACCGGGCGCGTCATTCCGGCCGACGAGATGCGAAAAATCGTCGAAGTCTGTGCCGAGCGCGACGTTTATGTTTTGACCGACGAATGTTATTTGTTTTTCGTCTATCCGCCCGGCGAGGTTTTCACGTCGGCCGCGCTGCCCGACGAATTGCGCAAATACGTCTGCGTCGCGGGCAGTTTTTCGAAAACCTACGCGATGACCGGCTGGCGCATCGGTTACACGATTGCGCGCGCGGAATGGACGCGCGCGATGACGAAACTGCAAAGTCATTCGGCTTCGCATCCGACGAGCTTCGTCCAATACGCCTGCGCGCGCGCCGCCGAGGAGCGCGAAAAATCGATGGCGGCGGTCGGTTCGATGCTCGCCGAATATCGCCGACGGCGCGACTGGCTGATTCCGGCTTTGCAGAAAATCGAGGGTTTCAAATGCGAAATGCCCGAAGGCGCGTTTTACGCTTTTGTCGACGTGCGCGGAATGCTCGGAGATAAATTCGAATCTTCCGCCGCCGTCGCCGAATATCTTCTGACGGAAGCGCAGGTCGTCGTGACAGACGGCGCGGGCTTCGGCGCTGACGGATTTATCCGATTTTCCTACGCTACGTCTCTGGAAAATCTGCAAGCGGCGGTCAAGCGCATGGAAAATTTGTTCAATTCGGAAACGCAGACGGTTGCCGGATAAATTAAGTAAAAAGAAAAAAGGCAAAAGCGTAATTCCCGGCTTTTGCCTTTTTTCTTTTGCCTTTTCCCGCACTCTTTGCGCTAAAATTATTCTTATGACGGAAATAATCGGTTGGGCGAGCTCGGGGATTTTGCTCATTACACTCATCAAACAAGTTTACAAACAATGGAAAGAGCGCACCGGCGAAGGCGTTTCAAAATGGCTTTTTATCGGCCAACTCGCGGCTTCAATCGGATTTACCGTTTACAGCTATCTGGTTGGAAATTGGGTTTTTACGGTGACGAACGGGATTTTGACCATCAACAATTTAATCGGTTTGTGGCTCTCGTTTTATTTTCGGAAAAAGGAAAAAAATTAAGAAAAGGGGAAGGTAAAATTTATGTCAGTATTAAAAGCAATCGCCAGCGGCCTGGTCGGTGCGATTACGGTTACTTTGATAAACGAAACGGCGCGGAAATTTATTAAAGATGCGCCGCGGCTCGACGTCGTCGGCAAGCGCGCTTTTGCGTATCCTTTGATGCGCGCCGGAAAAGAACCGCCGCCGAACAGCGAGCTCTACTGGTATTCGCTCGGCAGCGACCTGGCGGCAAATTCTCTGTATTTTAGTCTGGTTGGTCTGGGCGGAGCGGCAAACGCACTGCCCGTCGGCGGATTACTGGGAGCTGCGGCCGGTGTCGGAGCGGTCGCTCTGACCGAGCCTCTCGGGCTGGGCGATGAGCCGGTTAATCGAACGAGAGAAACGGAAATAATGACCGTCGCGTGGTATCTCGCCGGCGGTCTCGCCGCCGCGGCAACTTATCAATTCTTAACAAACGAAGAGTAAAATTAGTGAAAAGTGAAAGAAAATTCTTAAACTTTTCACTTTTCGTTTCCCCCGCCGGTCATCATCAGGCCGATTTCTTCGGTTGAAGTTTGTTTCGGGTCAACTTCGCCGACGAGTTTGCCTTCGCGCATGACGAGCAGGCGGTCAGCGAGCGCGGTAACTTCTTCGAGTTCGGCGGAAACCAGAAGGACGGCGGTTCCGGCGTCGCGCAAAGCAATCAGTTTGCGGTGAATAAATTCGATGGCGCCGATATCGACGCCGCGCGTCGGCTGGGAAACGAGCAGCAATTTCGGATTTAAGCCGAATTCCCTGCCGATAATCAGCTTTTGCTGGTTGCCGCCCGAAAGCGATTTGGCCGGAAGCTCGACGTTACGCGGGCGGACGTCGAAATTTTCGACGATTTCGTTGGCTCTTTTCGTGATTGCCGAACGATTCAAAAGTCCGCCGGCAGATACGACCGGCGGGCGATAATGAACGCCGAGCATCGAATTTTCCGCCAAATCAAAATCGAGCAGAAGCCCGCGTTTGTGCCGGTCTTCGGGAATATGCCCGATGCCGAGCTCTTTTCTTTTTCGCGCGCCGGTGGCCGTAATGTCCGCGCCGGAAAAGGCGATGACGCCGCTCGCGGGCGCGATGAGTCCGGCGATTGCTTCGATAAGCTCGGTCTGCCCGTTGCCTTCAATTCCGGCGATGCCGACGATTTCGCCGGCGCGTACGTTGAATGAAATATCGGCGACGGCCGCCCCGTGTTTGCCCGACACGACCAGATTCTGCACGTTCAGAACATTGTCCGCCGGATTCGCATCCGTTTTCTCGACTCTCAGCAAAACGTCGCGCCCGACAATCATTCGCGCCAAATCTTTGGCGTTGGTCTCGGCAGTCTTGACGTTGCCGACCGTTTTTCCGTCACGCATGACGGTCACGTCGTCCGAGATGGCGAGAACTTCTTCGAGCTTATGCGTGATGATGACAATCGTTTTGCCCTGTTCGCGCATACGGCGCAGGATATTGAAAAAATCCTCGGTTTCCTGAGGCGTCAAAACGGCCGTCGGTTCGTCTAAAATTAGAAGCTGCGCGTTGCGGTAGAGCGCTTTCAAAAGCTCGACTCGCTGCTGCGCGCCGACCGACAAATCTTCGATATAAGCGCGCGGGTTGACGCCGAGCCGCAGTTCGTTGGAGAGAGCGGAAATTTTTTGATTGGCTTCTTCCAAATCGAGATTCGCCGCGCTTCCGGTCTCCGCGCCGAGAATTATATTTTCGGCGACGGTCATCGTGTCGACGAGCATAAAATGCTGGTGAACCATTCCGATTCCAAGCCGAATCGCATCGTGCGGAGTGTTGATTTGAACCTGTTTCCCGTCAACCAAAATCTCGCCCGAATCGGCCGTATAAAAGCCGTAAGCGATGCGCATAATCGTCGATTTCCCCGCGCCGTTTTCGCCGACAATCGCGTGAATCGTCCCCTTTTCGATTTTGATTGAAACGTCGTCGTTGGCAACGACGTCTCCGAATGTTTTGGTTATATTTTTTAGTTCTAACATTTTATTTTGCCATCGCGTCGGTAACTTTGATTTCACCCGCGACGATTTTCTTTTTGGCTTCTTCGACTTTTGCGATTACGTCCGGCGGAATAAGGGCTTTATTGTTGTCGTCCATCGCGTAGGCGACGCCGTCCTTTTCAAGTCCGAATGCGTGAAAGCCGCCTTTGAAATCGCCGCCGAGAACTTCCTTGACGACGTCGTAAACCGCGTTATCGACGCGTTTGACCATCGAAGTCAAAACGAAACCGGGTTTGACGGCGTTTTGATTTGAATCGACGCCGATGACGAATTTGTTGGCTTCGCCGTTTGTCTTGCCGTATTGCTCGACCGCGTCGAACGCGCCGAGGCCGGAATTTCCCGCCGCCGTAAAAATCACGTCCGCGCCTTTTTCGATTTGCGAAAGCGCGAGCTCCTTGCCTTTGCCCGGATTGTTCCACGCGCCGTCGGTGACGCCGACGTAGCTGTCAATCACGCGGATATTCGGATTTACGGCGCGCGCGCCTTCCTCGTAGCCGGTCTCAAATTTGTGTATCAGCGGAATGTTCATTCCGCCGACAAAGCCCAAAACGCCGGTTTTCGATTTAGAGGCGGCTATCATCCCGACCAGATACGAACCTTCGTGTTCGCGAAAGACCAAAGACGCGACGTTCGATTTCGGCGTTTTGCCGTCGTCTTCAAGAATCACGCCGTCGACGATGGCAAATTTGATTTTCGGATAATCTTTGGCGACGTTTGCCATAATCGGCCCTTGCGCAAAACCGACGCCGATGATTAAATCGAAATTCTTTTCGGCAAAAGCGCGCATCGCCGGCTCAATCGAAGTCGGATTTCCCGGCTCGACGTCGTTCAGGCAAATCGGCAAATCATTGGCGGCGCGTTTGACGCCTTCCCATGCCGCCGCGTTAAACGAGCGGTCGTTTTTCCCGCCGATGTCGAAAACGATGCCGACTTTGATGCGGCAATCCTTCCGTGCCTCCGTGCGCGTCGTGCACGAAGACGCGCCAAACGCTAAAAGAGCGATTACAAGCAAAAAGAATGTATTTTTCATAAGCCTTTCCGGGGAGTTGAAATGTATTTCTGAGGATAAGATTACCGTTCTTTAAAAATTTGGGCAAGGCGAAAACCTTGCCCTTTTTGATTATTTGATGCCTCTCCGGGAAAGCTGCTCGTTGAGGGCTTCGGCGACCGCCGCGTCAAAGCCGGTCTGTTTGCCGGACTTTTTTCGTTCGGCCGTGATAAATTCGTCGCGCTGTTTGGATAAATTCAAAATTTCCTCGCGAATTTTCTTTCTTTCGGCGAGCCGTTTTTCGACTTCCGCGCCGCGCTCGGATTCGGACATATTTCGCAAATCGACCGGCAAATCTTCGTTTTTGACGTTCTCCAGTTTTGTCCTGCCGTTTTCGATGTCCTGTAGTAAATCGTCCGAGTAAGCTTCGGTGTTAATCGCTTTATTCAGAGCGCGGTCGGCTCTTGCCGAATTGGTCGACGTGTTCGCCATTTTCGATTCGGTGACGACCTGCATTTCCGCTTTCGTGTTTGAATTTGCGCCGTAAGCGACGTATGTCTGCCCGATTTTGCTGCCGAGCTCGGCCAGCCTCGCATCATACGGCGAGCCGATTGTCTGAACGCCGCCGTCCTGCGCGATGGCAAAATATTTCCCCTCGCCGTACTGCGCGATTTGCTGCCATATTTCCTTCGTATCGATGGCATCGCCGCATTGAATCGTGTTGACAATCATATTTTGCCTGACGGCTTTCGAAGTTGTCGCCAAAACGTCCGGCACGTTTTCATAATTCTGCGGCGGCGCGTCGCCGACTAAAAAAATAATCTGCGCGACGCCCTGTTTCGACTGCGACCAGCCGCCGTTTTTGACGGCTTCGGCCAGCGCGCTTCGCACATCTTCGGGCGTGTCGCCGCCGCCGGCCGCTTCGTAATCCATCAAGGTCGAGTAAACTTTGTCCAAATCTTCGGTCAGAGGCGTAACTTTCGTCACATATTCATCGGTTTTATCGCGATAGGCGACAAGGCCGACCCTGACCTGCGGGTGCGATTTTTTCTGCATCACTTCATTGATAATCCCCCAGATTCGCTGTTTTGCGCCGTCGAGCAAACCGCCCATCGAGCCGGTCGTGTCGAGTACAAACATCATTTCCAGCGTTTCGGCGCTGTTAAAATTTTGCTTTGTATTTTCCCTGACGATGATTTCCGGCTGCTCGGCGGGCTCGGTTTTCGCCCGAAAATAAAAAATGCCGGCGATAGCGACTCCGACGCTAAAAGCCAGCAGCAACGCGGCAAATTTATAAGAAAACTTTTCCATTTTATTCGCTCCTGTTTTTCTGATTCCCGATGTTTTTTACATCTGAAAAAAGAACGAACAAAATTTACGCGGCTTGCAGAAAAACTTTCTCAGCTGACGATTGTTTTTATTAATTTCAAAGCTTCCGGTTTTTCTTCGCTCGTGTGGTAAGCACTTTGCAGTTTTTCGTTTATCGAGACGGCTTGATTTTGATTGCGGCAGAATAAAACGCCGATTGTTTCGTTTTCTTTAATTTCGTCGCCTATTTTTGCGCGGCAGGCGTAACCGACGGCGTGGTCGATTCCGTCTTCGGCTTTTATTCTGCCGCCGCCGATTGCGCCGATGGCTTCGCCGAGCGCAAATGTGTCGATTTCCGCGACAAAACCCGATTTTTTCGCTTTTATCGCAAATTCGATTAAATCATTTTCAAACAAAGTTTCGGGCGCGTCGCAAACTTTCAAGTCGCCGCCCTGACATTCGATGTTGAGGCGAAATCTTTCGAGCGCTGCGCCCGAATCAATCACATTTTTAATTTTTGATTTGGCATTTTCAATCGTCTCGGCCGCGCCGCCCAAAATCAACATTCCCGCCGCGAGCTCGATTGAAAGCTCAAGCGTCGGCCGCATTTCAATTTCCGCCTCGCCGCGCAAAATCTTGAGACATTCGTAAACTTCGAGCGCGTTTCCGACGTATTTTCCGAGCGGCTCGCTCATATCCGAAATCACCGCCTGCGTCCGCACGCCGAAAGCGTTTCCCGTCTTAACGAGCGCTTCGGCGAGCCGTTTTGACTCGGCAAATTCCTGGATAAACGCGCCGCTTCCGGTTTTCACGTCCAAAACGAGCGCGTCGAGACCTTCCGCCAGTTTTTTTGACATAATCGAAGCGACAATCAGAGGAATAAAGGGAACGGTCGCCGTAGCGTCGCGCAGCGCATACAATTTTTTATCGGCGGGCGCGATTTCGGCTGTTTGGCCGGCCATCGCAAAATTGCACGTTTTGATAATCTGACGAAATTCGTCGGTCGAAAGCCTGACGTTGTAGCCTTTAATCGATTCGAGCTTGTCGAGCGTTCCGCCGGTGTGACCGAGGCCGCGACCGGAAATCATCGGGACGGCGACGCCGCACGCGGCGACGACGGGCGCGATTATCAAAGAAGTTTTGTCGCCGACGCCGCCGGTCGAATGTTTGTCGGCTTTCGGCTGTGTGATGTCGGAAAAATCGAGAATCTCGCCCGAATGAAGCATCGCGTTTGTCAAAGCGTTTTGCTCGTCCAAATCCAGACCGCGCGTAAACATCGCCATCAGGAGCGCCGAAATTTGATAATCCGCCCACGATTTATCGGTTACGCCGTCGATAAATTCTTGTATTTCTTCGCGCTCGAGCTTAAAGCCGTCTCTTTTTTTGGATATGATTTCCTGTGGTTTCATAGAAAAAGTTTGTCCAAGTTTCGCACAACGCTCGCCCAAATGTCCATTTTTGAAAATTTAGACGAAAAGCGGTTTTTCTCCCGAAAAATATTTTCTTTTTTTAGAATTTGCGCAATAATAGAACTTGCCATGAGAAGTAAACACATTGCAGCACTAATAACATTTTTCGCAACATTCGCTTTTTCGGCCTTTATCGCCCTGCTTTTTTCGCCGGCGCTGATTTATCAAGTCCCGCCGGTAAAAAACTACGAATTCAGAAGCTCCAACAATCGTTGTCGAAAAGACACGGGCTATAAAATCAAGACGTTTCTCGAACAGGATAAACGAAACGGTATTTCGCGTGAAAAATCAGAGTCGGTTGACAGCTCGGATTTCTCAAAACGCGCCGAATTGATTAATCAATACTACTTTGAATCAAGCTCGATGAATGTTTCCGACTTCCCGAGAGATTTTCAGGCCGCCTGGTCTGAGCACATGAACGCGTGGAGAAATTACGGCGATTTTATGGAACAGGAAGCCGCTAGAGAGGAAACTTCCGACAACTTCAGACAGAATGAATACGAGCTTGTCTCGGATATAAGCACGACGTGGTACGAAGTTCTCCGCGTCGGCAGAGAGTATGGCGCGGATTTTCCGAACAATTTCTAAATCAGTTTCGAATTACAAATAAAAAAAGACCGCCGGTGACAATCGGCGGTCTTTTTTATTTGTAATTCTCGAATTATTCGCGACAGGCGTTGACGGCTTCGACCAGCGCGCTGCTGATTTTCTGCGCGCTTTTCTTGTCCGAAACCGGAACGAAATCCGATTCGACTTCAATCATGTCGTTTTTATTGCCGAACATTTGCTTTCCAATTCCCGATTTGTCTTTGAACGAATTAAAAAAGACATATTCCTGTCCGAACGGGCTCGTCCGGAGCTTTATCGAATTCGGGTCGATTTCCGACAAATCGACAATCGTCACGACCTGTTCCATATAAAAAGTCCGGCGGTCGATGCCGTAGTAATAATACGGAAAACTATTGTTATAAAACACTTTTGCGCGCGCATTTAGCTGGCTCAAGTTTGCGTTAGCGGTCACCTGCGGCGCGGTTGTCGTTCTGCCGTTTTGCTGCGAAACGCTCGTCGTTTGGGCAATCGGCAGCTCGCTGTTTCTGACCGTATTCGTCCTCGCAAGCGGCGAAGTGCGGTCAACCGCGACGGCGGCAAAACGGTCAGAAGCATTTTCATTCAAACGCGCAAAACGGTAGCTGACTTCACAATTTTTGAAATTCAGCGGATTAAACCAGTAAATGATTTCATCGCCGTAACGGCTATTTTTGGTGAGCGAATTTTTCAATGTTTTCAGCGATTTTTTGGTTTTATCGACCGTTTTTGTCTGCGCCGTAATCGACTGGCCGAAAACAAACATCAGGGAAAACACGATTGCCGTAAAAATGTAACGCTTCATTATTTTTCTCCTTGTTGCGGTTAATAAATTCGTCTTTCGGGAGCGTTTTGGCTTGAAAAATAAAACATCGAAAAAATTTTCTCGCTCGATTAAACGTTTTCCTTTTCAAGTAAAACAACCGCTTCGGCTTTGATGGCGCGCCGTTCGCCGACGGCGTCAAGGCTTTCGCCTGTTTTGGCTTTTATACTAATACAATTAGTTTCAATCTCCAAAACTTTCGCCAGATTTTCGCGCATATCGTCGATAAACGGGCGCAGCTTCGGTTTTTCCAGATGAATGACCGCATCGACATTGCCGATTCTGAAATTTTTCTCTTTCATCAAACCGACCGCGTAGCGCAGAAAAATAAAGCTTTCGGCGTTGCGCCAGCGTTCTTCCGCGTCGGAAAAATGCGAGCCGATGTCGCCGAGCGCGAGCGCGCCGAAAATCGCGTCGGTGACGGCGTGTGAGAGCGCGTCGGCGTCCGAGTGTCCTTCCGCGCCTTTATCAGATTCAATCTCGACGCCGCCGAGAATTAATTTTTTGCCTTCAACCAGACGATGAACGTCGCTGCCGAAACCGATTCGATACATAAATATTAGATTTCAGATTTTAGAAAAGAAGCCGGATTCTAACATCTGGCATCCATTATCCGACTTCTCTCTTAAAAAAACTTCTGCCCAAATCAAATCTTCGCGGGTCGTAATCTTGATGTTTTTCGCGCTGCCTTCGACCGTCGCGATTTCAAAGCCCGCTTTTTCCACCAGAAAACATTCGTCGGTCGCCGCTTCGCTCAAATCGGCCGCATCGAACGCTTTTTGCAGAATCTCCAGCCGAAATGCCTGCGGCGTCAGAGCACGGCGTAAGTTTTCGCGGTCGACGGTTTCGATTATTTTTCCGCCGGAAACTTTTTTTATCGTATCGCTGACGGGCGCGACCAGGCACGCCGCGCCCGTCTCTTTCGCCATTTCGATTGTACGGGAAATTTCTTCGGCGGAAACCAGAGGGCGCGCGCCGTCGTGAACGGCGACGATTTCCGCTTTGCCGGAGACAGCCTGCAGACCGTTAAAAACCGATTCGGCGCGGGTTTTTCCGCCCGCGACAATCGTTTTTAATTTAATCGAGTTATTTTTTTTTCTGAAATTTTCGAGCTCAACGGCGGGCAAAACGAGGACGATTTCGTCAATCGAAGAACAATTTTCGAACGCATCGAGCGTGTGCGCGACGAGCGGCTTTCCGCAAATTTCGACAAACTGCTTCGGGATTTCGCCGCCGAATCTGGTTCCGCTTCCGCCGGCAACTATAATCGCAACGTTCATAAAAAGTGATAAGTGATAATTAAAAAGTGATAAGTGAAAACAAAACCTATCACCTGTCACTTTTCACTTTTCACTTATTCTTCGTTATTCGGAATAAAACTGACGCTCTGCATATCGCGCGCGGTTTTTCTGAAACCGGTCGCACGCGAATCGTGAATGTTCGGCGAGTTTTCGTAATTTTCGTCTTTTTCTTCCCAAAGACGCCCGAAAATCATTTTTCCGGCGGTCGTCTGCAACACGCTCGTCACCGCGACGTCGGCGGTTTTGCCGATAAGCCGCCGCGCGTTGTCGATGACGACCATTGTTCCGTCGTCCAGATATGCGACGCCCTGATTGTATTCCTTGCCTTCTTTCAAGACAAAAACGCGCATCGCTTCGCCCGGCAGAACGACCGGTTTGAGCGCGTTGGCGAGCTCGTTGATATTCAAAACCTGCACGCCGCGAAGCTGCGAAACTTTGTTCAAATTAAAATCGTTGGTGACGATAACGGCGTCGAGCTGTTTGCCGAGCTCGATTAGTTTCAAATCGACTTCGCGCACCTGCGGAAAATCGGTTTCGATAATCTGGATGTCGATTTTCGAATTGTTGCGCAGGCGCTGGAGCATGTCGAGCCCGCGTCGCCCGCGCTGGCGTTTTGACGAGTCGGGCGAATCGGCGACCTGCTGCAGCTCGGTCAAAATAAACTGCGGAATTATCAAAGTTCCGCCCAAAAATCCGGTTTCGGCAACGTCAGCGATGCGCCCGTCGATGATGACGGACGTGTCGAGGACTTTGCAGTCGCGCTTGACGTTTTTGTCGGAAAAAATCCCGCCCAGAACCGATAAATCAAGATATTCGCCTTTCGCCGCGCCGACCATGAGACCGATGTAGCCCATAAAAAACGCCAGTGAAATCGTCAAGAACGTCTGCATTTCGGCTGAAACCGCCGCTTCTTTTTGAATCGAAATCAGAACGCCGATTAAAAACGCGCCCAAAATTCCCAAAATCGAGCCGATGGCCGCGCCGATAAGAGTTTTCAGCGAAACGCGCCGCACACGCATTTCAAAGGCGATAATAAAAAGCGCGATAATGCCGCCGAACAAGGCCGACAAAAACGGTCGAATATCGTTACCGATTGAGTCAAAACCGAGCCGAGCCGTTTTTTCAAACGGATTGAGGATAAAGCCGAGCACCATCAGCAATGCGACGAATCCGATTCTGATTATGAGAACGTCAAGTTTCATTACGGAAAGAATTTTATCACGAATTTAGTTTTACCGATAATGAAAATCAAGCACCGGGATGAACAATTTTAATTTTCGGTCAAATAAAAAATCGCGGGAAAAGTGAGCAGTTTTCCCGCGATTTTTGCTAAATTAACAAAAGATTATGCGTTGCTGCTTCCCTGATTGGTCGCCGTCGCGGTTTGTCCGGGCGCGGCCTGCGCGATTGACTGGTCGGTCTGCATTTCGAAATCATCTTCATCGGCAAATTGGCCGGCCTTCTGACCGCCTTCACGCCCCTTTCCGCCGCCGATGCCCTGTCCCTGGTTGCTCACCTTAAAACCCTCGCTTCCGCTTTGCTCGTTTTGTTCTTCGTTCGGTTGAAAATCGTTGTTCTGGTTGTCGTTCGCCATATTTTTACCCCTTGAAATCAAAATTCTCGACCCGTTCGGGCGAGTTGTAAAATTTATAGACAATTTCCGTGCCGATGCCGATTTTATGCATGTTTCAATGTCTGGTAAAATAGAAAGCGTCTCGGAAAAATACGAATTTTGACTCGTTTTCCTACATAAATTTATGGCAAAAACACCTTCAACGATTTACGTCTGCCAGAACTGCGGCCGACAGGAGCGAAAATGGTTTGGGCAGTGTTCCGACTGCGGCGAATGGAATACTGCCGTCGAGGAAAAATTTCGCCCGACGGTGCAGGCGGTCGGCAAAGCTTCTTCGGCGGGAGTACGCTTCGGCGAAAACGCCTTTCGCGAAGTTAAGCCCGTCTCCTACGCCGAAATCGAATCGCAGGACGACGCGCGCGCGACGAGCGGAATCGAGGAATTCGATAGAGTTTTAGGCGGCGGAATCGTCGCCGGTTCGCTCGTTTTAATCGGCGGCTCGCCCGGCATCGGGAAATCGACCATCGTCATTCAAATGGCTGATAAATTAAGTGCTTCGGGCGGCAAAGTCCTCTACGTTTCGGGCGAAGAATCGGAACGCCAGATAAAAATGCGCGGCGAGCGGCTCGGCCTAAATGCCGAAAATCTTTTTCTTCTGCCCGAAACGAATCTCGAAAACATCTTGTCGGAAACCGAGCGTCTGAAGCCGGATTTCGTCATCGTCGATTCGATTCAGACGGTTTTCAGCGCAAAAATCGAATCCGCGCCCGGAAGCGTCTCGCAGGTGCGCGCCGTCGCCGGAGAATTTATGATGTTTGCCAAGCAGACCGGAACGCCCGTTTTTCTTATCGGTCACGTCACCAAAGAGGGCTCGATTGCCGGGCCGAAAGCGCTCGAGCACATCGTCGATACGGTTTTGTATTTCGAAGGTGACCGCCATCATAATCACCGGATTATCCGCGCGACCAAAAATCGATTTGGCGCGGCCAACGAAATCGGCATTTTCGAGATGACCAACGAGGGTTTGCATCCGGTCGGAAATCCTTCGGAAGTTTTTTTGCAGGAGCGTCCCGAAGGCGCGTCCGGTTCGGTCGTGACCGTTTGCATGGAGGGCACGCGCCCGCTTCTGGTCGAAATTCAGGCGCTCGTTTCGGGCACGAAATTTGGCTCGGGCAGGCGTATGGCGCAGGGCTTCGACTACAACCGGACATCGCTTTTAATCGCCGTTTTGGAGAAAAAATTAGGTTTCCAGCTCGGCGGCGACGATGTTTTCGTCAATGTCGCAGGCGGTTTGGAAATCGACGAACCGGCGGCGGATTTGGGCGTGATTGCGGCGATTGCTTCGAGCTATCGTAATTTGCAGATTCCGCCCGACACGGCCGTTTTTGGCGAAATCGGCTTGACCGGCGAAGTTCGCGGCGTCCTTCAGGCGCAATCCAGAGCGAGAGAAGCGCAGACGCTCGGTTTTAAGAAATTGATTCTGCCCGCGACAAATAAAACCGGACTTGGAAAACTTCTCGGAATCCGCGTCGTCGGCGTCAGAAATCTCGATGAAGCGATGGACGAATTGTTTTAAAGGGCGAATGAAACAAAGTATCTGAACGAACGTAAAAACTTTTGATTTTTCAAATAAAAAAACCGGCGGAGCTATATATGAAATTCAGAATTCTTATTTTTGCTTTTGTTTTATTTTTGGCGAGCAGTTTGACTTTCGCGCAGAGCGGCAAGGACGACGAAGCGCTGAAATCTCTGGTCAACCAGATGACCGGCGCGCAGACCGCCTACGATGCGGCGACGCTCGATAAAATTTACACGTCGGACTACATCGAAATCTCGCCGCTCGGCGAATTTGATGCGCGCGACAAAGTTCTCGGGTTTTACAAGCCCGAATTAAAACCGCCCGCCGATAAAATGAGCGCGACGACCGATGCGACCGAGTTCTCGATTCGCAGCTACGATAAATTCGCCGTCGTCATCGCCCGTTTCAATTACACGATTACGAGCGATGGAAAAACGCTGCCGGCGCGCAGCATACGGGCGACGATGGTCTGCCGAAAGGAAAAAGGCGCTTGGAAAATTGCTTCCGCGCAATACACCGGAATTCGCCCGCCGCCAACGACGACGACAAAAACGCAGTAAAGAGTTGTAATTTTCCGTAATTTATACAAAATGGATTTACGGGAAATGGACAGAATAATCTTAAACGAGCTTGACGAAGGACTCGTCAAAGACTCGAAAACGAAAATTTCAACGCACGAAGCGCGCTCGCCGATACATACGGTTTACGGCGGCGCGCATCTTTTTAAAGCCGATACGCCGCGAAAGCTCGGGCGGATTGCCCTAAAATCCATCGAAACTTACGCGCCGAATTTTGTCGAGTTCGCCGATGCGATGTGGCTCAAAGGCGCTGACACGCTGCCGCGCTACGCCGACGTCATTCGAAATCTGGAATTTCAAATCGCCGATAATCCCGAAAAAATAAAGCTGGAAAATGAAAACGCGTGGCTGGCGTGGACGATTTACGAGCGCACGATTGAAAAACTGAGCCGTGAGCCAATCGAAGATTTTCGCATCGATTTCGAAGACGGCTACGGATTTCGCACAGACGAAGATGAAGACGCGGACGCCGTTTCCGCTTCAAGTGAATTAGCCAAATCGTTTCTCGAAAACACGATTACCGCGTTTTGCGGTTTCAGAATAAAATCCTTCGCGCCCGAAACTTTCGAGAGGGCGACGCGCACGCTCGATTTATTTTTGACAAATTTTATCGAAAAAACCGGCGGCCGCCTTCCCGAAAATTTTGTCGTCACGCTGCCGAAAATTACGCGCAAGGACGAAGTAAAGGAGCTGCGAAAACGTCTCGAAAGGTTTGAAGCGGAAAATAATCTGGCGGAAGGCGCAGTCAAAATCGAGATAATGATTGAAACGCCGCAGTCGATTGTCAGCCAAAAGGGGAAAATCGCGCTCGGAAATTTGGTCGAAGCTGGAAAAGGACGCGTCGTCGCGGCGCATTTCGGCGCTTTCGATTACACGGCGAGCCTGGGCATTTCCGGCGCGCACCAGCATCTGCGGCACGAAGCGTGCAATTTTGCGCGTCAGATGATGCTGATTTCGCTCTCGCCGCTCCGCATAAGACTTTCCGATTCGGTCACGACCGAAATGCCGATTCCGATTCACAAAGGCGAAAATTTATCCGAAAACGAGTCGAAGGAAAATAAATACGTCATTCATCGCGCATGGCGCGCGCATTTTAACAACGTCACGCATTCGCTCATCAATGGTTTTTATCAGAGCTGGGATTTGCACCCGGCGCAATTAGCGGCGCGTTACGCGGCCGTTTACGCTTTTTTTCTCGAAGCAAAGGAGGGCCAGGCGGCGCGCTTAAAAAACTTTATCGAAAAAGCGACACGGGCGGCGACGACCGGAAACGTCTTCGACGATGCGGCTTCGGCGCAAGGGCTTTTGAATTTTTTTGTTCGCGCGCTGAACTGCGGCGCTTTGACGGAAAATGAAATTTTGGACGCGACCACTTTGAGCGCCGCCGAAATCGCTTCGGCTTCGTTTCAACAAATTATGGAAAACCGGCGCGCGGCGGGCGCAAAACTTGTCTGAAATCAATTTTCAAACGATAAAATATCTTCTAAAATTTCGTCCCTTTCCAGACGCGTATCGGTTATTCGCGGTTTCTGCTGGACAAATGTGCGCGGCAGTCCGAACGGGTCAACCTGCATGGGCAACCCCTGTGTTTCGAGGTTTTCGGAAATTATCTGGCTGATGAGCTCCTGCTCAAACTGCGTTATATCGAGAAATTTGACGCCGATGCCGTTGTCGGTAAATCGATAGAGAGCCCGACAGGTGAACGGCAGCCAGTTTCCGTTCGGAAGCTGTATCAAAAGGCGAAATTCCTCGCCGACCAGAACGTTTTCGTCCCATTCGGCCAGACAGCCGCCGATGCTGATTTGATGAAGCAGCGTTTCGACCGTTTCACCGTATTTGTTATAGCGAATTGCCGGAATATCTAAGCTGAATCTGATGTAGCGTCTTTTTTCTATTGACATTGGAGAAACCTTGTCGGAAGGATTTTTGATTACAGGTTTGCAGCGAAACCTATATCTATTTTACAGATTTTCGTGCGCTAAAAGCAATAGAATTTTTTGAAGGGATTTTTACCGCCGAGGCACAAGAAGCACAGAAAAGAAGTTAGCCACAAATAACACGAATTATTATTTCTTTTATCTGTGTAATTCGTGTAATTCGTGGCTAAAAAATCTCTGTGCCTCTGTGGTTAATAATAATTTTAACTGCTCGCGGCTTCGGTTTTGGCGCAGTGTTCGTTGAAAGCGTCAATCAACGTCTGTGCAATCGTCATCGGGTGACGACCTTCCAAATCCCTGCGCTCGAACATCTGTAGGAGCTTTCCGTCCTTCAAAATTCCGATGGCCGGCGACGAAGGCTGGTAACCCGTAAAATAATCGCGCGCCTCGTCGGTCGCGTCGATGTCGGCGCCCGCAAAAACCGTGATTGATTTATCGGGTTTCGCTTCCGAATTCTGCAGAGCCATCGCAATTCCGGGACGAACGCCGCCCGCCGCGCATCCGCAGACCGAATTGACAATGACCATCACAGTTCCTTCCGTGTTTTCAACCGCATCTTTTACCTGTTCGGGCGTTTTTGTTTCTTCGATTCCGAGCTGCGCCAGTTCCTGTCGCATGCCGTGAATCATAATTTCGGGATATGGCATAATTTATTTCCTTTTATAATAATTTCAATCTTTACTTTATTTTCCAGTATTAAACTTGATTCGTCAAGCCGGGCCGCGGCTTATCGAAAACCGAGCCCGGCGTAAAAAATCTTGATTCGCAGCCAGATTTTAAGCCATGTGTTTTGACTTAACATAAATGCCGCCGCGACGCTTCGCTTAAAACTTTCGCGCATAATTTTGTCCGTTCGCAGCGCGGTCTGCGAAAGACTTAAATTAACCAGTTCCCTGATGGAATCTGAGGCCTCCTTTGGTTGATTGTTCGCCGCGTGCCGGTAAATTTCCAATCCGACATCTAGCAAAAAGTAAAAATAGCCGTCCCACTTGTTGAACGTCCGCGCGTCAATCTCGCCGAAAATACTTTCCGCTTTTTGATAATTCTCGGCGTAGATTTCTTCGAGCCCGAGCATCATCAAATGCTGATTTATCGTATTGTCTCTTTCCAGATTCAAAGCCGCGCGATTGATTTCGGCCGCTTCCCGAGCATGCCCGTTATTTCTCAGCGCCAGCGAATAATTCCAGAGCGCCCACGGCAAAACCCGCTCGCGTTTTTCCCAGCCGGAAAACCATTTCTGCGATTGTTTGAAATCATTTACGGTGTGCAGAACGTAGCCGGTCGAGCCCCAGACTTCGTCGTATCGGCCGAGTTCCGTGTAATTTTCCTCGATAAACGCGCGCAGCTTTGAATAACGTTTTCCGGCGAGCATCAGCTCCATAAATTTGACGACCGCTTCAGACCAGACTTTTTCGTTTCCGAGCAATTTTTCGAGTTCGCGGCGGCACGATTTTTCGCCTTCTTTGCCCCATGCGATTTGAATTAAAAAAGAGCCGACAAGCGCGTTTGCCCGCTTTTCGAGGCTCGTCCGCCGGAGAGTTTCCAAAATAAAATTGGCGTCGCCAAGCTTGAATTCCTGAAATTTTTCGAGAACGTATTGAAAATGCCTCTCCACCGCGTTTTCCGAAAGACACAGTTTTTCCCAGAGCGCGCGGCTTTTTTCCAAATCGCCCGATTTGGCGTAAAACGCGATTTCCCGGACGAGTGAGCTTTCGTTTTTGACAAATTCGCTTAAAATCTGCAAAATCCGGCGGCTGTTTTCCGTATCTTTTTCTTCGAAATACAAATCAAACAGAGAGCAGCCGGCAAATGGATATTCGGGAGCGAGCTTTATCGACTGCTCAAACGCTTTTTTCGCATCGTCGCGTTTATTGTTGAACAGATACGCTTCGCCGAGAAAACCGAACGCGCTCGCGTCCTGCGGCGCAAGTCTCGTCAGCTCGCGCGTCACGCGCAGGTAATCGGCGCGTCGTTCTTCCCAGCTGCGATAAATATCGGCCAGACGCTCCCACGCCGGATAATAATCGGGAACGGAAGCGGTCAGACTGTTTAGCTGTCGAACCGCTTCTTCGAAATTGCCGCGCATGGATTCGATTCCGGCCTGCACGTATCGCAGACGCTCGTGCTGATAGCCGTCGGCAAATTTTGTCTGGCAAATTTCGATGGCTTCGTCAAAACGGCGTGCGTCGGCAAGCGCATTGGCTTTTATCGCCAGAGCCAGCACGTTTTTCGGTTCGAGCTCGAGCGCGCGTTCGGCGGCGTCGAGCTGTTCCTGCGAAAAACGTCCGGTGTCGAGAATCTGTGCGTAAGTCAGCCACGCGCCGATGTCTTTCGGTTTTTTGACGGTCACTTCGCGCGCCAAATCGGCGGCGAGCGTCGGTTGTTTTAATTTATCCGCCCACAATTTTATCGCCTGCCACGCCCATTCGTATTCGGGTTCGAGCGCGATGGCTTTGCGCGCCGCGTCGATTGCTTCTTCCCTTTCATCGAGCTTCCAGCAGACTTCGGCCAGATAACCGTATAAAAAATGGTCGAGCGGCAAACGCCGGAGCGCATCTTCGAGCGCTTCCTTTGCTTCCGCAAATCGTCCGGCGCGCTCGAAAGCCTCGACCAGCTGCTGAATTCCGAAGCTCCAGTTTCCGTTTATCTTGAGCGCCTGCTGCAGAAATTTTATTTCCTGCTCGTATTCGCCCCTGATTTTGTAAATAACCGAAAGGTCGTGCCAGATTTGCTGAATCAGGGGAAATTTTTCGGTCGCTTTTTCGGCCAGTTCGAGCGCTTCGTCCAAACGGTGCATATCAATCAACTGCTGCACGAGAGCGGAAAGCGCGAACCAGTAATCCTCGTTGTTGGAATAAATTTTCTTTAATTCCGCGAGCAATTCTTCCGGCTCTAAGATTCGTTTCGCCTGGTCGCGATAGGCGAAAACGCCGCTTCCGAAACTGACCTGAGTTTCCAGCTCGCGGCGCATAAACCTGAGAGCCGCGAGCTTTTCTTCTTTTGTACGGCAGATTTTTATCCGGCTGCTCAGCGCATAATCGGCATCGACCGAAAGCGTTATCGCTTTTTCAAAGGCGCGCGCGGCTTCCTCGTATTTTCCGAGTTCCGATAGAGCCGTGCCGCGAACCCACTGCGCGTAAGGCTCGTTCGGCTCAAGCGCGATTGCCCTCTCGGCGGCGTCCAGTGCTTCCGCATATTTTCTTTCAAAACAGAGCCAGCGCGCCATCTCTCGCTCGCCCCACGCGTCCTGCGGATTGATTTTGAGAAGATGCTTGAGAATTTCGACGGCCTCGTCGCTTTCCTCTCGCAAAAGGCTGAGGCGAAGTTTGTGCAAATCGCGATTAAACGGAAAATGATTGGTCGCCTCGCGCAGATAATCCTGTCCGGCTTTTTTCCCTTCGGTCGCCGCCAGCAGAAATGAGATGCTTTCGTGCGCGTCGTAGGCGAGCGGCTCGAGCTCGACGATTTCGCGCCAGTTTGCGAGCGATTGTTTGAGATTTCCGCGCAGCTCGGCAATCATCGCCGCGTATCTCAGCCAGACGTTGCGCGGCGATTGATTTTCGGCTTGGCCGAGCAATTCCTCGGCTTCGTCCTGCCGGCCGAAACGCGCCTTTGCCTCGGCCGCAAAAAGTTTTAATTCGCCGTCGGCGGGACGTTTTTCGAGCGCTTTTTCCAGGGCTTCAAACGCTTCGACCGTTCGCCCGAGCTCGCGCAGGGCGTGGAATAAACTCTGCACCGGAAGCCGCGATTGATGACCGAAACGGTCGAAGCGGTCTTGCAGAAATCGCAGCGCCTTTTCGGTTTGCTTGAGATGACGCGCCGCCAGAAAATACGAGTAAGCATTCTGCTCGTCCTTATCGCTCAGGCAGGCGGCGTAGCGATAAAGCTCGGTCGCTTCTTCAAAACGCCTTTTTGACCATAAAATATCGGCAATCGCGCGATAAGTTCCGCTGACCGGAAGCCTGCGCAAAGATTTGTAAAGCCAGCTCAGAGCGCGGCCGTGACTGCGCGCGTCGCGCCCTAATTCGTAGCCGAACATCTGCCACAAAAGCGGGTCGGTCTTTTCGGCGCGGCAAAACGATTCGAGCGTGGCAAGCCGTTCGTCGCGCGTCGTCTGATTGCCCGAAAGACTCAAAAAACTCAATTTCAAATTGATGTCTTCGGGAAATTGTTTTTGCAGATTTTCGACCGCTTCCATCATTCGCGGATGATTGGCGTCGTAATGCGCCAGCGACCAGCGCGCCGACCACGTCAGGCGATGGTCGGGAAAAGCCTCGCCCATTTCGCTTAAAATCTCGTTCGCCCGCGCGCGATTGTGTTTTTCCAGATTGCTGTCGACGGCAAAATGAAAATCGTATTCGCGCGCGTCTTTAAGCTCTAAATCCTGAAGCAGATGCGATTTTTCCTTTGGAACCAGAGCCATTCCGCGCGGCCCGCTGGATTTTTGTTCTTCGAGCAATTCTTCGGCCGCAAATTCGTCGAGACGCTGAAAATACGGGTCGCGGACGAGAAACGTCCGGCGGCTTTCGTCGTAGCCGATAATCGCCTGAAGATGTCCGCTGCCCGGCTGAACCGTCGCCAGCGTGAACGGCACGCCGCGATTGATAAGCTCGATTGTGTCCTGCCAGTTGACGGTAAACTCGCGCGTTTCCCAGCCGTTTTCGTTGGCCCAGCCGCGCTCTTTGTAAGCGGGCGTGCCGTCGTAGCAGATTTCTTCGGCAATCTCCAGATGCGGCGCGCTTTTTTGCCAGAAACGACTGATATTTGAAACCGTCGCCGGCGCGCACGTCATATGATGCTGGCGGACAAATCCCAGTTTAAGACGAACGCGTTTTTCCGTTCCGCGTAAGTTTTCGAGACGTTCCTTGATTTTCAGGTGAAACGGGCTCGAAGAAATATCGGCGAACCGAATCGCCTGTTTGATATCGCCGAGATAGGCCGCGTCCGAGAGATTTCCGTAAAGCCATTGTTCCAGACTGTCTTCGCGCATCGGCGTCAGCTCGAGCAGCCGTTCGAGCGAGGCGTAGGCTTCTTTGTGCATTCCGAGCTCGGTCTGCAAATCGGCGAGCTGTTTGACGACCCACGCGTTTTCGAGCCGCGATGCCGCTTCGGTCAATATTTCGAGCGCTTCGTCGTAACGCTCGAGAAGCGATAAATTGTGCGCCAGCGCAAAAACCGAGCTTCGCTGCCACGGCTGCAAATCAAAGGCAATCCGGCTTATCTCCAGCGCTTCCTCGTAGCGGTCTTGGAGCTCGAGAGTGTGCGCCTGTGAAACCCAAACCCAGACGTCTTCCGGCGCGGCCTGAATCGCTTTCTGATGCCACGCGTCAGACGTTCTGAAATCGCGAAGCTGCGAGAAAATCTCGGCGTAGAGCGAATTCCACCAGCCGAGCAGTTTTCCTTCGGCCGCGAAATCATTTTTGTATTTTCTCAAAAAAATAAGCGCGGGCAGCGCGCCTTTTCGATGAAAAAGCTCGTTGCCGTAATAAAACATCGCGCGCGGATGCTTTTTGTCTTTGCGCCATGCTTTTTTCGTCCATTTCCAGCTCGTTTCGAGAGCGCCGAGATTATACGCCAGATTTGCCGCCAGCAAAACGGCTTTCGTCCCTTCCCAGTTCGGAAGCGGGCAAACCGACTGCGCCGTTTGAAAAGCCTGCAGGTGAAGACTTCGTTCGTGAAGCTCGCGAATTTTTTCAAAATCTTTTTCGGGGATAAGCATTTTTTAAATTCCTTGAGTTATTCGGTGAAAATAAATCGGGCGCGGGGGCTGCGCCCAATAAACTTAACACGATTTTTTTTATTTGAAAAGATTTTTTATGGGCGGCTTAAGGCTCGATAAAAATCGGCGCGCCGGGCGAAATGGCGTCGAAAATTTCTTTCATTTCCGCGTCAAGCAGCGCGATGCAGCCTTGCGTCCAATCGGTCAGAATTCCGCCGCCGTGAATGTAGATTTCGCCGCCGAGCCGCGTGTCTTGCGGAGGCATCCGTTTTTCCCGGGCGGCTTCGAGAATCGCGTCGTGCTCGGCTTCGGATACGAGATTTTCCGACAACCCGCGCCGCGCATCTTCCGCCGATGGGTAACTCACGCCGAGCGAGCGATAAAATTTGCTTTTATCGTTTTTGACGAAAACGTAAAATTCGCCTTCGGGCGTTTTGCCGTCGCCCCTGATTTCCTTATCGCCTTCGGGCGCGAATCCGAGCATGATTGTATAAGTTTTTATTAATTTCCCGCCGTCAAAAATCTGCAAAAGACGCTCTCGTTTTTTTACGACGAGACGCGGGTTTTCGAGCTTCGGCAAAACGGAATTTTCCAATGTCATACTATAAAATCAATCCATAAATACAGCCGAGCGAATTTTATTCTTTCCGGGAAATTTGTATTTCGCGCGGCTCGTCGCCGTCGCCGTCGATTTTCACGTCTAAAACGTCAGCCGGAAACGAAAAATCTTTTAATCGTTCCGCCCACTCGATTATCAGGATTGCCGTTTCGTCTTCGACGATTTCGCTCAAACCGACGGCAAAGGCGACGTCGGAGTTCTCGTCGAGGCGCCAGAAATCGATGTGATAAACGTCGAATTTTTCGGTTTTGTAAAGATTGACGAGCGTAAACGAAGGACTCGTCACTTCGTCGACATCAAAACCGAGCGCGTTTAAAACGCCTTTTGTAAAAAGCGTTTTCCCCGCGCCGAGCCCGCCCGAAAGCAAAATCGCCTCGCCGCCCTTTAAGGATTCGCCGAGCTTTTCGCCCAGCTCAAAAGTTTCTTCGGGCGATTTTGAAATAAACTCCTCGATTTTCATAAAAAATTCAAACAGGATGGACAGGATAATTGTTTGTTAAATTCAAGATTCGAATTTTATTTCAAACTTTCGAATAAATAAAATTACCATTCTGCCTATCCCGTCCAACCTGTTTTAATTTTCCTCAATTTCTCGAAATGCGCTCGAAAGGCAGTCGCGCACGTCGGAAGCGGTCATGACGCGTTTGCCGAATTTTCGCTCGGCGATGTCGCCCGCAAGGCCCGCCACATAAAGCGCGGCGACGACCGAATCGAAAATATCGAGCTTCATGGCGACGGCCTGCGCGACAAATCCGGTGACGATTCCGGCGAGCGTGTCACCGTTTCCGGCGCGGCCGAGCCCGGAATTTCCGGTCGGATTGATGACGACGCGGCCATCAGGCGCGGCGATTAAGCTGCGCTCGCCTTTTAAAACTAAAATGACGCGATGTTTGGCGGCAAAATCCCTGACGATTTTCACTCGGTCTTTGAAATCTTCCTTTTCATTTCCGAGAAGCTTTCGCATCTCGCCGACGTGCGGCGTCAGAATCAGAGGGTATTTGTTGCTTCCCTCCAAATCAAACGGCGCGAGCGCGTTCAGACCGTCGGCGTCGATGACGACGGGAGTTTTTCGGTTTTCGACCGTTTTTCGCACAAAATTCCTGGTCGTTTCTTCATTCGAAGACAAACCGCTCCCGATTGATAAAACGTGCATTTTCTCGGAAAGCTTCCCGACTTTTTCAAACGCTTCCGCGGAAATTGCGCCGTCTTCGGTTTCGGGAAGCCCGGCGACCATCACTTCCGGGTAAGCGTGCGAAGAAACCGCGTTTTGCGCCGATTCGGCCGTCGCGACGCGAATCAGACCGACGCCGCTGCGCATCGCCGCGTTTGCCGCCAGAACGGCCGCGCCCGCCATATTTCTCGAACCCGCCACAAAAATCGCCCGCCCGCGCGTCGTTTTGTGCGAATCGCTCGTAAATTTCGTTTTTTCGAGCCAGATTTTTACGTCTTCTTTTTCGGCTAAAAACAACTGCGAAGGCGAATTGTCGATTAATTCCTGCGGCGAACCGATATTTGCGACGACCAGCTCGCCGCCAAAATTCGACGCGGGCGCAAGCACATTCGCGGGCTTCGGCGCGGTGAAAGTGACAGTTAAATCTGCCTTTACATTTTCGCCAATCGGCGCGGCTAAATCAGCGTTTAATCCTGACGGCAAATCGAGAGAAATAATAAGCGACTCGTTCCAATCTCTTTGTTTTAAGGAGATTAATCTTTTAATTACAATGCTTTTTAATTCTTCCTCAACCGGCCGGGACAAACCCGTCCCGAAGAGCGCATCTATAATCACGTCGTAAGATTCGAAATGAGTCTGCCTTTGCCATTTTTTCAAATCCTCCGGCTTTTCTTCAAATTCTTCTACAAAAACCCAATTTGTCTTTAAAGTATTTTGCTTATCAAATTTTTTCAATATATTAAAATTGACGTAAGCATCGCCTTTTGCTTTTTCAACTTTTCCAAATAAATGCGCGCAGGAAATTAGTGCGCCCTGCGTCCATAAAACGCGTGCCAGCGCCGCACCGTCGCCGCCGTTGTTGCCCTTGCCGCATAAAATTAAAAACGTCTTTCCCTCGACCGTTCCGCCGAGCTTTTCGGCAATCGCGCGCGCCGCGGCGTGAGCGGCGTTTTCCATCAAAAGAATCGACGGGATGCCGTATTTTTCAATCGTCAAGCGGTCGACTTCGCGCATCTCGGCGGCTGAAAGGACTTTTTGCATACACCTTTAAGTTGCCACAAATGAAGCGAAAGACGCAAAGAAGAAATTCGTGAAATTGAAACAAAAAGCGCGAGAAAAATGTATCGGCGGCGGCTTGTCCGCGCCCGTACAAATTTTTGCACGAACGAAAGATTTCTTTGCACCAGCGAGTTACAGTTTTGCACGAGCCGTTTACAGTTTTGCACGAAGCATTTATTCTTTTGCACGAACGGTTTATTCGTTTGCACGAGCGAGTTATTCGTTTGCACGGACGGTTTATCGTTTTGCAGACGTGATTTATTCTTTTGCACGAGCGCCTTAACAATTTGCACGAACGAATTTTGGAAATTTTAAAAAGAAAAAAGCCGCATTCGGTCAAATACGGCTCAAGACATTTTATACGAAGATTGTGAACAGAACACGGAATCCCCAAGTTAAGCCAAATTGCTTGCCATTGCGCTTGACCACCGTTATCTTCCGTTACTTATTAGAAAGTTTTATTCGCTTTTGCTTTCCAAAAATTTCGAAAAATATTTTCAAATAAATAAAAAGCAATCCGGCCGGCCAAAAAAAATTTGTGGATATTTCAATATAAATCGCGTATTTTATAAAGAAATGAATCAATATCAAAAGCTTCTGCGCGCATTTTTAATTCCGGCATTCTGCGTTCTGTTGAGCGCAATCTTTGTTTCGGCGGCAAAGGCGGCGGGCGAAGTCGATGCGAGCTTTAACGCTGCGGTTAGCGGCACGACCAACGGGCTTGTCTATGTTGTTAAAACGCAGCCGGACGGCAAAATTCTCATCGGCGGCATTTTTACAGACGTGCAGGGACAGGCGGCGAACGGAGTCGGACGGCTTAACGCGGACGGCAGCGTCGATACGTCGTTTAATCCGCCGGTTTTTTTTAACGGCAGCTCGCTCGGGGCGAGAGTTCTCGCGCTCGGCCTCCAATCGGACGGGAAAATTATCGTCGCCGGCAGTTTATACGGCATCAACGGAGTTTTTGCGCCCGCCGTCATGCGTCTTAATCCGAACGGGACGATTGATTCTTCTTTTAATTTGCCCGTGCCGCAGGACAGCAACATTTACACCATCGAAGTGCTGCCGAACGATAAATTTTTTATCGGCGGCGAATTCGGCCGGAACATCGCTAAATTTAACGCCGACGGCACGCCCGACAATTCGTTTTCGGCGACCGGCATCGGGCTCATCAAAGACATCGAAGTGCAGCCGGACGGAAAAGTTGTGTTCATCACCGGGATGTCCGGCCCGCAGAACTACGTGAGAAGGCTCAACGCCGACGGTTCAGTCGATTCCGGCTTTTCTCTGGTGACGGTCAATCAGACGATTGAAGTCGTTAAAATACAGGCCGACGGAAAGCTCATCATCGGCGGCAGCTTTACCTTCGTCAACGGATTTCAGCAAGGAAGGATTTCGCGCATAAACTCGGACGGAAGTTTGGATTTGAATTTTAACCTCAATAATTTTGGCGCGGGCAGCTCCTCCTACGGTATAAACGATATAATCATTCGCCCCGACGGAAAAATTTTCATCGCCGGCGATTTTCCTTCTTATAACGCGGTAAATATCAGAAATCTCGCGCTGCTCAGCAGCGACGGCACGCTCGATAATTCGTTTTCAAACAACGCGCAGGCCGCCGCGCTAATACCAATTTTCGATATCGAGCTGCAATCGGACGGGAAAATTCTTATCGGCGGTCAAATCTACCCTTTAGTCGGCGGCGCAAATCCGATTCTTCGCTTGAATGCGGGCGGCACAACCGATAGCGCTTTTGATGTCAAAGTCAGACGACTGGGAATCGTTACGCGGATTTTGCAGCAGCCGGACGGAAAAATCCTGATTGCCGGCGAATTTCCGTCGGTCAACGGCGTTGTCCGTCAATCGCTCGCTCGTCTGAACGCCGACGGAAGTCTCGACACATCTTTTGTGCCTTATTACAACGGGACTTTTACGACGAGCAATCCTACCATCCGGTCGATTGCTCTGCAGCCGGACGGTAAAATTTTAATTATCGGAACCGCCGTCAATTTCGTCAGACTCAATCCTGACGGCTCGCGCGATACCGGCTTTACCTGGGGCGGAACAATCGGAATCAACGATATTGCCGTATTGCCCGACGGAAAGATTATTACGGTCGGCGGCTCGAACAGCAAAATTATCGAAAGATTAAATTCCAACGGCTCGCTCGACAACACTTTTATCGGCGTTCAGGCGCCCGGACTGGTTAACAAAGTTCTTGTTCAGCCGGACGGGAAATTTTTAATCGGCGGCACTTTTTCGACTATCGCGTCAAACATTCGGGGCAGAATCGCGCGCCTGAACGCCGACGGCACGCTCGACAATACGTTTAATCCGCCCGGCGGCGCCAACGACGTCGTCTATGACATCGATTTGCAGACGGACGGCAAGGTCGTTTTAGTCGGTCAGTTTACGGCCTTAAACGGAAACAGCAATATGCAGAAAGTCGGGCGTCTCAATGCCGACGGCACGCTTGATACGTCGTTCGTCCAGACGGCCAACGCGACGATTTTAGCCGTCAAGATTCAGCCGGACGGCAAAATTCTTATCGGCGGCGCGATGAGCACAGTCGGCAATCAATATCGAATCGGAATCGCCCGTCTTAACGCAAACGGCTCGTTCGATTTGAGTTTTGGCGGCGAGACCAATACATCGGTCTGGGATATAAATCTGCAAACCGACGGAAAAATTCTTATCGGCGGCGAGTTTACAAAGGTCAACGGCGTTTCCGGAGTCAGAGTCAAGCGTCTTTTAAATGCCTCCGCGCCGCTTTTGACGTTATTCGATTACGACGGCGATGGCCGCGCCGACGTTTCGGCTTTCCGGCCTTCGACCAATCGCTGGTATGAATTATTGAGCAACGCAACCGTTGCCGAGCAGACGTTCGGTCTCGCCGGCGACGTGCCCGCGCCCGCTGATTACGACGGCGACGGCAAAACCGACATCGGCATTTTCCGTCCGGCTTCGGGCGATTGGTGGTTTTTGTCGAGCATCAACAACACGCAGAATTTTGTTCACTGGGGCGCGAGCGGCGACGTGCCGCGTCCGGGCGATTTTGATTCGGACGGAAAAGCCGATTTCATCGTTTTCCGCCCGTCGAACAACACGTGGTATCGACTCGGCACGACCGGAGCGGTTTCGATTATCCCGTTCGGTCTGGCGGGCGACAAACCCGTTCGCGGTGATTTCGACGGCGACGGCAAAGTCGACCCGGCCATCTTTCGGCCCTCGACCGGCGATTGGTGGTATCAGAGCAGCATCGATAATGCGCAGCGGGCGACGCGCTGGGGAATATCGACCGATGTTCCCGCACCGGCCGATTTCGACGGCGACGGAAAAACCGACATCGCCGTTTATCGACCGTCAAACGGTGTCTGGTATATCATCAACAGCTCGAACGGCTCGTTTACGATAAACGCTTTCGGAATAGCCGAAGACAAACCCGTTCCGGCCGATTACGACGGCGACGGGCGCGCCGATATCGCGGTCTTCAGGCCATCGACCGGCGTCTGGTATCTGATGAGGTCGAGCGCCGGCGTGACGGCTTTCCAGTTCGGCGTTTCGACCGACGTTCCGACTGAAAATGCTTTTGTTCCGTAGATTGTTTCGAATTTAGAAAAGACAAAGCGGTGTAGATAAATTTCTGCACCGCTTTTATATGATTTGCTCCCGGCAGAATTCGAATCTGCGGCCTTTCACTTAGGAGGCGAACGCTCTATCCAGCTGAGCTACGGGAGCGTAAACGAGTTTAGATTGTAGGTTTTGGATTTTGGATTGTCTAGTTTAAGAATCGTAATTTAATAACGAGCGGACGTCGTAGCCGTCGAATTTTCGGCGTCCGTTTAAGAAATTCAGCTCGACGAGAAACATCAGACCGACGATTTTTCCGCCCAGACTTTCGACCAAATCGACCGTCGCGCGCGCCGTTCCGCCGGTCGCGAGCAAATCATCGACAATCAAGACGCGATGACCTTCGCCGATGGCGTCCTTGTGGACTTCGAGCGTGTCCTGACCGTATTCCAAATCATACGAGACGGAAATTTTTTCGGCCGGAAGCTTTTTCGGCTTGCGGACGGGCACGAACCCGGCGTTTAAGTGATACGCAAGCGGCGCGGCGAAAATAAAACCGCGCGATTCGACGCCGATTACCGTGTCAATCTGCTCGCCTTTGTAATTCGCGGCCAGCGCGTCAATCGTCTGCCGGAGTCCTTCGGCGTCTTTCAAAAGCGTCGTAATATCGTAAAAATTGATGCCTTCTTTCGGAAAATCAGGCACTTCGCGTATAAGTTTTTTTAAGTGTTCCATTTTTGTCAGTGGTCAGTGGTCAGTGGTCAGTGGTCAGTTGCGGGCTTGAGCTTTAATTACGCTCTCGAATTAAATTCAACCAGCAACTGACCACGGACAAATGACGAATGACAAACTCATTTATTTTTCAATTAAAAATGCTGAATACAATCCGTTCGGCTCTAAAACCGTTTCTTCGACGTCGGCGACGTTTGCGTAAATCGGGCCGGTCGTCAAATCTTCGAGAAACGATTGAACCGCTTTCGGCTCGCCTTCGGCCAGTGCTTCGACGCGCCCGTCTTCGAGATTTCGCACGTAACCGCGCACCTGATGCCGCGCCGCCGAGCGCTGCGCGAAAAAGCGAAACCCGACGCCCTGTACCGTTCCGCTGATGATGAATTTTCGAGCAATCTTCATAATTTAATTACGAATTTTAAATTACGAATTATGAATTAAAGAAATAAGTTCTGGATTCGTAATTCGTAATTTGAAATTCGTAATTCTTATCCTATCGCATCGAGACATTCCATCAAACTGCGCTGGCGGCACGTGTAAATCGGCATTCCGCGCAAAGTGAATTTGCTCGCCGTCGTCTGGCGCAGCTCTTCGGCGAGCGCGAGAAAATCTTTCGGCTCGTCGGTTTCAAAGCTGACGATAAATTCCTGCTCACTGAAGCCGAACGCGTGCGTCAGGTGAATTTTTATGTTGTCGAACTTTTTCCCGACCATAAAATTTTCTTCAATCAGCTCTTTGCGCTCTTCGCCCGTTTTTTCATACCAATCGCGATGTTTGGCGCACGGGTATACGAAATGATATTTTTTCGCGCCCGCTTTGACGTGAAAGCGGTCTTCAATCGATTCGTGCTCGTCGGGTGCGACGAACATCATTTTTTTCGTAATCGCCAGGTAGTTGTCGGCGGTTTCGAGAAAGCTTCCCAGATTTGTGCGATACAGCGTCGCCGTCATGTCCTGAATCGAATCGAGCGAGTCGCCGATGCGCCAGAACATCAAATCGGCCTTTGAGTCAAAGCCGACGAGCGAATAGGAAAAAAGCAGAAGATTTTCGCTGAACTTATTAAAAACGCTCTGAAACTCGGATTTAAAGATGCGTTTTGTTTCGGCGTTCAATTTTCGCCATTCGGGATTGACGCGAAAAAAGATGAAGTTGACGAACTGTTTTTCGATTTGGGGAAACGGCTGCGGCTCGCGCCTTTCGGAAATAAGCCTTAAGTTTCCGCCTTCGGTGGATTCTTTGTCGAAGTTTAATAATTCCATATGGTTTGCCAGTCGTCCGTTGCTGATTGAGTTTTAATCGAAAACGTAAATAAATCTCAACTTACAACAGACGACTGGCGACTGACCAATTTACATTCCCTCGTCCGCCGACGGCCCGTAGATGGACGGAAGCGGAATGTCGAGAAGTCTCAGATAAACCGAAAGCTGGCCGCGATGATGAATGACGTGATTCATCACGAAAGTTCGCATCGTGACGGCTTTCGGCATCGTGAAAAATATCTGCTCGCCGTTTCGCATAGTCCAGCTTGTCGCCATCGTTTCGTCCGAAGTACCGGCGAGAGTTTCGAGGGATTCGGCCAGATTTTTGTCAAAATCTTCGGTCAATTGCGAAGCGTCCGTATAGGCGCGCGGCTTGTAGTCCATCTTTGCAAAATCAAGCTCGTCCTGTTTTAGAGTGACGCTCGTCCAGCTAACCATATTGACGATATGACCGGCGAGCTGCTCAATTGTCATCGACTTTTCGTGCGGCTTCCACGCGAGTTTGTCGGCGGGAATCCGTTCCAGCATTTTGCGCGTCGAAATGGCTTCCTGCTTGAGCTCGGCGGCGATAATCTGCCCGAGACTCATACTTTGTTCTTTCTGACCTAAGCTCATACCTTTTTCTCCGTTTTGATTTGAATTTTCTTTCGGGAACGTAAAATTTACTTGCCTATTGTGCCAACTTTTCCGCGCAATGTCCAAAGCAACTCAAGTGAAAAGCGAAAAGTGAAAAGTGGAAAGTGAAAGAGATAAAAAACGAGAAACATTTGATAAAATGAACCGTCAGTCTGAGAATAATTGAAAGCAGAATAAATTTATGAAAAACGCCGAAGAATACGCAAACATTATTATTTACGACGAGCGCGACAAAATCGCGAAGGAGACGCCGACCGTTTACACCGCCGATAAAATCGAAAGAATCTACGAATTCGGCGACGGCGCCGTCATCAAATACGAATGGCAGAGCATACCGGCGGCAGAGGCGGCCGACCGCTATAATCACAAATTCACGTTGACCAAAACGCCCTCGCCGAACCCGGAGAAATTCAAGACCGGCGTCGTTAAAGTAATAAATTACTGAGTGAAAAGTGAAAAGTTTAGAAAAGATTCTTAAACTTTTCACTTTTCACTTCCCTATCTGCCTCTTCCGCCGCTTTGCGTGACGCCGAGAAGCTTTGCCGGAAACGTCGCGAAGTTTTCGATTTCCACCTGATATTGCTTGCTTTTATCGTCGTAATTCCAGCGGATTTTGGCGGCTTCGATATAAGTTCCGGTTCCCTTTCCGGTGCGCTCGTCCATAAACAGCTCGATAACTCCGAACGGGTAGTCGGTCGAGCGATAACCGCCGCGCAGCTCGGCAAACTGCATCCAGCGCTCAAAGACGACAAAAATTCTTCTCTGCCCGTCAACATCGCTTTCGCGCACGACGTTTATCGTCGGCCCGATACGACCGCCGACCGAAAAATTTCCGAGTTTTTCGTCGTTGATTTCATCGAGCAGAGTGCTCTGACCTTTATCGCGCAAAGTAGCGAGAAAACCTTTCGCCTCGGTGTCGGAGGTCGTTCCGGTGATGTTGAGCGTAAAAGTGCGCGTCGTGCTTCTCGTATTTAAGCCCGTGCCGTAACTTAAAACCGTTCCCGTGTATGTTTCCTTTGCGTTCTGCGCAAAAACCGTCGACGCCGCCGTTAAAGCCATAAAAGCTAAAAATGCAAATCCGCCGAAATTCAAAAATCCTTTCATAAATTCAACCCCTTTTTCAAACAATATCGGATTTGAAATTTGTAACACATCGAGCTTTCGTATTTTGTCCGAAAGCTTACATTGCACGCAGAAATGCGTTTAGCGCGCCAGCGCAAAAGTTTCTTTTACGCGCGCTTCAAATCACGGCGGCAAAGTCGTATCATAAAAATAATAATTGCGCTTAATGCACCATTGGGCGTTTTGACGCTCAACCCGCCAAACAATTTTATTTCTATGCCGATTTATTACCAGATTGACTATGAACGCCGCAGAGTTTATTCGTGCTGCGAAGGCGTCGTAAATTACGAGGATTTTCGCGCTCACATGAACGCCGAAGAAGGCTCGCCCGCCGCCAGCTACGGCGAGATTTTTGACTGCTCGGGCGCGGTGACCGATTTAACGCGCGAGCAAATCCGCGCGCTCGCCGCCGAGCGCGCGCAGGTCGCCGGACGACGCGAAGCAGCGCCCGTCGCCATCATCGCCGACAACGAAAATTTATACGAGATGCTGCAAATTTACGATATACTCACCGAGCAGATTCGCCCGATGCAGGTTTTTCCGAACGTAGCCGCCGCCGAGCGCTGGCTCGACGAAATCACGCGCCGCTGGGGAATAAGCGAATAATGAAAACACGATGTAAAAGCGATGACTTGCCCATAATCCGGCCGGGCTAAAAAGAAATCAGCCGCGAATTACACAAATTACGCAAATAGAAATTGATTTTTTATTTGCGTAATTTGTGTAATTCGCGGCTACTTTTCTTATCTGAAACTTTTATGAAATGACCGCCGCTTCTTTTCTCGTCTTAAATTCTTCGAGCACGTCAAAAACCTGAAGCGCGTATTTGACGTTGCCGAACGGCGCGGAAACCTGCACGCCCTGAATCAAATCGCGTACCTCGACCAGCGATTCGCGGGCGATTTTTATGCCTTCCTCGCGCGCAGCTTCTTTTGAAACGTCCGACGCTTTTCTCATCCTGTCCAGAATTTCCGGCGTAATGACGACGCCCGGAACTTCGTTGTGCATAAATTCGGCGTTGCGAATCGAAACAAGCGGGAAAATTCCGGCGACAATCGGGATGCGTACGTGCTCGATTTTTTTCAAAAAGCTCCTTAATTGCTCGGTATCGTAAACCGGCTGCGTGATGGCGTATTCCGCGCCCGCTTCGACTTTCCATTCAAAACGGCGGATTTCCTCATCGAGATTTATCGCGCCCGGATTGACGCCGACGCCGATGGAAAACGCGGTCGGGCAGCCAATCGGATTGTTCCCCAAATCGAGCCCGTGATTTAACTTGTTGACCATATTCGTCAAGCCGATGGAATCGATGTCGAAAACGGCGGTCGCGTCGGGAAACGGCCCCATTTTCGGCGGGTCGCCGGTGATAATTAAAAGATTGTGAAGCCCGAGCGCCGCCGCGCCGAGCAGGTCGGACATCATTCCCAGAAGATTTCTATCGCGGCAGCAGTAATGCAGAACGGCTTCGATGCCGACCCGCTGTTCGACGAGGACGGCGGTCGCCTGCGCGCTCATTCTGGTCTGCGCGCGCGGCCCGTCGGGAATATTTACCGCATCGACCCCGGCATTGACCAGAAGCTTGATTGAATCCAGAGTTTTCGCCGCGTCGCAGCCTTTCGGCGGCAGAACTTCGACCGATGTGACAAACTCGCCGCGCGCGATTTTCCGTGACCATTTCGAGCGCTCTTCGGGCGAAACGACCTGAACGTCGGCCGGAGTTAAATCATTGACTTTGGCCGAAATGACGGGCTTTGCCGTTGCCTTCGCCGCGCGCGGAGAAATGGCGCGAACCGCGTCGGCCATCAATTTCGTGTGCTTCGGCGTCGTGCCGCAGCAGCCGCCGACGAATTTTGCGCCCGCCTTGATAAAACGCTTGGCAAATTTCGACATGTATTCGGGCGAAGACATATAAAACTGCCGTCCCTGCACATCGCGCGGGAGTCCGGCGTTCGGCTGCGCGGAAAGCGATTTGGTAGTCGCGCCGCGCATTTTTTCGAGCGTCGTCAAAATATGCGTCGGCCCGACGCCGCAGTTCAGGCCGATGACATCGACGCCGAGCTCATCGAGCTTTTTGGTAAAAGTTTCGGGCGTCACGCCGAAAACCGTCTTGCCTTCGGTCGTAATCGTCATCTGCGCGAAAATCGGCAAATCCGACAATTCGCGGACGGCTTTTATCGCCTGCTCGATTTCCGACAAATCAGAAAACGTTTCCAGCACAAACAAATCGATTTCGCCTTCGAGCAGCGCCGCGGCCTGTTCCTTGAACATCTCTTTCGCTTCTTCAAACGAGGTCGGGCCGTAAGGCTCGATTCTGAGTTCGAGCGGCCCAATCGCGCCGGCGACAAAAACGTCTTCGCCAGCCGCTTCGCGCGCGATGCGCACGCCCGCGATGTTGATTTCCTTTAATTTGTTTTCGAGACTGTATTGCTGCAATTTGTGACGCGTCGCGCCGAAAGTATTGGTTTCGATGATGTCCGCGCCCGCTTTGACATATTCGGCGTGAACTTCGCGCACCAAGTCGGGCGCGGTCAGGTTCAGCTCGTCGTAGGAGCGATTGATATAAATTCCCTTGTCGTAAAAACGCGTCCCGACCGCGCCGTCAAAAACAAAAATACCGTCGGAGTCTAATATTTCTCGGAAGTTTTTCATAAATCTGTGGTCAGTAGTCAGTTTTAAATTGATAGTTGAACGCTGACGGCTGACGGCTAAAAAAAAATCTCGCCAAAACAGCGAGACTCTTTAAAACTTTCTTCGGTTCGCTGTTTAGCAGTTTATTTTACGTGGTCGCAAGTCGCTATAACTCACCACGAAAAGTAAATTTTATAATGCGGTTTCCGCCTGAAACTGTCAAGTTAAAGCGCTTTGAAATTAGTTTTCGTCGCGGTTTTTCCGTATAGCCTGAGCTTAATTTGCCGAAAATTCATACTCCGCTTTTTTGCCGTTTATTTCCAGATGCCGGTGCGTAAAATTCGCGGCGTCGCATTTGTTACCGCTTTTCAAAAGAGTCGCAAGTCCAAAGTCAAAATTGTTTTCCGACCTTAGACTTGCGACTTTAGACTCATTTCTGGCATTTCGGGCAGAAATAACTTGAGCGCCCGCCTTGTTTGAGGCGCGCAATCGGCGTGGCGCAGGCGACGCAGTTTTCCTTTTCGCGGTCGTAAACGCGCCAGCGACTTTCGAAACCGCCGCCATAATAGCTACCGTCGATGTTTTCCGGATTGACGTTTAAGGTCGAGCCGTGCGCGATTGATTCGGCGAGAATTTCGCGGATTTTTTCAAATAAAATCGAGGCCTTGCGCGCCGGAACTTTATCGGCCGGAATTTGCGGATTGATGCGGGCGAGAAACAAGGCTTCGGACGCGTATATGTTGCCGAGACCGAGAACTTTTGTCTGGTCGAGCAGAAATTCCTTCAAGCTGCGCTTCGACGTTTTTAAAACGGCGCGAAAATATTTTAAATCGAATTCTTCGGAAAAAGGCTCGGGCGCAAGCTTTTTTATTTCTTTTGCTTCGGCAAGCCGCGCCGTTTCGACGATTTTCATCAAGCCGAAATGTCTCTGGTCTTGAAAAACGAGTCTGGTCTCGTCTTCGAGATAAAAAATCGCGTGCGCAAACTTCGGCAAATCGCGCTCGATTGGCAAAAGCATAAACCGCCCGCTCATTCGCAGATGCGTGATTAAAGTACGCGCGTTATTCAAATCAAATAAAACGTGCTTTCCGCGCCGGTGAACAAAATTTATCGTCGAATCTTTTAATTTTCCGGCAAAATCCAACGGCGAATTTTCCGGTGCAAGCCGTTCCCTGATAAGTTCGGCGGCGATTATTTTTCGGCTTGAGACGAGTTTATTGAGCGATTGTGCGACGAGTTCGACTTCCGGCAATTCGGGCATAGAAATATTTTATCACCGAAACCGGAAGGAAGTGAGAGCTGAAAAATGAAAACTGAAAGTTGTTTTCACCTTTCAGTTTTCATTTTTTACTTTTCAGCTAATTTTTCGATTTTCCCGCCGATTTATCGTCCTCGCGGGTATCGATGCCGTTTTTCGCGCCCGTGTCTTTATCATTGGCGGCGCGCATTCGCTGATTATTCTTGTTTTTGCCCTCGCCGTCTTTTTTCTGTCTTTTCTTTTCGCTCATACGTTTTGTCCTTTGGCAATTTTGTATCTTAAAAGCGCGCCGACGCCGCCGACTTCGCTCAGAAGATTTTCGTCCTTGATAAATCTGATGCTGTCGGCCGATTCGATGGCGCGGCGAAGCAGCTCGTCGACGACCTTTCCCTGCCGGCGGATGTCGGGAACTTCGCCGTCTTCGCCGGGCGCGTAGGCGCTCAAAATTTTGTAAACCTGTTTCGCGTCGTATTCGATTTTGTCGAAATCGGCGCTGATATAAAGCTCCTGCACCTGCCCGTTAGCGAGCGCCGCGAGTGTTTTTTCGACGCCCGTGACGCCGAATCCGTCGTCGTAATTCTGCTCGAAAAGATTGTCGACTTTTTCCTTATCGATTAGCGTTTGATTCTGGAAAATCGCCTGCTCGGCGGCTTCCATCAATTCGTGCTCGGGCGTATTTATGTTGAGACTCAAGACTTCGACTACTTTTTCGTCGAGTTCTTTCGACATCTCGGCGCGCAGAAGCGGAATGATGACGGCCTCGTCGCCGGAGAGAACGATTTGGTCGAGATGTTCGTCGCGCACGATTTTTTCGAGCTCTTCGACAATATCTTTGGCGTGCTGCTGGTGAAAGTTTTCGACGCTGCGCTGGTAACGCTGCTGCGACCAGCCGCCGGCGGCAACGCGCTTTGTTTTTTCGTTTTGAATTTCTTCCTGGTCGATAACGTGCCCGCGCTTGAACGTGTAGATATTGGCCGCATTCGTGTCCGCCAAAACTACCGCAAACATCGGGTTTTGCTCAAGCAGGCGCGTCAGCGGGAAAATATACGGCTTGTCGAAAACGAAAAAGTAGTCTTCCTCAAAAGGCACGTTAAATTCGCGCGTCAGAAAAAAATCGCCCGCGCCCGCGCAGGCAAAAATCGCCGCGCCCTTGGTCGTCGGCTTTATATTTCCGAGATATTCGAGAATGCGCTCGGCGTCGCGGTCAAAACTTTCGCGCTCGCTCGATTCGGCCTCGAAATTATCAGCGTATTCGCTCAACTGTTTTCTGGCGAAAACATTAAAATTAAATTGCCCGTTTTCATTCGGCTCGGTATTCAAATAAAGCGAAATGAACGGAAAGCCGGCCGGCTCAAAGCTCAAAAGTTTTTCTACTGTGTTGTTTGATTTCATATAGTCGCACCTTTACTGCAAAATTTTACTCGTATTTTTGCAAAATTCGTGCCTCGCCTGAAACTACGGAAATATAAGGAAATAAAAGAAAAAAGTCGGAGCGGTCGCTTTGTATCGATACAAGCGACTGTATCTAAATCAAACAGAAGCGCCGGACGTCATAACTCAAAAAACTCCCTTCCCTTTTAATAAGTAGGAGAGTTTTTTATTTAGATTCTTAAACCAAATCTTCAGACTTTTGTGTAATCGGTCAGAGAAGTTTTGTCTCCGAGAACGACGCCTGCGCCGACCGTCGCGTTTTTGCCGATGTAGCAGCTCCGGCCGATGATTGCGTTGGTGATGTGCGCGGCGGCCGAGATGCGCGTGTGCGCCCAGATGACGGAATTTTCGACGATTGCTTTTTCCTCGATGTGGACGCCCGCGCCGATTACCGAATTTGTAATGCGCGCGCCCGGCTTGATGACGCATTCGTCGGCGATGACCGAGTTTTTATCGACCGAAGCTTTGTGCGAAATGTCGGCACCGGCGGATTTATTTTTAATCTCGAAATTTTTTATTTTTCCGGCGAAAAAATCCTGGTGCGCGTCCAGGTAGCTTTTCGGCGTGCCGATGTCGCGCCAGTAGTTTTTTTGCAAAACGTAGGCGTAAAAAGCCTTCTGCTTTTCGAGTAAATCCGGAAAGACGTTGTATTCAAACGAACGGTTTTCGCCTTTCGGGATAATGCCGAGAACGGTCGGCTCCAAAACGTAAATTCCGGCGTTGATGTTATTCGTCGTCAGTTCGTCCAGTTCCTCGGGCTTCGGTTTTTCGCGAAAACGCAAAACGCGTCCGTCGGCCTCGGTTTCGACCAGACCGTAAGCCGAAGGATTTTCGACCGGCGTCAAAACAATCGTCGCTTCCGCTTTTTTTTCGCGGTGAAACTCGATGACTTTTGCAATATCGACGTCAGTTAAAATATCGCCGTTAAAAACTACGGTCGTTTCGCGGAATCCGTCCGCCGCGTATTTATATGCGCCGCCCGTGCCCATCGGCGACGGTTCGGTGACAAAGCTCAAATTAACGTCGAAATCAGAACCGTCGCCCAAAACCTGCTCGATTTTGTCGGGCTGATAACTCAAAGACAGCGTAATATCCTTTATCCCCGCGCGACGCAGAATATTTATCTGGTAAAGCAGAAACGGCTGATTCAAAAACGGGACAACCGGTTTCGGCGTGTAAACCGTCAGAGGCCGCAGCCGCGTGCCTTTTCCTCCGGCTAAAATTAAAGCTTTCATAAATAAAATCGAGTCTCAAGTCTGAAGTCTCAAGTCGGAAAATCTTTGACTCAAGACCTCAGACTTGAGACTCCAGACTTTGACAAAGAATTAGACTAAAAAATTACGCTGCAAAAATCAAAGTTGAGAATTTACAAAAATTTTACGTTAAAAATAACAAATATTGTTAAAACACGTTGACATAAATTACCGGAACATGTTAGCTTAAATTTGGCAGTTTAGCTAAGATTGCCGTCCACCTCTTCGATAATATTCTTTTTCTTATCAAACGTTCGGATTCTGATTTCATTTTGTTCACAATGAGTTTCGATAAAATAAAAGCAATGCGAAACGCTGAGCGATTTCTTGCACAAGGCAAGATTCGGGCGGCGATTAGCGAATACAAGCGTGTGGTCGAAAACGACCCGAAGGATTTTGGTACGCTCAATATTCTCGGCGATTTGTATATAAAAAATTCCGAGCAGCAGGAAGCCGTCAGCTGTTTTACGGAGGTCGCCGAGCATTACAACACTCAGGGATTTTCGCAAAAAGCGATTGCCGTCTATAACAAGATTTCGCGGCTCAAGCCCGATTCGATGGAAGTTTCGGCCAAGCTCGCGCATTTATACAAATCTAAAGGCTCGTTTGCCGAAGCGCGCACGCACTACACGACTCTGGCGGAAGAATATCAGCGCAAAGGACAAAAAATCGAGGCGCTGGCGATTTGGAAACAGATTGCCGAGCTCGACTCGCACGATACGGGCATCTATCTGAAAATCGCCGATATTTACTGGCAGGAAAATCAAAAGGACGAAGCCGCAAAGGCTTTTTCGGAAGCCGGGCTGAGACTTTCGGCGCAAAAACAGTACGAACCGGCTTTGACCGCCTTTTCCAAAGCTTTGGAAGTAAACCGCTACGATTTGCCGACGCTGAAAGGCTACGTCAACGCGCAGATAAAGCTCGACTACGCCGAGGAAGCGGCCAAAATTCTCGAAGATATTCTTGTCGAGCAGCCTTATAATCGCGAAGTTCTGTTTCTATTGATTGACTGCTACATCGAAACCGACAATCCGCAGGAGGCCGAGCGCGCGATTATCAAGCTCGTCGAGCATGAGCCTTCGAATTACCCGAAATTTTTAGAACTCGTCGAAGTTTACCTGAAGAAAAACGATTTGGATTCGGCGTCGAGGCTTCTCTCGATGTCTTCCGAGCATCTTCTGGTCGGCGGGCAGTCCGAGGAATTTCTCCACTGGACAAACGAAATTCTGGCGAGAAATCCGGAGCATCTCGATGCTTTGCGGCTTTCGGTTCGCTATTACGGCTGGCATCGGGACGAGTCCGAATTAAGAAAATCGCTGGAAACGCTGGCCGAAATCGCGCGTCATAACGAGTCGGTCGACGACGAAAGATACGCGCTCTCGCAGCTCGTCATGATTGCGCCGCACGAAACCGCATACGCGCAGCGCCTGCAGGAAATTAAAGCCGAATACGGTCTGCCGGAAACTGATTTGGAGCCGGTGCTGGTCGCCGGGAATTTGACCGAAGACGCTCCGAAATTTGAAAGCTTCGATTTAAACGACCAGACCAACGGCAACGGGCAGGCTTTTGATGGAAACTTTGGCGAATTCAGCACGGATTTCGATTTTTCCGGCGCGGATTTCGGCGTCGAGACAAATCATAACGGCTCGCACAAAAGCGAAAACGGATTTGCGTTCGCAGGCGACGGCTTTGACGAATATATCGTTGACGGCGCCGTCGAAAAAACACGCAGCGACGAAGAAATCGACGATGATGAATCTGAAAATGCCGAGCTGAAACCGGCCGACGCAGTAAGACTCGTGCAGGAAGTCGAGAGCGTCGAGTTTTACATCGCGCAGGGCTATAAGGAATTAGCCGAAAAAACGCTGAACACGCTCGAAGAAGAATTCGGAAACCGGCACGAATTAGCCGAGCTTCGCCTGCAACTGGACGATTCGCTGCAAACGCTCGCCGCCAAAAGCAAACCGAAGAAAAAGAAAAAATCCAAACGACCGGAAATTTCCGAAGAAGTTGTCGCCGAAGACGCAACGGAAGCCGCAATAGAAGATACGGCTGAAGATACGGCTGAAGACACGACACAAGCCGTGACGGACGCGAAAAGATTCGACATTCTAAGCGAATTCAAAACCGACCTCGGTTTTGAAGAAACCGAGCCGGCAGCGACGGGCGATTACGAAACGCATTACCACATGGCCATCGCCTACAAGGAAATGGGCTTGATGGAAGATTCCATTCGCGAATTTCAGGACGCCATCAATCTCGTCAAGCCAAACGACCGAACGCGCTGTTTTTTCCAGTGCGCAACGCTTCTCGGCCATTGTTTTATGGAAAAAGCGATGCCGAATCTCGCTCTGATGTGGTATCGGCGCGCTTTCGAAGTCAATGATTTGAACGATGAAGAAAAGCAGGCGCTCTTTTATGAAATCGCCAACGCGTATGAAACGGGCGGCGACAACGAAAAGGCAATCGAATATTTCGAAAAAATCTACGCCGAAAACGTCGATTACCGCGACATCGGCCGCCGTCTCGAAAAATTAAGATAAACTGTTCAGAAGCAATAATCCGGCACAGCTAAGTTCAAAAAAAAGAGCATCAATCAAGACGCTCTTTTTTTTATTAGCAGTTTGCTCATCCTCACGAAAACGCTTTTTAATCCGATATTAATTCATCATCGAAGAGTGAATGCGCAGAAATACCTGCCAGCCCTGATGATTCGTGCCGCCGTAATACGAAACTAATCCGATTGAATTTTGATAAAGAGTAGCCTGTGCGCCGAGCCCGACGTTCCAATTTTTGTTTTTATAAAGCTCGCGCAGATAACCGATTGAATAGCCGCCGACCCAAAAGATTTTATCGTGGTCGATTTCGTCCAAAACGAGTTCGTGACCGGATTTCTGCACTCTTTCGACGCGCCCGAAAATCGAATTTTTATCGAATGTAAAATCCGACTCGAACAGAAAAGCATTGGTGCGCTCGCCGTTTCCGTAATTTTGTCCCCAGACAAAACTACTGGCCCAGTTTTTTGTGTCGCTGAATTTTTTATTGTAAATTGCCGAAGCGGTCGTGCGTCTTAAAATTTTCAAGTCCGGCTCGCCCGGTTCGGGATTTTTCAGATAACCGTAAGAAATTTGAAAGGCCCATTCTTTTGTCGGATTAAAAGAAAGCCGGCCGCTGAAAGAATCGAGCTTCGGCGCGTCGAAATCCCAGCGATTTTCGTTCGGCTCGCGGCCTTTGAACGCGCTCGCTTCAAGCTTGAATTTTCCGAAATTGTAGCCCGCCGTCAAAACGCCGAAAGTGATGTGCGTCGAATCCTGCCAGTGATGCGAAAGCGGCGCGTCCGGGTTGTTCATGGCCGAAAACCGGTGCATAAAGGTCGGCGGGCCGAGCGCGGGTTCGCCCGGATAACCGGCGTAAAAGAAAAATGATTGCTTGTCGTTAATTTTATAAGAATATGTCGCCGAAAGCTCGCTAACAAAATCGTGCGGGTGCTGGCGGTCGTGAATCGGCTCGCCGCGAAAACTTTCGCCCGATTGATAAAGCAGCGGATAACCGAAGCCGCGCTCGATAATCGGGTCGAGACTCAGCATCGCGCGCAAACCGATTTGCGATTTCCCGCTTAAAGGCTTTGAATACATCAACATAAACATCGACGGCGCGTCGAATCTTTCATTATCGCCTCTGCCGCCGACGCTAAAATCGCGGCTCGACCCGACATTTGTATAGCGCAGAAACATATTGCCGTGAAACATCAACATTCCGCCGTCTTTGAACATCTTCGTCGTCGCATACATCGGCGTCGAGTCCGGCACCCAGGAAGTGCCGGAACTCTCGCGCGTCATCGGAGAATTGATGTCGGTAACCGAGGACATTACCATTTTGCTGCTCGACATATTCATACCGGGCATATCGTCGGACTTTTTATCATCCATTTTCATGTCGGACATATCACTGGGCTTTTTATCGTCCATTTTCATGTCCTTCATATTGTCGTTTGATTTTTTTTCGTCCGTCTTTTTTTCGTTCATATCCATATCTTCATCTGCGGTATGAACGTGAACGGTTTTCTCGGCTTTTTTCAAATCAGCGCCGGGTTTGACGTTTACCAGAATATTTCCCCACATTCCGCCTTTGGCGTGTCCTCTGACGGAACAGAAATATTTATAAGCTCCGTCTTCGATTGACTGAATGACGATTTCTTCCGCCTGCAAAACTCCGTCTTCGGATTTAGCGGTTAATCTCTCGCTTCCGGCCGTCTCCTTGATTTCCGGCGCGACCGGAAAATCGCCTTCGACGTGGCCGAAACGAATATCGTGGCGCATGTCTTCGTCCATATTAACGAATAAAATCTTCAGCGTTGCGCCCGTCGGGACGACTAAATTCGGGTTTCTGACGCCCTGAATGCGGTAAGAAAGCATATCGTCTTCCGGGCCGGTCAAAACGACCAGACGAATTTCTTTTTCCGTAAAAGTCAGATTTGTTTTATCTATTTTGCCGAGCGTTCGCTGCGCCTCGATTTTTATCAAATCCTCCAATTTCAGAGTTTTATTTTCGCTGCTGACGAGCTTGAAAGTTTCGTGCGCGAAAGCATTCACGCTGAAAACGAGCGCGAAAATTGCTAATAAAAATATCTTTTTCATCTTCTCTATCTCCTGATTTATAAAACAGTATTTCAACAATTGCCGTTTTTCGAGACGGCAATCCGTTTCAAGTCGTCAAAGACAACCTGTCTATATTTTCGTGATTTGTATTCGCTGTTTTATAACGCGGGCGGAGCGCGTCCGGGCGTGAGATTGTAGAAAGAATCTGTTAAATAAAACTTTCGGGTAAATGCGGATTCGACCGAAATCGTTTGCGAAACAAAAGTTATTTCGACCGGCGCGAGCGATAGCATCGCCGACTTTTGTTTTTCGATTTTTATGTTTTCAGATTTGGCGGAAACCTTCGGTGCTGTTTCCAAACAGCAGCATTCGTCTTGCGAAGTTACGGATTGAGCCGCGTTGTCGGCTTCGGAATCATGGTGATGTACGGCCGCTTCCGAATGTTGATGATGCGAAGAAATTTCCGATTCGGCGTTCTCAGGATGATGGTGCGAACAAGCGCAGGCGGAAACCGGCGAGATTAAAAGCGATAGAGCCAGGCATAAGGCCAAACCGAATTGTTTTAATCTCACATTTTTCATATCAGCCTGCGTCGCTTGGATTCGTCGTTTCAACTCCACCGATTTCCGAACCGAGCCGAAAATCAATTTTAGAATAAATTCCGCCTGTAACCAATCTTGGATGCAAAACTTATTTGTATCGACTGCCCGAATAAAATATCAATCAAATCGTAATCAAATTTTAACGACAAAACCATTTTACAACTTATCAGCCGGTGTCAGGTCAAGCGGACAATTTTAGTTTTCGGCGACCGATTCGATTAAATGACAAACCGAGTCGCCGTTCGGCATCGAATCGTGCATTTTTTCCCAGTCTTTGAGGGACGATTCCATCTTTTTTTGCAGGCGCTGCAATTCTTTTATTTTCTTTTTATTGTCTTCAATCCGATGCGTGACGATATCGCGCACCATCGGGCACGGAGATTTTCCGTGTTCGGCTTCGTCAAGAATCTGGTTAATTTCCGTCAGCGTAAAACCCAAATCTTTGGCCGCTAAAATAAATCGCAAGCGCATCGCGTCGGACGGATTATAAATTTTATATCCGTTTTGCGAATTGCGCGCCGGCTTTAACAGTCCGATGCGCGTGTAATGTCGAACCGTATAAATCGGTACTTCGGCTTTTTTAGCTAAAACGCTTGCGGTTATCATATTATTAGTGTGCCAAATGCGCGCCTGATATGCCAAAATTAGCAAAACGCGGGGAATTTATTATAAACTGAGAGATGAAAATTGCTAAGGAAGATAAAGTAAAACGAACCTGGCAAAACGTGGAAAATCACTAAATTATGGTCGAGAGAGTTACTGTCATTTTATTTATCGCCCTTTTCCTGATGGCCGGAGTTCTTCTGACGCTTCTGCCGTGGATTAATATCGGCGCGTTCGGCGACTGGGGCGACAATTACCTGCTCGCTTTTGTCAGCGAAAAAACCGGCTTGCCGATAATTCAAAAAGCGGTCGCTTCCGGCTGGGTGCGCGGCGCGATAACCGGTCTGGGCGTTATGAATTTATTTCTGGCTTTTTGGGAGATGGCGCATTTCAAACAAAACGTGCAGGCGTTTGCCGCCAGCGCCCCGGATAAAAAAGACAGTGAAAAATGACGTTTTTTTCGCGCGCAGGCCGCTGCTTTATCTGATTACCGAAGGCAATGCAACCGAGGAAAATTTCACGCAGGCGCGCGCGCAAATTCTGAATCTCGTCAAAATCGCCGTCGCGACAAAAATCTCTCTAATCCAAATCCGCGAGAAAAATCTTTCGGCGCGAAGCGTTTTTCGCCTTGCTTCGGAAGCCGCCGAAATCGCCAAACGCTCAAATACAAAAATTCTCGTCAACGACCGCGCCGACATCGCTCTGGCGGCCAAAGCGGGCGGCGTCCATCTTTCTGCAAATTCGCTTTCCGCCGAAACGATTCGGCGCAATTTCCCTAAAAATTTCATCATCGGCGTTTCGACTCATTCGCTTGAAAGGGCGGAGCTTGCCAAAAAAAACGGCGCTGATTTTGCCGCGTTCAGCCCGATTTTTTCAACTCCCGGCAAAGGCGCGCCGCAAGGCACGAACGCTTTGCGCGAAGTTTGCGAAAAATTAAAGCCGTTTCCGGTCATCGCGCTCGGCGGAATCGATGAAACAAATTACAAATCGGTTTTGGAAGCCGGCGCAAGCGGTTTTGCGGCGATTCGTTTTTTGAACGACGCTGAGAATCTGAGAAAATTAGAAAAGAATAAACGGTAGAAGGTTTTTATGACAAAAGTTGTTTTGACAATCGCCGGGCTCGACCCTTCGGGCGGCGCGGGAATTATCGCCGACATCAAAATTTTCTCGGTTTTCGGCTGTTTTGCGACTTCCGCGATAACTTCGATTACGTTTCAAAACACGACCGGAGTTTTCGGCGCAGTCGCGCAGACCGCAGAAATCGTTCGCGGGCAAATCGAGCCGATTTTACAAGATTTTGAAATCGACGCGCTGAAAACCGGAATGCTGCCGACACGCGAGATAATCGAAGAAGTCGCACGCCTGGTCGAGGAAAATAATTTGAAAAACTTTGTCGTCGACCCGGTCGTGCGCTCGACTTCCGGCTTTGATTTGATTGACGACGCAGCTTTGCGCGCGCTCATCGAAAAACTTTTTCCGCTTTCCGACCTCGTCACGCCGAACATTCCCGAAGCCGAAAGAATCGCGCGGATAAAAATCGAAACGGAAAAAGACATCGAAAAAGCCGCGCAGGTGATGCAGCAGGCGGGCGCAAAAAATGTTTTGATAAAAGGCGGACACCTTTTTCAAGTGAAAGGCGAAAAACGTATCGCGAAAGATTTTTTGTTTGTCGGCAGTAATTTGCAGATTTTTGAAGCTGAGTTTATCGAAACGACGGCGACGCACGGGACGGGCTGCACGCTGGCGGCGGCGATTGCGGCGAATCTGGCAAACGGAAAAAATTTGATTGAGGCCGTCGGGATTTCGAAAAAGTTCGTCACCGAAGCGATTCGCACCGCGCCGTATATCGGGAAAGGTCATTCGCCGATAAATCATCTCGTCAGGAAATTTTGAAAAAAATAGCCCGCGGATGAACACGGATTCGGCGGATTTTCAAGGATAATCTTTAAAACAAATCTGCGAAAATCGGCTAAATCGGCGTTCGTCCGCGGGCTATTTTTTATTATTATCTTGCAGGAGTAAAAATATTCGGAGATTGGTAAGTTACGCCGAAGGTGATGCCGGAGCGCGGGCTGAAACGGGTTAAACCGAAGACGGCGGCCGTATCGAAGCGCAGGCCGGAAGCTTTTATCTGCGTTCCGATGCGAAACTGGCCGATGCTTTCCGTGCCGAGCGGCGCGGCGCCGTTTCTGGTGCTGGCGCGGCCGTTGACCTCGCTGACGACATTGATGCGTTTATTGACGCGGAAAATTCCCGCCAGACCGTAAAGCAGCACATCGTTTTGCGTAAATTGTTCGAGCGGAGCGGTCATAATGCCGATGCCGACGTTGCCGAAAACGTTGGCGCGCGCGTCTTTTCCGGGCTTTTTGCCGAATCTTTTCTGTACCAGGATTTTGCCGAAAACGTTTATCTGATTTGTCCCGATGCCGCGTCCTTCGCTCGTGTTCGGCATTTGAAAACCGACCTTAAAGCCGAGCGCGGGCAAAAAAGCGGTTTCGTTTCTGAGCTTGATTTTGGTGGAAATCGTAAAATCGCCCGCATCGTTGGTCGAGTTTCCGTTGATGGTCAAAGGAATCGGCGAGGGAGTGGTCGCCGAATTTATCGCCAGAAAATTCTGAATCACGCCTTCCACCTGAAATTCGACGTTTGATGAAAAACCGACCTTCACGCGCACGTCGCCGACACGGGTTAAATCGCCTTTTAAGCCCGAAAGCGGAAATTTCTCGTTCTGCATAAAATCGACGCCCGCCGCAATCTCAAACGAGCCTTCGGGAATCGTATCGACGTCGTCCGTAATCAAAGGACGCTGCTGCGCGAAAGCGAAAACGCTTATCGAAAAAATAAAAACGAGACTGATGAAAAGTCGTTTCATAAATGTCATTCTACAGGGAATAGCGAAAAGTGAAAAGTGGTAAGTGGAAAGTTAAAAAACTTTATCCACCTACCACTTACCGTTTAGAATTCAGCACTTTTTATCGTGCGTCAAAGGTTGCGACCGGGAAATCAGGTCTGACACCCCATTGAGTAACCTGCGATGTATTGTCAAAGCTGTTATACACCCAGAAGTTACTTGCCGCGCCGGTCGTTGCGCCCTGACGATAGACGGACAAATCCGTTCTGCCGTCTCCGTCATAATCGGCCTGCGTCGGCAAATCGGAGCTGATACCGAACGTCTGCTGCGGTCTCTGCGCGCCGGTGGCATACAGAACATACCAGACCATCGGCGAAGTAGCCGCGGCGCCCGTGCGCGCTACGGCAAAGTCCCATTTACCGTCGCCGTCGTAGTCGCCCGGCAGGATGTAGTCGGTCGTAAAGTTGCCCCACAACTGATAGATGGAGCCGCCGTCCGAGCTCTTCAAAACGATAAAGTTATTATCGGGCGGCGTGCCGAAGCGGAAGACCGCCAAGTCGAATTTGCCGTCGCCGTCATAGTCGCCCGGAATCGGCGCATCGTAGAACGAGTTGGCGTCGGCTCCGGTAACGCCCCAATTAACGACGCGCGCCGTATTGTTTGAGCTTTGGCGAATGTACCACGTCAGCGGGTCGCCGGTCGTCGAGCCGCGGCGGGCAACGGCCACGTCCGTTTTACCGTCGCCGTCGTAGTCGCGGCAGAGCGGCGTGTCGCTCGGATTAGCGCCCGTCGTCGAGCCGCCGAGTCCCCATGCGTAATACAAAACTGTGCTGTCCGAGCTGGTCAGCACCCAGAATTCGGACTGAGCGCCCTGCGTCGCGCCGTCGCGATAAAGCGCATAATCGTCCTGACCGTCGCCGTCATAATCGCCCGGGCACGGGAAATCGCGGTTAGCGTCGCCCCATTGCGGCGAAATTACGGTTCCGCTCGTGCTGTTTTTGTTCCAGAAATTAATCTGTGCAACTCCCGGAGGCGCAACGCTCGGGAATTTCAGAATGCTGAAATCCGTTTTGCCGTCGCCGTCAAAATCGACCGGGCGTCGCGGGCCGAGCTGGCCGCGAATTTCGCCGTTCGGGAAATTTACCGAGTGAACGTTGACATAGCCCTGATGAGCGCGAAGCTGCGCGAGCTGCGTCGCCGTAATCGAGGCCGTGCCGGTAATCACGCCGGACGTGCCGCCGACGGTGCCGAAGTTAATTGCGACGGCAGCCGTTGCGCCGATAGCCGCCGGGGCGTGAATGTGCGAAGCGTTTTGGGCGCTCGAAAGATTGTTGAAAACAACCCTGTATGTAATCTGCATCGTCGATTCGTTGACAAAAACGCGCGCGTAGCCGGTTGCCGTCGAGCCGGTCGGCGGAACTTCCTGCCGGCCTTCGAGATATGCGGTAAACGTTTCGGCGTTAGCCATCGCCGAAAACAAAAACACGAAGACCGCAACAATAATTAAACTGCTAAATCTTTTATTCATTTCCTCTCCTCTTGATTTTAGAAATACCCGTTGACGATTCAAAGACCGAATTGAAGAATCTACCAAACCGACACCGGAAAATTTTAGAATGACAATACTTTAGACATTACGCCTGTCGCCGTATGTTGTCAACAGTTTTTTAAACGGTAAGTGGTAAACGGTAAGTGGTAAGCGGATATTTATTTTTAACTTTTCGCTTACCACTTTTCACTTTCCACCGGTTAAGAAATCATCACCGGAAAATCGGGTGGCTACTGCCCGGCGGGCGCTCTATTTACAATAAAAACAGCGTGAGCTATTCGGTTTTCGGACTCTCCGGCAAATAAAAAAACCCGACTCTTTTGAGCCGGGCTTTTTCTTAAAATTAAATTCTCGCGGAGAGGCTTATTTGCCCGCGCCCGCTTTGTTTGATTTCTGGAAATTTTTCTTTTCGGCTTCCATCTGCGCGCCGAGGTCTTCTAAGGTCGCCGCGTCGAAGATTTCCTCGACTTTCGGAAACATTTTGCCTTCTTCTTCCTGAACATGATGCGTGATGTCTTCCATCAGAACTTTTAATTTCGGCTCGAATTTTTCGCTGTCCTCGGTCAAATTCGACAATTCGCGGAGAAAGATTTTGGCCTGATGATGTTCTTCGATACCTTCAAGCGTGATGTCTTCGAGTTCTTTTTCTTCTTTTAATTTCGGATAAAAAATCGTTTCTTCGATGTGCGTGTGAACTTCGAGCTCCTGTTTTATCTGCTCGAAAAGCTCTTTGTGCTCGCCTTCTTCGGTCGCCTTTACCTTGCCGAAAAGATGGTCTACTTTATCGTGGTCTGCCTTTAAAAGTTCGATTGCGTTCATAATTTCTCCTCGTTTTTATTATTTTAGATAGAATGTATTTGATACATTCTCACGTTTGGATTTTATAAACCGCAATCACTGTGCCATCTCAAGTTAAGCGGGAAAGTGTTTGGTTTTGAAACAAAATCAGTGGTAAGTGATAAATCGGAAACTTATCACTTTTCACTTATCACTTACTAAAATGGTTTTGCCGAACGCTTTTTCTTCGATGACGGCGTGATGCGCGGCCGCGGCCTCTCTGAGCGGGAAGGTTTTGCCGACGACCGGATTTAAAAAGCCTTTGCTCAAACCTTCGTAAATCGCGTTTTGAATTTCGCGCATTTCCGCTTCCGGCGCGTTAAACAGCGCCATGCCGTAAACGACGGCGTCTCTGCCCATCACGGCGCGCGGGTTGAATTCGAGACTTCCGCGATTGCCGATGATTGTCACGCGCCCGAACATCGCCAGAATTTCGAAATCCTTTTGCAAATTTACGTTCGCGAGCATTTCCAAAATTATATCGACGCCTTTTCCGCCCGTGATTTCTTTGATTTCGGCGAGATAATTTTCGTCCGAATGGTCGAGAACGTAGTCCGCGCCCTGCTCTTTAGCGAGTTGTTTTCCGTCTTCCGAGCCGGCCGTCCCGATAACTTTCAGACCGGCGTTTTTCGCCCATTGAACCGAAGCGATGCCGACTCCGCCCGACGCGCCGTGAACGAGAATTGTTTCGCCCGATTTTCCTTTCGCCTTTTGAAACAAAGCGCGAAAGCTCGTCGCGTAAGGCACGAAAACGCCCGCGCCCTGCTCGAACGAAACGTTTTCGGGCAGCTTGTGAACCTGATTCGCTTCGCAGAGCGCGAATTCGGCGTAAGTTCCGGTCACTGAATCGGCGGTGTAAATTCTATCGCCGACCTTTATGTTTTCGACGCCCGCGCCGACGGCTTCGACAACGCCCGCCGCATCTTTTCCCGGCGTGTATGGCAGAGGCGGTCTTTGCGCATAGTTTCCGCCGCGAATATACGTATCGACCGGATTTATCCCGGCCGCCTTGACGCGCACCAAAATTTGCGCAGCGCCGACTTCGGGAGTTTTGACTTCTTCAAGCTTCATCACTTCCGGCGCGCCGAATTCTCTGACAACGATTGCTTTCATAAATTTAGAGACGAGGGACAAGTGACGAGTGTAAGAATCTTTATTCCTTTCGCCAGTCACTTGTCCCTCGTCTCTCGCCCCTCTATTAAACGTATTGATTAATCAATTCGGCCAGTTTTTCGCGGCTGATATTGCCGCCGACGTAGCGTTCCTGTTCCTGACCGTTTTTGAATAAAATCAGAGTCGGAATGCCGCGAATGCCATAGCGCTGCGGGACGTTCATATTTTCGTCAACGTTCATCTTGACGACGTTTGCCTTGCCGTCAAATTCCTCGGCGACCGCTTCGACCGTCGGCGCAATCGCGCGGCAAGGCCCGCACCATTCTGCCCAGAAATCGACCAGAGTCGGTTTGTCCGAGCTTAAAACGTCCGATTCAAAATTTGTGTCCGTAACTGCTTTTGTAAAATTTCCCATTGTTTTTCTCCTTAATAATTTAATTATTGCTTTTCGGCAAATCGATTGCCTTTTCCCTTTAACTCTATTTTACCAAATTTGCCGTCAAATTGATTGGCGTCGCCGCCAGCGCTTTGCTGACCGGGCAGCCCTTTTTCACTTCTTCGGCGATTGCCTGAAACTTTTCGTCTTCGAGACCTTCGACATCGGCGTCGGCGGTCAAATCGATTTTCCGAATCGCAAAACCCGCATCGTCTTTGCCGAGATAAACTTTCGCTTCGGTTTTGATGCTTTTCGCCTTCAGCCCGCCCTTTTCGAGCGTCGCGTTCAAAGCCATCGCATAACAGCCCGCGAGCGCCGCGCCGATTAATTCCTCGGGATTTGTTCCCGGCTCGTCGCCCATTCGGGTGGCGAACGAAAACGCGCCTTTAAACGCGCCGCTGCCCAGAGTCATCGTCCCCTTGCCGTCCATCAAACCGCCTTCCCAACTTGCTTTCGCACTTCTTTCAGCCATATTTTTCCACCTTTTCTTTTTTATTTTTAGCCACGAATAGCACAAATAGCACAAATTATTTTTTTATTTCTTATTCGAATAATTCGTGTTATTCGAGGCTAAATCCTTTATCTATTAACGCTTGCCATCATCGCCTCCGGATAGCGCAGACCGCTGGCCGCATCTTTCGGAAAAACGTCCTCGATTCGCGCCAAATCTTCCTGGCTCAAAATTATCTCGGCCGCACCAGCGTTTTGTTCGAGATATTTGCGCCTTTTCGTTCCCGGAATCGGCACGATGTCCTGTCCCTGCGCGAGCACCCAGGCGAGCGCGAGCTGCGACGCCGTGATGCCTTTTTCGCGCGCGATTTCTTCGATTTTTTCGACGAGCTTTATATTTTTGTCAAAATTTTCGCCCTGAAACCGCGGGCTGAAACGGCGATAATCATCTTCGGCCAAATCTTCAAACTTTTTGATTTCGCCCGACAAAAATCCGCGCCCGAGCGGTGAATAAGAAACAAAACCGATGCCGAGCTCGCGGCACGCCGCCAAAACGTCGTTGTCCTCGACGTCGCGCGTCCAGAGCGAATACTCGCTCTGCAAAGCCGTAATCGGGTGAATTTTCGACGCTCGGCGCAAAGTTTCCGCGCCCGCTTCCGACAAACCGAGGTGACGCACTTTTCCTTCTTCGACGAGCCGCGCCATCGCGCCGACCGTGTCTTCAATCGGCGTTTCCGGGTCGACGCGGTGCTGGTAATAAAGGTCAATCGTCTCGATTCCGAGACGCTTCAAGCTGCTCTCGGCGGCCTGCCGAACGTATTCGGGCTTGCCGCTGATGCCGCGAATCTGCGGATTGTTCGGGTCGCGCACGATACCGAATTTTGTCGCGATGACAAATTTTTCGCGTTTTCCTTTTATCGCTTTGCCGACCAGCTCCTCGTTTGTAAACGGCCCGTACATGTCGGCCGTGTCGAGAAAATTGACGCCGAGCTCGAGCGCGCGGTGAATCGTCGCAATCGATTCCGTATCGTCGCGTCCCGAATAAAAATCCGACATTCCCATACAGCCGAGCCCGACCGCCGAAACTTCCAAATCTCTTAATTTTCTGTATTTCATAACTTCCCCTTTTTCAAATTTATTTTTTATCAATATCCTTCCGAGCCCAGAATCGCCTCGGCTTCGTGAGCCGTCAGATTGCGGTTGTAAATCGCCGAGCCGGGCTGCTGCGACGCGCCGTCGGCCAAATCGCCCGTATCGACCGCCGCAAAACCGATATCGGCAATTAATTTCGAAACAATTTCTTTTGCTTCGGCGTCGTCTCCGGCGATAAAAATCGCGCGCCGCTCTTCCATCGGCAGATTTTTGTTTCCCTGCGTTTTCAGATGCTCGAACCAAATCGTGTTAAATCCTTTGACGACGCGCGCGCCCGCAAGATGCGCGGCGAGCAGTTCGCTCGAAGTTGTTTTTCCCTCGTCGAGCTCGGTAAAATTCCCGTCGCGCTCGGGGTAATAATTGTTAGAATCAATCACGATTTTGCCGCGCAAAGCTTCGAATGGAAGCTCTCTGTATTTCCCGAACGGAATCGAGACGAAAACGATTTCGCCGAAATTTGCCGCTTCTTCCGCGCTCGCGGCCTGCGCTCGCTCGCCCAATTCTGCGATTAAATCGCGCAAAGTTTCCGCGCCGCGCGAATTGGCGACGGTCACGTCGTGCCCGGCTTCGACGAAAAGTCTGGCGGCGTTTGCGCCGATGTGTCCCGCTCCGATAATTCCGATTTTCATTCGATTTTCCTCAATAAAATTTATCTACGCCGATTTGCCTTCGGCTTTTCCGTTCCAGACTTCGGCGACGATTTCATACGAGCGCAGGCGCTTTTGATGGTCGTAAATCATCGCGTTTACCATCAATTCATCCATCTTGGCCGCGTCCAGAATTTTTTCAAGTTCTCTTTCAATCGTTGCCGCGCTTCCGATTATCGAGCCGCCGAGACGCGCATCGACCAACGCTTTTTCGCGCTCGTCCCAAATCTCGTCCATATTTTCAACCGGCGGCTGAAGCTTTCCGGGCGTGCCGCGAATCAAACGCAGAAACGATTGAAATTGCGAAGTCGCCAAAAACCACGCTTCCTCGTCCGTTTCGGCGGCGACGACGTTGAGCGCGAGCATTGCGCGCGGCGCTTCGAGCTCGTCCGATTTTGTAAAAAACCGGCGGTAAATATCGAGCGCGGGCAAGATATTTTCCGGCGAAAAATGTCCGGCAAAAGCAAACGGCAGACCGAGCTCGCCCGCCAGGCGCGCGCTGAAACCGGATGAGCCGAGCAGCCAAATCGGTATGTTCAACCCCGCGCCGGGAACGGCCCGAACTCTTTGATTCTCGACCGGCTCGCGAAAGAAAAACCGCAACTCTTCCAGAAGTTCGGGAAAATCGTCGCCGTCCGTATTCAACGTTCGCCGCAGAGCGAGGGCGGTGCGCTGGTCGCTGCCGGGCGCGCGCCCGAGGCCTAAATCTATGCGTCCCGGATAAAGCGATTCGAGCGTTCCGAACTGCTCGGCGATAACAATCGGCGCGTGATTCGGCAGCATGATTCCGCCCGCGCCGACGCGAATCGTCGCCGTTCCGCCCGCGACATAGCCGATGACGACCGACGTCGCCGCGCTCGCGATTCCGGTCATATTATGATGTTCGGCCAGCCAAAACCTTTTATAACCGAGCGTTTCCGCGTGCTGCGCCAGCGAAAGCGTATTGCGAAGCGCGTCCGTCGCGCTCGCGCCTTCGAGAACCGGCGACAAATCCAGAACCGAAATCGAAATTTTTGAAAAACTGCTCATACTTAAACTCCAAAAATCAATCTATCGCGCGCCCGTATTGCTTCGGAACGTAATCGATTTTCACGCCGAGTTCCTTCGCCGCGTGAAACGGGAAATAAGGGTCGCGCAAAAACTGGCGCGCGATTTCAACCGCGTCGGCCTGTCCGTTTTGCAAAATTTCTTCGGCCTGCCCGGCTTCCGTAATCATTCCGACCGCTGCCGTCGGAATCTCGGCTTTCCGGCGAATTTCATCGGCAAACTTCACCTGATAATTCGGCGCGACCGGAATGCGCGCGTGCGGCACGTTTCCGCCGGTCGAGCAGTCTATCAAATCGACTCCCGTATCTTTCAAAGCGCGGCAAAACTCGACTGACTGCTCCAAGTCCCAGCCGCCGGCCGTCCAGTCCGTCGCCGAAATTCGCACAAAAACCGGTAAATTTTGCGGAACACTTTCGCGCACGGCTTTTATAATTTCGAGCGGAAAACGAATTCGATTTTCAAAGCTTCCGCCGTATTCGTCCGTTCGCTTATTCGACAGAGGCGACAGAAATTCGTGCAGCAGATAACCGTGCGCCGCGTGAATTTCGATGACTTCAAAGCCCGCGTTCAAAGAGCGTTTCACCGCCGCGACAAAGTCGTTTTTTACTTTTTCAAAATCCGCTTCCGCCATCTCGCGCGGCATCGGGTAATCTTCGGCAAAGGCAACGGCGCTCGGCGCAATCGTCTGCCAGCCGCCTTTTGTTTCGTCGACTTTTTTGCCGCCGTTCCAGGGCGCGGCGGTCGAAGCTTTTCGCCCGGCGTGCGCGAGCTGAATCCCGGCGACAGCACCCTGACTTTTGATAAAATCGGTAATCCGGCGATAAGCTTCGGCGTGCGCGTCCGACCAAATGCCGGCGTCTTCGGGCGAAATGCGGCCTTCGGGCGAAACGGCCGTCGCTTCCTGAATCACGAGCCCCGCGCCGCCCGTCGCGCGCGTGCCGAGATGAACCAGATGCCAGTCGGTCGGCATTCCGTCCACGCTCGAATACTGGCACATCGGCGAAACCCAGATGCGGTTTCGAAACTCGATTTCGCGCAGCTTCAATTTTTCAAATAATTTGCTCATTCTTCCCTTGCTCGTTTACTGCAAAATACGTTTTTTAGTTTGTAATTCGTAATTGATTTAAGTTTGTCCAATCCAGCTTTCGTCGGCGACCGAGTTCCAGCGGCGGCGGATTTCCTCAAATTCTTCGTCCGAAAGCGCGCCTTCAGCGACGTAGCGCGCGTTTTCCTGCCATCGATTCGGTCTGGTCGTGCCGACAATCATCGTCGAAACGCCCGGAATCGTCATCGTAAAACGTAAAGCGGTCGCCGTCGCTTCTTCCAGACTTTTTTCCAGAAACGGATATTTTAATTTTTGAATTCTGTCCCAGTATGCGTGATGATACGAATCCGACGGCTTTGCATCGTGCCGCCAGACGGCGTTGGCAATCGGCCGTTTGGCGATAATGCCGAGGCCTTTTTCGACCGCGAGCGGAATATTTGTTTCAATCGGCGTCTGGTCAGCGATTGAAACCGAAGTTTGAAGCGAGTCGAAAACGTTTAATTCGACGGCGTATTTCGCGTCTTCGCGGTCGCCCGAATAGCCGATATAGCGCGTGTAGCCTTTTTCCTGCGCGCGCTGCAAGCCCTCGATGGCATCGCCCTGCCGCAAAGTCTGCGCGTCGCAGCTGTGCAATTGCGCGATGTCTAGATAGTCGGTTTTCAAATTTCGCAAACTGTTTTCGATTGTTTCCAGAATTCCTTTTTTCGTCCAGTCAGACCGCGTAAAAGCGTCGAGCGCGCCGCACTTTGTCAGCAGATAATAATCCTTGCGCCGTTTGCCGACGGCTTCGCCAATCATCTGCTCCGAAGTTTTGTATGCCGCCGCCGTATCAATCACGTTGAGCCCCGCGTCGAGCGCCGAATTGAGCAGAAGATTTACGTCCTCCTGCGTTTGATTCGGGTTGTAGCCGATTTCCGCGCCGCCGAAGCCGAGCACGGAAAATTCCATATCAGTTTTTCCGAATTTTCGTTTTTCCATTTTATTTTTTCACCGACCCTTGAATAAGTTTTTCGAGAACGTTTTCGTCGACGTCGCTCAAACGCTTGATGTACAGACAGCCTTTTCCCGTTTTATGTTTGCCGAGCTTTGACAACAAATCTTCGTTCCAGCCTGAACCAAGATTCAGATAAAGCGTGATATTTTGCTTGCGCGGCGAAAATCCGATTTTCATCCATTCGAGCTCGCGTCCCGATTCGTATTTCAAATGCCGGTTGCCGAAGCCGATGATGTTTGCGCCCCACATTTTCGGCTCTGCGCCGGTCGCCTGATTCATCCAATCGGCGATTTTCCGGCAATCCGCGCGAACGTTTTCGTTCGCAACGGTGTTTAAAAATTCCTCGACGCTCGCCTTTGTTTCTTTTGTTTTGAGCTCGGCCATAAATTTATTTTGCGAGCTCCTGCTCGACTTTTTCAATCAATCTTTCGTCTTCGGCCGTCACGTCGGGCGCAAACCGCGCGGCAACCTCGCCGTTTTTGCCGACGAGAAATTTTTCGAAATTCCACAAAACCTCGCCCGGCGTCGAGCGTTTGTGCCCGTAGCCGCTCAAATTTTCTTCGAGCCCGCCGTCATTGACGTCCGTGTCCGGTTTAATTTCGGTCAGATAATGATAGAGCTGGTGCTGGTCGTCGCCTTTGACCGAAATTTTCGAAAAAAGCGGAAACTCAACGTCGTAGTTAGTCGAGCAAAAATCCCTGATTTCGTCTTCGGTTCCCGGCTCCTGTCCCATAAAATTGTTGGCCGGAAAGCCGAGAATCTCGAAACCTTTGTCGCGGTAATTCGAATAAAGCTTCTGCAAACCTTCATATTGCGGCGTCAGACCGCATTTCGAAGCGACGTTGACGACGAGCAGAACCTTGTCTTTGTATTCGCTCAAATTCGTTTCGCTGCCGTCGATTTTTTTCAAAGGGATTTCATAAAGTTCGTTTGCCATAGATTCTCCTTAATCTCTTTCTTTTCTAATCATCATCAAACCGTCGCGGACGGTTAATAAGATGTTG
>DASWRI010000043.1:0-13985 GCA_036403235.1 Pyrinomonadaceae bacterium | reverse complement strand
GCGCGAAACCAGAACCAAAGAAGGCGTGCCGCCCGGAGCTCTCAAGACCATATCGACGTCGCCGACCCAGGTGTGCGTTAAAGTGATGTCAGCCGTCACGCTTGTCACCGGAGCTGAGACGCCCGAGACGGCAAAGTTAATCACAAGCGGCGCGCCGAACTGCGGCGGCGTGCCGGACAATCCGTCAGGAATCGCTCCGACTCCCGTCCCCGGAAATGTCGCCTGCGGTGCGCTGGTCGCAGCTTTTACCGTTTGCGTCGGCGAGATTGAAAAGTAGTAAACTACTGCGATTACGGAAAAAAGCACAAACGAGCTGAACAAAAGCCTAAATGTCTGACCATTATTTGATAAAAATAATCCTTTCATATTTTCTCCTCTAAACATTTATAAGTAACATTTCCAGAACATTCCATTTTCTCCTGAGTTTCAGGCATCAAGCCCGAAAACTGTTTTTATTTCCCCGGAGATATGCCAATCAAAGCGAATAGTAAGGCCCGGCCTGAACTTTGTGAATCTGAAGATTTATCGATATGAGGTTTAATCTGACCGGAAAATTCCGGTTCGGATTAAAGAAGATTTGCAATATGATACATAGTTTTTATGACAAAAGTAAAAAGTTAAAAGTAAAAAAAGAAATAAATTATTGCCGCGTCCGGATATTCATCTTCTCTGCCGAAGAATTTACAGTCGCCCGCTTTTTAGTTTTGCGCCGAACATTTTGCTTTTGTCTCTTAAAGAATATAAAGTAATAGAAAATCAAGGTTTGGGAGAAATTTAATGTCAAAAGACGTGATAAATGTAGGCGGTGAAGAAAAAGTTGTCAGGGAAGATACGGCGAAATCCTATCGCGGCGTAATCTGGGCGCTCGGCAGCATCGCGATTTTTATTATTATTGCAGCCATAATTTTCTTTGCCTTTTTTGCTAAAAGCGCAGTCAGCAACAAACCGGTGGAAAGCCCCGGTACTATCGGAAATCGCGCCCGGTAAATTTTTATAACTGACGGCGGAGAATGGAAAATGGAAAACGTGTTTTGATTTTCCGTTTTCCGTTTTCTATTTGGTATCGATTTTATGTTGATTCTCGGCATCGAAAGTTCCTGCGACGAAACGGCGGCGGCCGTCGTGCGCGACGGCAAGCAAATTCTTTCGTCGGTTATTTCTTCGCAAATCGAGCTTCACAGACCTTTCGGCGGCGTTTTCCCCGAACTCGCGGCGCGCGAGCACCTCGCCAAAATCGAACCCGTCGTCGATGAAGCTTTAAAAGAAGCCGGCGTTTCGCTCGCGGAAATCGACGCCGTTGCCGTCACGCAAGGCCCGGGACTCGTCGGCTCGCTGCTCATCGGCGTTTGTTACGCAAAAGCGCTCGCGTGGGGATTGGGAATTCCGTTCGTCGGCGTCAATCATATCGAAGGACACGTCTATTCGGTCGTGTTCGAAAATCCGCAGACCGTCTATCCGGCGCTCGCCCTGATAGTTTCGGGCGGTCACACGAATTTGTTTTACGTGCCCGAGGAAGGCAAATATAAAGTCGTTTCACGCACGCGAGACGACGCGGCGGGCGAAGCGTTCGACAAAGTCGCGAAAATGCTCGGGCTCAGTTATCCGGGCGGGCCGGTGATTGAAAAACTGGCTCGAACGGGCGATGCCGGAAAAATAAAATTTCCGCTGCCGAAAATCTCGGACGGCCGACCCGATTTCAGCTTTAGCGGTTTGAAAACCGCCGTCTCGCGCTACGTCCGCGAAAATGAAATAAAGCCCGTCACTGAGGGCGAATCTCCTTCTCAGGAAATCAAAGACATTTGCGCGAGCTTTCAGGCAACGGTCGTCCGCTCTCTCGTCGGCACGATGGAAAAGCTCGCCGCCACACTCGCGCCGCAAACTTTAATCGTCGCCGGCGGCGTCGCCTGCAACGGCGCTCTGCGCGAGGCCGCCGAAAAACTGGGCGCAAAACTCGATTTGCCCGTTTATTTTCCGTCAAAACATCTTTCCACCGACAATGCCGCGATGATTGCGGCGGCCGGCTTTTTTCATCTGAAAAACGGCGAGCAGTCGGATTTGCGGATGACGGCCGACGTAACGATGCGCCTCCAGAATTTTGAAAATGAAGACGCCGAACTGAAAAGAAAAAAAGTTCGGTATAGATTATAAATTCAAAATTTTAAGAGGAATATTTACCACAGAGAACACAGAGAATTTTAAGAGAAACTAACCGCAGATAAATGCAGACAAACGCAGATTATTTTTAATTTATCTGCGTTTATCCGCATTTATCTGCGCTCTCTGTGGTGAAAATACGCTTTATTTACCGGCCATCAAAATTTCTACAACAGACGCTCGCCCGAAATTTATTTGTCTTGCTTTTCCCGTTCCCGAATCGTTACAATTTAGATAAGCATAGGCAGCGGATTTCAGACGGGAATTTAGAAAATGAAAAGTAAAATTGTCGTGGCTTTTACGGTTGTTTTTTCAGCCATCCTGCTCGCTTTTTCGTCTAACCTGAAAGAAGCGGAAGGTTCTGTCGAAGCGGCGGGTAAGTGCGCGATTCCTCCTTTTAAAGAAGCTTTTCAAGCGGCGTCGAAGGTTTTTGTCGGCGCGGTTAAAAGCGAAAGAAAAGAAGGCAACACGAGAATTTTCGAATTTGAAGTCGAAAAATACTGGAAAGGGGCGAGCGGGCGAAAAATCGAAATCAGCGTTTATGAAACGGCGCGCTATCAGGCGTGGTTCAAGGTCGGCGGCAAGTATCTGGTTTACGCCGAAACGGACGAAGACAAAGCGTTTCGCGTCGACAGGTGCTCACGCAGCCGTGACGCTTCGGACGCCGCGGACGATTTAAAAAAGCTCGGCAAGGGGAAACGCCCCGGATAGAAATTTATCTTGGAGAAAGGAAATATGAAAAGGGCAGCATTTTGGGTAGGTTTTGTAATAGTTAATTTACTAATAGTTTTAAACGTTCCGGCGCAGTTTCCGACGCCTCCGCTCGTCATTCGGGCGCAGCCGTATCTGACGGGCTTGAGTCTTCCGGTTCACATTGTCAGCTCGAAAGACGGCACGCACAGGCTTTTCGTCGTCCAGCAGCGCGGAATTATCAAAGTCGTCCAGCCGGGTTCGAACACGATGACCGATTTTATCAATCTCTCGTCGGTCGTCAGCCAGTCGGGCACCGAGCGCGGGCTGCTCGGTCTCGCGTTTCACCCGCAGTATGCGACCAATCGTCGATTTTTTGTTTATTACACGCGCGCCGCCGACGGCGCCATCGAGATTGCCGAATATCAAACGATGGCGAGCAATCCGAATCAGGGCGACGCGAGCACCGGGCGCGTGATTATCACGATTTTGCACCCGACGAACTCAAATCATAACGGCGGAACGATTGCCTTCGGGCCGGACGGCTATCTTTATGCCGGAACGGGCGACGGCGGCTCGGCCAACGACCCGCCCGCCAACGCGCAGAACATCAACGTTCTGCTCGGCAAAATCTTAAGAATCGACATCAATATTCCGGTCGGCTCGACGCAGCAGTATCTGATTCCGCCGACGAATCCCTTTGCCGGCGCGACGCCGGGCGCGGACGAAATCTACGCTTTCGGAATGAGAAATCCGTATCGCTTTTCGTTTGACCGCGGCGGCACGAATCAGCTCTGGGTCGGCGACGTCGGTCAGGATGCGGTCGAAGAAGTCGATACCATCACGCTCGGCGGAAACTACGGCTGGCGCGTTTACGAGGGAAATTCCTGCACCGGAAACGACCCGTCGCTGTGCACGCCGACAAATTATATTCCGCCGGTTCTCACATACAGCAGCGCCGGCGCAAGCCCGCGCTGTTCGGTGGTGGGCGGCTACGTCTATCGCGGAACGCAGAACACTTTTCCGCAAGGGACATACGTTCACGCCGATTACTGCACGGGCGAGATTTTCACCTGGAACGGAAGCCAGCAGACGCTGCTGCTCGATACGACGCGCACTATTTCGTCGTTTGGCGAAGACGACGCGGGCGAGCTTTACGCCGTCGGTTTAGCCAGCGGAACGGTCGATAAAATCGTTCGCGCGAAAGCTTCGGCCGATTTTGACGGCGACGCCAAAACCGACATCTCGGTTTTCCGCCCGTCAAACGGAACCTGGTATGTTTCGAACACCTTTAACAGCACAACCAGAATCCAGCAGTTCGGCGCAAACGGCGACGTTCCGACGGCCGAAGATTTCGACGGCGACAATCTGGCTGACATCGCCGTTTTTCGCCCGACGCAAGGCGCCTGGTATGTCTTTAACAGCAGCGACAGCACGGTTACCTTCACGTCGTTCGGCATCAGCGGCGACATCGCCGCCGCCGGAGATTACGACGGCGACGCGAAAGCGGATTTAGCCATCTTTCGTCCATCGACGGGAACGTGGTGGATTCGCCGCACGACCAATCCGTCTAATTTCCTGGCGGTTAATTTCGGCGTCAGCGGTGACGTTCCGCAGCAAAGCGATTTCGACGCCGACGGCATCGTCGACATTGCCGTTTTCCGCCCGTCAAACGGCACCTGGTTTGTCAGAAACAGCGCGAGCAATACGGTCAGCATCAGTCAATTCGGGCTAAACGGCGACGTTCCGGCGGTCGGCGATTACGACGGCGACGGCAAAGCTGACCAGGCGGTTTACCGCCCGTCCAATAACACCTGGTATATGCTCAGAAGCACGAGCGGATTTTTAGGCCAGCAATGGGGCGCGAGCGGAGACATTCCGGCGGTCGGCGATTACGACGGCGACGGCAAAGACGATGTCGCTATTTATCGCCCGGCAAGCGGCACCTGGTATGCTTACCAAAGCTCGAACGGCTCGGCGCTGATTAGACAATTCGGCTTGAACGGCGATTTGCCCGTTCCGACTTACGACGCACCGTAAGCCGAGGGCAGAGGAATAAAAGGGATGAGGGATGAATAAGAAAAATAAATCTTATTCATCCCTCATCCCTTTGCCTTCATTCCTTAATTAGCTCGCGCCAGAGTCAAAACATAAACCTTGCCTGCGCCGTTTTTCTTTAATGCTTTGGCGCAGTTTGAAGCGGTCGCGCCCGATGTGAAAACGTCGTCGACGAGCAAGATATTTTCATTTTCGATTAATTTCGGGCGCTTTACTTCAAAAGCGTTTTTGACGGTCAGCTCGCGCGCTCGCTTGTCCATCGCGGCGCGGTGCATCGGCGTGTGAATCGTGCGGGCCAGACTTTGCTCGTCCAAATCAATTTTTGTATGGCGTGCTAAAATCTGCGCCGGAACGGCGGCTTGATTAAATCCGCGTTCGAGAAGACGTTTTTTTGAAAGCGGAACGGGAATAATTTTGGCGGCGTCCTGAAAAGCGGAATTTTCAAAAGCGTCGATGAAAAGCTGACGCAGATTTTTCGGGACGAAAGACTCGGTTTTTAAGTGCAGGATAGAAGCCGAAAGCGCGTGCTCGTAAATTCCGACGGCGCTCGCCGCATCGTAAGCGTGGTCGTCGCAGGCGTGACAAAAAGCTTCAAAATCCGACGGCTTTTCCTGCAAAAACGCGCCGCATTTGCGGCATAAAGTTTCCGCGCCGGAAAAGATGCGCGATTTTTTCCAGCAGTTTCGGCAAGCGACGCCGTCGGCCGAATTTTCGACCGAATTTTCGCAGAGCGCGCAGGCTTGCGGATAAACGACGGTGAGCAGGGAATCGTAGATTTTACGGAGCATAAAATCTAAAGTAAAAAGTAAAAGGTAAAAAAGCAAAAGCGAAGAGCAAAAAGTTCGGCGTGATAGCTCACAAAAAACTTTTTACTTTCTACTTTTGCCTTTTTACTTCAATTTATTCTTCGTCGAGCAAACCCTGTTCGACGAGTTCCTGACAGCTTAAACAATAACGCGCCCACGGAATTGCCGCCAGACGTTTCGGATTAATTTCCTTTTCGCAGTTCTGGCATTCGCCGTACTCGCCGTCGTCGATGCGCAAAAGCGCTTCGTCTATCAACATCAACTGTCGGCTTTCGTTTTCCGAAACCGCCAGCATCACGTTTTTCGAATAATTCCTGACCGCCAAATCAACCGGGTCGGGCGTTTCCGAATCGTCGATTGAAAGGTCGTTGTCTTTCAATTTTTCAATCAGCATGTCGCGCTCGGCGAGCAGGCTTTTTTTAATTTCTTTCAAGTTCAATTCACTCATTTCTGGTATGGAAACCCTTTTATAATTGTAAAAGCTCGGTAGAGCTGTTCGACCAGAACGACACGCGCCATTTCGTGCGTTAAAGTCAGAAACGATAAGGATAAACTATAGTCGGCCCTTTCGCAAACTTCGGGCGACGCGCCTCGCGCACCGCCGATGACAAAAACGATTTCTTTCAAGGCGTGATTTTGCCATTTTTCCAACTGTGCGGCTAATTCGTGCGATGAAATCGAGCGTCCCTTCACGTCCAACAAGCAGACGAAGTTTGTTTGATTCACATTTTCCAGAATTCGTTTGCCTTCAATTTCCGCGCCTTCGTGCGCCGCGCTGTCGCGGACTTCGGTAACCTCGAATTTTACAAAATGCGAAAGACGCTGCAAATATTCCTCTTGCAGCGCCCGCCAGTTTTTATCCTTTGTTTTTCCAATCCAGACAAAACGAAAGCGCATAATCTATCGATAGATTAAATTGGTCGCGTGATTTTTCAAAATACGTTTGCCGATTTATAAAAAAAAACAGCCTGCGGTTTACGGCCGCAGACTGTTTTTTTATTGAGTTATAAATCAACTCACGGGGCTTGTTTTTGGCCGGATGACGCGCCGGTAAAATTTACCTCCGACATATCTTCAAAAGGCGTCACGACTTGTGACTGGAACGTATATCTCTTTGAAAGAACGTCGAGAACATAAGTTTCACCCGCCGAAACATCGTCAAAGCGGTAATAGCCGAACGGATTTGAACGGGCAATACGCGTTTGACCGGAATTGTCCGACAGCCTGATTTGCGCGTTTGCCAACGGATTTCCGGCGTCGTCCGTGACCCGTCCGCCGACCGAAACGCTGGCGGCCAGCGGCGGCGTTATATTGACATTGCCGCTCGTATAATCGGTCGTAATCAGATTTGCCTGCGAGTCAGTCGTGCTCTTGGGCGTCGGGTCGCCGCTGATTGTCACCGGCGTCAAACCTGTCGGAGCGTTTGATGCGACCGTGAACGTAATGGTCACGAGCTGTCTCGTTCCCATCGCAAAGCTATTGCCCGAATCGATGACCATGCCGAGTTTTGCAATCGGGTCGTTGGCGTCGGCCGGAGTCAGCTTGTTCGTGTTCAAAGTCAGAACCGAGCCTGCCGGAACTCCCGAGCCGAGCGCCGCCGATTGATAAGTCAGCTTCGTTCGGTCAAATTCGACGCTGAAGCTCAATCCGATGACGTCGCTTGAAACATCGACCTCGACCGGAACGATGACCGTTGCGCTGCGCGAGCTGTCTTTGGAGACGACGCGGACGAGCGGATTAACCGCCGCCACGACATTGCTCTCTTTCACCTTGACCGTTTTTTCGGCAAAGCCGGAAGAGGCCTGATTCGGGCCGGCGGCCTGCTGAAGCGCGTCGGTTCTCGCCGCATAACGACGAGCCTGAAGCAAATCGTTCGACAAAATCTGACCGTCGCCGTTTGTTCCGCGCGGGCCGCAGTCGGCACGCTGGAATTCGTTGTACTGGTCGTTCGGAGTGATGTTTCTGGCGACAAACTGGCGCATCAATATGACGTCGTTTGTCAAAACATCGCCGTCTCCGGTAAAGCGACCGGCAACGTCGCATTCCAGATTCTGCGCGAACACTACCAGACCGTCAACGTAAGACGCCGCCAGCGAATCGCCGTTTCCGTTGCTGACCGAACGCGGAGTCGGCGAATTGGTAAAGCCGACCGGCGTGTTTGCGGCCGTATTCGGCGGATTGGCCGTCGTATTGAACGTGACGGTCGCAAGCTGCCTGGTTCCCGCCGTCAGCGTTACGTTATCAATAACGACGCCGATTGCGCCCGAACCGGGATTGGTCGTAATCACGCAGCCGGAAGCATCGCTGCCGCAAGCCACCTGCGGATTGGAAAGCCGCGCCGTATCGTAACTCAGACTGAAACCGAATGCTTCTTCGTCGCCGAGACTGACGACGGAAATCGGCACGGTTACGCTTTGTCCGGGCGTTGCAAACGAATTGACGACGGTCAGCTTGCGCGGGAAAGTATTGCTGTCGTAGGCGACAAAATCCGCGCTCGTGACGTTGCTCTGAACATTCGAATAGCTGCGGCTGTTCGGCTCGAACGTGTTGCCCGCAATCGACGGCGTTACTAGGTAATTGCCGCCCTGCGCCAGATTCGAGAACGTGTATTGGCCGCTCGCATTGGTCGTCGTCGTCGCCGAAGACGTTCCGCTCAATGTAACGGTCGCGCCCGAAAGCGGCGAGCCGTTTTTCGTAATCGTTCCCGAAATCGAAACGTTGACGACCGGCGTAAAGTTGTTGACGACAACGTTGTCGACATACCAGCCGCTGCCCGCGCCGGTATTTGTGCCGACGTCCGAAGACATATGAAAGCGGATGTAAACCGGCAGATTGTTCGGATTTCGCACGTTGCCCGGCGCAAAATCTCCGAGCGCGGCGCGAACGTGACTTAAGCTGCTCGTTCCGGTAAACGCGAGGCGTCCCTGAAGCGGCGAGCTCATCGCCGCGCCTTCAACTGTGCCGTTCAGATTGCCGTTGTAGCCGTTTTGAATCAAATAATCATTCAAATCAAAAGCGGTCGTGTTGTTTGGAAACGGAGTTGCGTCGGCCGGATTCGCCGAAGGCGTTCCGAGAACGACTTCGAGATTGCCGCCGTCAAAGGTCGCTTCGGTCGTGAATCGATGGTCGAATTCCAAAATCGAGCCGCGCGTTAAAGTAAGCGGCCCAATCACCGTCGCAAAGTTGCTCGGCGCGCCCTGACCTGAATCGTTCGGGTCAAAGTCCGGCGCATACATCGCGTCGGAGCTCGTCAGGCTCAAAACGGCGTTCGGAACGCGCTGGAAAACCGGCGTTCCGGTGTTCGGCGTCGCCGAATCGGTCAGCGGCGGCGAAAATCGATTGTTGGCGGACGGCTGGCTGAAGTTTTCGAGCGCGAAAGCCGTCGAAGTCGGATTCGGCGTCGTCGGCGCGTTGAATTTTGTTCGCGTGTTGCCCGCGTTGTTCGTGTCCGTCTGATTATTGTTCGTGTCGCGTGCCCGGACGATGTAGTAATACTGCTGTCCGGTCGTCAGGTTAGTATCATTGTAGCTCGTTCCGGTCAAACTCTGCGCGATACGATTTGCCGCCGACGGAGTAAAAGTCGGCGCGGTCAAATCGTTGTCGAGCGCAACGTTTGCGACTCGATAAAGGTCATAAACGATATTCGCGCTCGGATTCGCCGAAGTTGCCGGAGACCAGTTAACGGTCAAAGACGTTCCGGTTTGCGGGTCGCTGACGCTGTCCGCGCCGAAGAAAATCGGCGACATAACCGGCGCTGTTCCGACGACGACGGTTATATTTTGAACGTTTCCGCCGCCGACGCATTCGGTATTGCGCCGCGCGTGAACCTGGTAATAATACGTATTTCCGGCGTTGATGCCGTTCGAATCCTGATATGTCGTCCCCGCTTGCGTGGCGATGGTCGTAAACGGGCCGTTTGCCGAAGTCGAACGCTGAATGACGTAATCGGCCGCGTTTGCCAGAGGCGTAATCGTCACCGTCACCGTGTTCGCCGTCGTATTCGAAAGCGAATAAGTCGGCGAGCTGAGCGGCCCGCTGACCTCGCAGGCCGAAACGTTTGCCGGAACGGTAAAATCTTCGGCAACCGCGCCGGGGCCGCCCGTGCCGCTGTTTGACGAAGTCGCCAGCGAGCCGACGCCGTGGCTGGTCAGGGCGCGCCAGATGATAGCGACGTTTTCGCCGCCGGTAATTTCGCGGTCGGCCGCAATCATCGAATCGCGCATATCGACAAAGCTCGGATTACACGGCGCCAGCTGAAGCCCGCGCAGAACGATTTTGTCGGCCAGACGCGCGCCGTTGGAAACCGCCGTCGCCAGCGGGCCCTGCCGTTTTTCATACTGTCCGCTGGCATTTTCCGCCGCCAAAGCTCCGGGACGAACGATGTCCGACGCGTTTAATTTCGGCAGAACCGAGGCGGGAAAAGGAGTTACCGTTCCGTCGTCGGTCGCAAAGCCCATCCGGTAATTAATCGGGTGATTGGCATCAGGTGAAGTTACCTGCCGCGTGCCGATGTAAAACGACGTGCCGCCGCCCGCCATTCTTCTTGTTCCGTCAAAGAAAATGCCCGGATAAGTATTGTTGACTTTCTGTTTGACGATTAAAAGCTCGCGCAAATCCCAGAGCATCGCCGCCCAAACTTCGCCGACGTCGTGAACTTCGTAGGGAATGCCGCCCGGATTCTGGTCGGGCCCGATGACGTCCGTGTTGGCATTTTTGCGGACATTTAAGTTTACGTCGTTGATTGAGCCGTAGGAATAACGATAATTTGTGTAGGGAATGCGGCGAATGCCTCTGTCCTGGTCGCCCGTGACATGCTCGCCTTCGCTGTCGTCATCGCTAAGGGAAGACGCGATAGCATCAGACCAGCCTTCGCCCATACCACCCGATTCGCCGACGAGCGGCGTTCCGAGACAGCTTGTCGAGCCTTTTCCGGCCGAACGATTGGAAACGCCGTGATAATGTTCGTGAGCGATAACGTCCCAGTCAAAATCGCCGTCCGAGCGCCGGAAACCGCCGTCCGTAAAAAGATACATCTGCATTCGCGGCGAGCTGCCGTCGTCGGGCGTTCCCATATTCGCGTTATCCGTGCCCGAGCCGTCCTGCACTTCGGCGATGATGGCGTCGCCGCCCGCGCCGCCTTTACCGAAATTGTCGAATTGGAAATTCCACATCTGCTCGGTAAAGCCGATGCTGTAAAGATAATCGTGCTCGACGTTGTTGAAATAAAAAAGCGAAACCGCTCCGGGATAAACGTCCGGATTGGCCGAAGGCGGATAAACGACCGGCGTCGTGCTGCCCGTTCCGCCGCCGCTCGCGTTGACGCCGCCCAGTTCGTAACCCGAATAATAATCGTAACGCGGCTCGGTAAACTGTCGATTGGCCGAATAACCTTTGACTCCGCGCGTCGAATCGTCGTCGTTCTGACGGTCGTCGGAAACGACGACGTTGTTGCCTTCGGTGTAGCGCGATTGAATGACCGAGCTTAAAACGCGCCCGTCAGTCAAGGTTTTGCTGGCGCCGAGCGGCGTCGTGTCGGCGGAAAACGGCTGCGAGCCGTTGCCCGCGGGCGAGTTGACCGCTAAATTTCTCGTCTGCGCCTCGCTGCTGATGGTGTAGCCGGCGGCTCTGGTTGCCGCCCGATTGGCATCGCCGGTCGAAATTTCCGTTCCGCCCGTTCCGGTCGGAAGATAAAACCAGCCGAAAGGCGACGATGAAGTCGGAAAGCTGGCGTCGGGCAATCCGCGTACGACCTGGCCGAGAATCGACGGAAACATCGCTTCGGTAAACGTCTGCGTTCCCGTTCCGTTAAAAAACAGAGTGCCTTCGTTGCGCGCGTTGACCATACTGTAGCGGAAACGATTCGCGTCGGAGGCTTCCGAGTCATACGTCGGTTTTGAATAAACGTAGCTTCCGGGCGAGCCGGTTCGCGTCGCTCTGCCGACTCCGCCGACGCCGGAAAGCGTCGCCGGGTAAGTGTCGAAAACTTTTCCGCTGGCGCCGCCCGGATGATAAAAAGATTCGACTATGTTCTGCACGTCGGGCCGAAAAGTGCCGCGCCGGTTGTTGCCCGTTCCGCCCGCCGGTTCGTTCTGGAAGGATGTCAGACTGAGGCGTTGCAGGATTTCGCCGGTCTCGGCGTCGACGATGTTCTGCCACATAATTCCGTAATACTGCGGCGTCGTCAAAACGAATTTATAAGCGAGACGACCTTGCGCGCCGAGCGGGAAAATTACTTTTTCGACCGAAATATCGTCGGTAAAAGTTCCGCCGCCCGAGAATTTTTCGCCTTCCGCAAAAGTCGGCTTCAAATTGCCGTAGGTTTGCAGAATTTTCGCTTCGCCCAATGTCTGCGGGTAAAAACCGGAAATTTTCATCGCTTCGGCGGCATTGAGAACGGCCTGCGCGGCTGAAATTTCGCTGGCATCGATCGCAACCGACATCTGCGGGTAATTCGTTCCGCCGACGTTGATGATTCGCCCGTCTTTGGAAACATTAACCAAAACTTCGCCCTGATAGACGGGAACGCCGCCGACGCGCTGCTGGAACAATAAAATTGTCGTGCCTTCCTGCGTTACGGCGCGGCTGCGCAGCGTCAGATTGTTCAAATCGTCTTCGTCAAAACGAAACATTCCGCTGTATTGGCGGATAAAGTTGCGCGCAATCATCTCGGGCAAATCCTTCGAAGGTTCGGTCAGATAACCCTGCTGGTTGACGATTCTCGAAGGCGTCGCCGTTAAATCGTTATAAACGATTTTCAGACTGTTGCCGCCCAGTCGATTTTGCAGTGAAAGAGCGGCTTTTTCCTGCATTTTATCCAGTTCGCGCTGTCTTCCGCGGCTCAAAACGTCAAGCCGCGCGTCGATGTGTGCGGGCAAATTCGGGTCGGTCAGAGGAGAAAGTAAACGCTCTCTCGATTTAACTTCCTCATTTTCGCTGCCGGCCAGCGATACTCGCGTTATAAAAAACGCGGTTAAAATTAAAACCGGAAGAATCATTGCGGTCAAAAGTGTTCGCAAATTTTCTTTTTTTGAAATTCCCTTGTTCATGTTAGCTCCCTTCCTCATATCTGATTTTCTAGCTTGAATAATTTGCCGCAACATTTGAAACCGAACGCGAAACGCCCTCTGCTTTTACGCCGAATCCTCGAATCAATAAGCTTTCAGTTGTGCAATCATAAGATAAAATTTAACACTTGAGTATTTCTTGAGTTTGTCAGGTAGCATTCATAAATATATATTTTTTGCACGCGGAAAATACGGGTTAAGTCTTTGAGACGAAAGTCGGTTTCGTCATTATTTCAGCCGGATAAATTTCAGCGGATTGGAGAAGATAAAGGCAGAATAATCGCTTCGCAATAAAAGAATTTACGCGGGGAAAATTAAATATGGATTTTGGGGCGGAGTTTTAAGTATTTGCGGCGAGATTGATTTTCCGCGAAGGATTTTTGTCTTTGCTTTTAAGAACAAACAAAATTTTATTAAAAATATATGCTCGTTCTTTTATTCGAAAAATCGTGATTGCCGGCGACTTCCAGAATCTTTGCCGCAATCTTTTCTCCGCCGCGGCTCGAAGGCTCGATTTCGTTGGCGTAATCGCTTTTCTCGCTGCAAATCAGGCGCAAATCCAGCACGGGAAGTCCGGCTACGGCTGCTTGCCGCAAAATCACGTCGTTAAACGAGCTTAGCGTCGCGGTCGCAATTTTTTGAATTGTCGGCTCGGAGAAATTCGGAAAATAAATGGTGCAGACGTCGGTCGAAAGATTCCGGCTCGAAACGATTTTGAGCATTTCTCGATATTGCAGCTCAAAATCGCTTGCCCGGTCGGCCAGAACGCTAAAAACTTCCGCCGCCGAATTGGCGCTCATTCCGAGAATATCGGCGTTCATCAAAGCGTTGTTTCCACCCGCGCTGATGACAAAATGAGTCGCGTCCGGCGGGCTTTCGAGCGCCTGCCGCCCGACGTCTTCGACGACGCTGCCGTCAACCGCTTTTAATGTCGCCTGCCAGTCGTGCGGCAGTTTTTCCCGCAGTTGGGTGATAACGTCCGGCCCAGGCCCGACATAAACTCTGTTATCAAAAATTGAATCTCCGAGCAGAACGATGTGCGCCATAAACTAAATATCTTCGGGCAGCGTGACTCGTCGGGCGTCGCGCCAGAGGCGTTCCAAATCGTAAAATTCGCGCGAATCCTTTTCGAAAACATGGACGATAAAATCGCCGTAATCGAGCAAAATCCATTCTGCCGAGCGATAGCCTTCGATGCGAACGGGACGCGTTT
>DASWRI010000042.1:0-79751 GCA_036403235.1 Pyrinomonadaceae bacterium | reverse complement strand
GCGCGAAACCAGAACCAAAGAAGGCGTGCCGCCCGGAGCTCTCAAGACCATATCGACGTCGCCGACCCAGGTGTGCGTTAAAGTGATGTCAGCCGTCACGCTTGTCACCGGAGCTGAGACGCCCGAGACGGCAAAGTTAATTACAAGCGGCGCGCCGAACTGCGGCGGCGTGCCGGACAATCCGTCAGGAATCGCTCCGACTCCCGTCCCCGGAAATGTCGCCTGTGGGGTTGCTGAATCTGAATTATTTTTTGAGCTGGCATCGGCGGTTTTGGTACCTGCGCCGAGCCATAAAGCAATTGCTACAATACTAAAAACAGTAATGCAATAAAGCAATGTGCGTGTGGACTCGTTTATCTTAGTCCAAGACATAAAAATCTCCCTCCTAAATATTTAAATGACATTTTGTTAAACTTTAGTCGCTCTGATATTAAATTCAAAGAATTGAAATAACTTTTGGTTACTAAAGTGTCTTCAAAGGATAGTAAGTGAAATGTACTCTGTTTATTATTAATTGTCAAGAAAATCTTGTATTTACTTCTATACAATTTGTAATAAAATATAGGGAATTTTGATTTGAGTATAAATTGCATCGTCTATAAAAATCGGCAATGAAAATTAACAAACAACCAACCGTCTTGCTGATTTTTATAGACGGCATCGGAATCGGGGAAAACAACGTCGATTTTAACCCGCTGGCCGGCCTAAAAAATGCCGAACCATTAAATGTTTTCCAAGACGAAAAGTCCGAAATTATTTTCGGCGGAAAACTCGCGCCGACCGATGCGCGGCTTGGCATCGAGGGACGCCCGCAAAGCGCTTCGGGACAGACTGCGATTTTGACCGGCGTTAACGCTCCGAAGCTTTTAGGATTTCACAAACAAGGCTTTCCGAATCAGATTTTGCGCGACGTCATCAAGGAAAACTCGATTTTTTTGCAGCTAAAACGGAAAAATGTCGAGCCGAACGTTTTTGTAAACGCTTATACGCCGCAATTTTTCGAACAAACTCCGCGCTGGAAATCGGCGACGACCTGCGCCGTCGAGGCCGCCGCGCTTTTTTTAGAAAACTGCCTGATTTGCTCGGCGAAAAGGCTCTGTTTCACGATTTTACAAATCAGGCGCTAATCGAAAGAGGATTTGACGCCGCGCTTTTTTCTGCCGCAAAGGCGGGCGAAATTCTGTCGAGTCTGACAAAAGAACATCGCTTCACGCTTTACGAGCATTTTATAACCGACAAAATCGGGCACGACCGGGATTTTGTCAAAGCGCGAATTCATTTGCCGTTGCTCGCCGAATTTATTCGCGAAACTTTGCAGCGCGTAGATTTTGAAAACACGACCGTTATCTTGACAAGCGACCACGGAAACATAGAAGATTTGTCCGTCCGCAATCACACGCTAAACAATGTTCCGACAATCGTCTGGGGCCGAAACTCGGGCTTGATTGCAAAGCAGATAAAAGATTTAACCGATATAACACCGTTGATTTTGCAGCTTTTGACAAATTAGGCAGAAACGCGCATAAAAGTTTCAAGTTATTTGGCCTGAAACTTGAAACTCGAAACTTGTTTTTATGAACAACCAAAAAAACGACCGCCGCGAGATTTTCGGCTGGATTACATTTGACTGGGCGAATCACGCTTTTTTTACGCTCGTGCTGGGCGTTTTGATTGGCAAATACATCACTACTCTGGCGCACGACGCGGTCGGCGAAAACGGTGCGATTCTGACGCTCGGCGGGCACGATTTGGTGACGGAAAAGTCGCTCTATCCTTTCGCCGTCGGTCTTTCGGTTTTTCTTCAGGTTTTCTTTTTGCCCGTTCTGGGCGCAATTGCCGATTACACGCATCTGAAAAAAACCTTTATGGCGTTTTTTTGCTATCTCGGCTCATTAGCTTGCGTTTTGATGTTTTTCGTGCAGGGAAATCTTTATCTGCTGGGCGCGATTTTGTTTGTCATGGCAAATTTGAGCGCGGGGGCTTCGATAGTTTTTTTCAATTCTTTTTTGACCGATATTACAACCGAAGAGCGGCGCGATAAAGTTTCGAGCTGGGGCTTTGCAACCGGCTATGCAGGCGGTGCGCTGACGCTTATTTTAAGTTTTATTTTTCTTTATAATACCGAATATTTCGGAGTTTCAAAGGGATTGGCGGTGCGGATTTGTCTGTTGGCGGCGGGAATTTGGTGGGGCGGATTTTCGCTCATCACCTTTGCGCTTTTGAAAAGTCGTCAACCCGTCCGCGAAGTTCCGGAAGGAAAGCATTTTGTTGTCGCCGGGCTCGGTGAATTGACCGGAACGTTTCGCGAGCTTTTTAAATTAAAGCACACGCTTCATTTTTTGATTGCCTATCTGCTTTATAACGACGGCATTCAGACCGTGATTGCGATTTCGGCGGTTTTTATTTCAAATGAGCTGCACGTCGACGATTCGGCGCTCGTGATTTCTTTTCTCATCGCGCAGGTTGTCGGCATTATCGGCTCGCTTGCCTTTGAGCGCATCGCGCATTACACAAGCTCGAAAACGGCGATTCTCATTTCGCTCGTTATCTGGTCGGCGATTGTTATTTACGCTTATGGATTTTTGCACACTTTGACGCAGGCCTATCTGATGAGCGGCGCCATCGGTTTTGTTCTGGGCGGCTCGCAGGCTTTGTCGCGGTCTTTGTTTTCGCGAATGATTCCGGCGGGACGCGAATCGGCTTTTTTCGGCATTTACGCGATTTCCGAGCGCGGAACTTCGTGGCTCGGGCCGATAGTTTTCGGCGTCGTCGCGCAGATGACGGATTCTTATCGACCCGCGATTCTGACTTTAATCGTCTTTTTTGTCGTGGGAAGCATAATTTTGTTTTTTGCCGACACCAAACGCGCGATTCGTGAAGCGCAAAACGAGTCGCCGGGAGAAGCCGTCCTGCAAACGTAAAATTTGCCTAAAGCCGGCGGTTGAATATAATAGAAAGAGAGATGTTCGCCGCTTTAAAATTTAGAAGAAAATAATGGTAATGGAAACAAATCAGGATAAAATCGTAACCATTTTCGGCGGTTCGCGCTGCACTGAAAATTCGCCCGAATATGAGGAAGCAAGGCAGGTCGGCGCGCTTCTGGCTGAAGCGGGTTTTACCATCTGCACGGGCGGTTATCTCGGCGTTATGGAAGCGGCGTCGCGCGGCGCGCGTGAAAAGGGCGGGCGCGTTTTCGGAATCGTAATGAACCAATTCAAGTCCGAGCCGAACCGATATTTAACCGATAAAGTCGCCAGCCGTCATTTTTACGAGCGTTTGCAGAATTTAATCGGACGTTCGGTCGGGTTTATCGCTCTGCGCGGCGGAATGGGAACGGTGACGGAAATTTCGCTGGTCTGGAACAAAATGCAGACCGGAGTTTTGGAAAAACGCCCGCTCGTACTGCTCGGCGGCTGCTGGAAAAAAGTAGTCGAGGCCTGGCAGGAAAATCTGGTTGTAAGCGATAAGGACGTCGCGTTTTTGGATTTCGCCGAAACTGCCAATCAGGCCTGTGAAATTATTATCGAAAAATCAAAGGGAGTGAGAATTAATTGATAATGAATAATTGACAATGGAAATTTACTTTTCGTTATCAATTATCAATTATCAATTATCAATTAAAAATGAATTGCCCGAAATGCAACGCACCGCTTCTGCCGAACGCCCAATTTTGCGGTTCCTGCGGATTTAAAATGCAGCCGCAGCAGCCTCCGCAGCAGCAATATCAACCGCCGCCGCCGAATTACGCGCAGCCTTCGCCGCAAGGCGCGGAAGCGTTTCATTTTGACGCCGACGGGCGCGGGCAGGGACGCGGCTACAGCTGGTCAATCGAACACAAGGGCGCGTTTGCGCTGGCCGTCGTCCAGCTCCAGCCGGAACAGTCGATTTCCGCCGAAGCGGGCGCGATGGTCTCGATGTCGGGAAACATCGATTTAAATTCGGAGATGAAAGGCGGAGTTTTCGGCGCTTTGAAACGCGCGGTCGGCGGCGAATCAGCTTTTGTCTCGACTTTTACGGCTCGCGGCGGCGCGGGCGAGGTGACGCTCGCGCCCGCAACGCCGGGCGACGTCGTCGGAATCGAGATGAACAATCAGACGTTTCTCGTCCAGTCAAGCTCTTATCTGGCGGGCGACACGAGTCTGGAGGTCGATACCAAATTCGGCGGCGCAAAATCCTGGCTCGGCGGCGAAGGTTTGTTTCTTTTGGAAGTTCGCGGCGCCGGACTTCTGCTTGTGTCGTCTTTCGGCGCGATTCATCGCAAAACTTTGCGTGCCGGCGAGCAGTATGTCGTCGACACCGGCCATCTCGTCGCATGGGAAGGACAAATGCAGTACAATTTGCGAAAGGCGGCGAAAAGCGGATTTTTTCGGAGCTTTTTGAGCGGCGAAGGCATGGTCGCCGAGTTTGCCGGGCCGGGCGAGATTCTGATTCAAACCAGAAACTTGAGAGCTTTTGCCGGACTTCTGAAACCGTTTTTCCCGTCACAAAGCAGCGGCGGAGGCGGCGGTTTTAATCTTGATTGGGGAAGTTAGACGCTTTTCCGACTTTTTATGTTTTCGGTCAGCTTAAACAAAAATGAATGTTTCGAACGGAACAGGTCAAAACTCACAATCGCGAAGAAACAAATCCGAAATAAAGCTTTCTGCGAGAGCAGTTTCGAGAGGCGTCGCTGTCGGGAAAATTGTCTGTCTGCACGGCAGAAAACGCCAGTTTTACCGCATCGAAATTAAAGAAACGCAAATCGAGCGCGAGCTCCGGCGCTTTTACGCCGCCGTTCGTCTCGCCAAGCGGCAGCTAAAAAAAACGGGCGCTCAGAAAAAGGAAATCTTCGGCGAAAAAAGCGCGAATATTCTCGACGCGCACCTTCTCATTCTCGAAGACAAATCGCTGCTCGCAAAAATCGAAGACAATATCAAAGAACAAAAAGTTAATGCCGAATGGGCGGTTAAAGTCATCACGGACAAATATATCGCCCAGTATAAATCTATTTCCGACGACCATTTTCGCGAGCGCTACATAGATTTGGAAGACATTGCCGACCGTGTTTTGACAGCGCTTGGCGGCGGCCAAAAGAGAAATATCCGGCTTGAAAAAAACTCGATTATCGTCGCCAAAGAAGTAAAACCTTCGACTTTAATCGAATTGGCGCAGAGCGAGCCGAAAGCGATTATCACTGAAAACGGCGGCTGGACTTCGCACACATTTATACTCGCGCGCGAGCTGAATCTGCCCGCCGTGACCGGAATGAAGGGAATTTTGCGGCGCGTGCAGACGGGCGAACACGTCGTCGTCGACGGTTACAACGGGCAGGTGATTTTAAATCCTTCGGCGGAAACCGCCAACAAATTCGAGGCCGCCGAACATCAATTTCAAATCGAAAAATTCGAAAAATTCGAGCCCGCCAGCGGCAAACTGAAAACGCTCGACGGGAACGAAATCACGATTCGCGCAAATTTGGATTTGCCGAAAGGCTACGCCAAAGCAAAAAAATACGGCGCGCACGGCATCGGTCTTTATCGCTCGGAATTTCTTTTCAACCAATTCAAAGGTTTTCCGTCCGAATACGAGCAGATAAACGCTTATCGAAATATCGCCGAGCTCGTCGGCGACGAAGGCGTCAGGATTCGCACGTTTGATTTAAGCGTCGAGCTGCTGGTCGACGAAGGCGAGGAAAAAGAGAAAAATCCGGCGCTCGGTCTGCGCGCGATTCGCCTTAGCATGAAGCGAAAACAGCAGTTTCGCATCCAGCTTCGAGCGCTGCTTCAGGCTTCGGCCGGAAATAAAATCGACATTGTTTTACCGATGATTTCCGACGTCTCCGAGATTCGCCGGACAAAAAAAATTCTTGAGCAGGAAAAGGATTTTTTGCGAAAAAGAGATATTGAATTCGGCAATCCGCGTCTCGGCGCGATGATTGAAGTTCCGGCGAGCGTTTTGATTGTCGAGGAAATATCGCGCGAAGTCGAGTTTCTTTGTCTCGGAACAAATGATTTGGTGCAGTATCTTTTGGCGGTCGACCGTGACAACGAATCGGTTGCCGCGTGGTTTCGAACGCTTCATCCGGCGGTGCTCCGCGCGATAAAAATGGTTTTGAAGGCGGGCGAAAAATTTTCGATTCCAATCGTCGTCTGCGGCGAGATGGCGGGTTCTTATTTTTACGTTCCGATTCTCATCGGATTGGGCGCAAATGAACTGAGCATGAATGTTAACTCGATTCCGCGCGTCCGAAAAATAATCTCCGGCATCGCGTCGGAAGAAGCCTTGGAAATCGTCAAAAAATTGGAAAAATGTGCGACCGCCGACGAGATTGAAAACCTCGTCAACCAGAGTTTTCTGCAAAAATGGTCGCATCTTTATTCAAATAATTTACTCCCGTCCAGAAAAAATTCTAAAATCCGCTAAAAATTCTAAAAACTTCAGTCTTTTGCGCATTTATAAGGTTACGAGCTTTTTGCTTGAAACCTTTGAAAAAAACTGCTCAATTTTGAAACTCGGTTTATTGTGTTCACAATCCAAAACAAAAAATCGAATTTGAGCAGAAAAACGCTTCGAGATTTCTGCGTTTGTAAAATTATGCGTAATCCCCGAATTAAAAAATCTTCAGTTTTTCTATCGCTTTTTTTTGCTGCATTCGTCGGCCAGGTTTTTGCGCAGTCGCCGCAAACGACGCCGACACGGGTAAATTTCGGTTATTCGCAAAATCCTAAGACAAAGCAGAAAAAAGAAAAGACGGAAATTCCGGCAAGCGTTCAAACGAGCTCAAGCGAAAATTCGGAGCAGACGCGCGCGACGGAAAATCGAACCGTCGCGCAAACGACATTCGATATTGCCAGGCGCGCAAATTCGGCAAACTTTGCGCCGACCGAAGTTTATAAAGTCGGTATCGGCGACGTTTTATTTATCAGCCTGCAAAACGCTCCGGCCAAAGAATCGAATTATTTTACCGTCCTGAATAACGGGACGATTGATTACCCGCTCGCGGGCGAAATGATTTCGGTCGCGGGTTTTACCGCCGAAGAAATCGAAGATTTGCTCAAGGAAAAAATCAAGCTTTACGAAAACCCGCAAATTTCGGTTAAATTGCGCGAATACGCAAGCCATTCGATTACGGTTCTCGGTCTGGTCGAAAAAGCGGGTGTCAAATATATGCAGCGCGAGGCGATTCCGCTCTACGTCGTGCGCGCCGAAGCCGTCGTCGAGCCGAAGGCCGGCGGCGTCACCATCAAACGCGCCAGTTCACAAACCGAAAAATTCGATTTGAAAGATTCAAAATACGAGGAAGTCCTCGTATTTCCGGGCGATATCGTCGAGTTTACAGCGGGCGACGGGAAAAATTTATCGAGCACGGACGCGCCGCAATTTTACTACATCGGCGGCGGCATACAATCAGCCGGGCAGAAAGATTTCTATCAGGGATTAACCTTGACACAGGCGATTTTGGCTTCCGGCGGTTTGAAAAAAAACGACGCGAAAAAAGTAATTATTCGCCGTAAAAATGAGCAGGGCCTGCTCGTTCCGATTGAATATAATTTGAAAGAAATCAAAAACGGCAAAGCGCCCGACCCGATTTTACAGGCCGGTGACACGGTTGAAATCGGAAATTAAATCAAATTTTCAGCAACACAATAATAAAACGCTACCAGTAATCTAAAATCATTGGATTTGTCTAACATTGTTTGGTAAGATTATTAAGCCTTGCAAATTGGACAAGTCGGGCAATCGCTTTTTCAAAAAGATTAAGAGGAAAGTCCGAACACCAAAGGGCGGCGAGCCGGATAACGTCCGGGCGCCGGGTATTTTATCCGGTGACGACAAGTGCAACAGAAAGCAAACCAGCCGACACGTTTTTTCAAAAATTCGTAGGTTTCAGTCGGTAATGGGTGAAATGGTGCGGTAAGAGCGCACCAGCGCATCTGGTAACAGATGCGGCTGGGTAAACTCCTCGTGGTGCAAGACCAAATAGGGAAACGTTTTTTGAGCTGCCCGCTCATTTGTTCGAAGAAATTTGAACGAGCGTTTCCGGGTAGGTCGCTTGAGCGGTTTGGCAACAAACAGCCTAGATGAATGATTGCCGTTCGCTTTCGGGCGAATACAAAATTCGGCTTACAGACTTGTTCGATTTGCAAAGCGTTATCTTTTCTTAAAATTGAAATCAGAAGGAGAAATTAACTTTTATGGCTAACCGTAAGGGTGTTTTTATCGGTGCGTATGTACCGAACGAACTTAAGGAGTCGCTGCGTCGCAGAGCGGCGGCCGAACATCGGACGCTCTCCCAGGAAATTACCAGAATTTTGGTTGAAGCCGTTCACGGCAAAGGTTTACCGGCGGGAAGCGTTGACCGCAGAACCGGCAACACGATTCCGAGACGTCGTACAACCGACCCGTTTCCGCGTCGACGAGTTGAGGATTTGCAGTTTTCCGCCGACGAAAAGGACGAAGAGTAATTTGGAATTAAAATTTTCGTGAGCGTTTGTTCTTTCGGTTCAAGAGCAGCGCTCATCGCATTTTAAAGGTATTTTTGTTAGAATTTTCACGATGAATACAAAGGTTATCTGGCTTTCGATTTTAGCCGTCGTGATAAGTTTTATCGGCGGATTTCTGTTTGCCAATGCTTTGAACAAAAGCGAATTTGAAGCTCTCAGAAACGAAAATAATCGCTTAAAAAACGCCGGGACAAGCTCGCCGCAGGACGAATCCGACAAAACTTTAACCGATGATGAAATACGAAGCAAAATCGCCGAAGCCGACCAAAATCCGAACAATCTGGATTTCCAGAAAGACCTCGGAATCGCTTTGTATCGTTACGCTTCGATGAAACAGGAAGCGACCTATTTGCCGGAAGCGGCGCGGCTTTTGAATCGCGCTTACGAAAAAAATCCGACCGATAAAGACCTTCTGACGACGCTCGGACATCTTTACTACGACATCGGCTATTACAAAAAAGACAATCAAAGCTTTGATAAAGCGCGCGAATTTTATCAAAAGGTTTTAAAGCAAAATCCGGGCGACGTCGATGTCCGAACCGATTACGGTTTGACATATTTTTTGCAAAATCCGCCCGAATACGATAAAGCCGTCGCCGAATTTCAAAAATCTCTCCAGGAAAATCCGAAACACGAGAAAACTTTGCAGTTTTTAGTGCAGGCGCTTCTAAAACAGGGAAAAACGCAGGAAGCCGAAAATTATCTGGCAAAACTTAAGGAAATCAATCCGAATACGCCGAGTCTTTCCGAGATTCAGACGCAAATCGCTCAATGACAAAGTTTTTATTTATTTTACTTTTATTATTGCTGGTTTCCGGTTTAGTCGCTCTGCGCTACCGAAAACAGATTCAGATGGCGCTATACATGTTTAGAATGTTCAGGAAAATGCGCCAGATGAGCAAAGCGCCGGAGGAAAAGCAAATCGAGAAAACGGAAGCGTCGAGCGACGCGAAGCTCGTCAAATGCGCCAGGTGCGGAACCTGGATTCCGCAGTCAAAAGCTTTAAATCTTCGCTCTAAAACGTTTTACTGCTCGGCAAATTGTATGGAAAGCGCTGTCGTCAGATAATTTAGGGAACAAACGTTTGAAAATACCATCGAATCATTTGCTCGCCGAAAAGCAGCACCAGAATCGAGCCGATGCCGAGAAAAATTCCGAAGGGAATCTGCGTTTGCAAATCTTTATCCTTCTGCCGGGAAATAACGACAACACCGATTATGGCGCCGGAAAAAGCTCCGAGAAAAATCGATAAAAGCGTCAGCCGCCAGCCTAAAATCGCGCCGACGGCGAACATCATCTTGACGTCGCCCAAACCCATCGCGTCAACTCCGCGAAGCTTTTTCCAAATCGCGCCGACGAGCCACAAAAATCCGCCGCCGACCAGTCCGCCGAGAACCGCGCCGATGAGCGAGACGAGCCAAACGGGAAGATTGCTCATTTGATTGAGCGGAAAAAACTGTAAATCGGAAAAATACGCGCTGCCGAAAGCGAATGCGAAGGCGAGCCGAACGATTAAAGCAAAAAAGAGCAGAGGAAAATTTATCACGTCGGGCAAAATCATATGCTCGGCGTCGATAAAAATGAGCGCGACGATTGCCGTCACAAAAACCAAAGCGACGAGCAAAAACGGATTAAAGCCGATTTGCCAGAAAACGAGCAGAAAAAGCAGCGCATTTAAAAGCTCGACCGCCGGATAGCGCGGCGAAATCGCGTTTTTGCAGTTGCGGCATTTGCCGCCTAAGATAAGCCAGCTCAAAACCGGGATGTTATCGTAAGGCTTTATTGGATTTTTGCATTTCGGGCAGGCGGAATTTGGAAAAACAATCGATTCCTCGTTCGGAATGCGGTGAATAATAACGTTCAGAAAACTGCCGATGCACGCGCCGAGCAGAAAAATAAAAATATAACCGACAAATTCGGGCAAACCGGTTACTGATTCAAACGAAGCTAATAAAATATTCATTCGGACAAAGAAAAAAGGAATTTCGGGATTGGATTTTGGAAAGAAAAGACAAACGCCGTGCGCAACGTCCTTTTATATAATAACCGTTCAGAAGAAAAAGGAAAAGAGAAAATTTGGAGGCGGCGATCGGAATCGAACCGATGAATAAAGCTTTTGCAGAGCTCTGCCTTACCACTTGGCTACGCCGCCGTAAAGAAAAGGATGAGGGATGAAAATGATTATTCATCCCTCATCCTTGAAACTTTGGAGCGGGAAACGAGACTTGAACTCGCGACTTCGACCTTGGCAAGGTCGCGCTCTACCACTGAGCTATTCCCGCGTCGCAAATGATAATTCTACAAACTGAGCAGATTTTGTCAAGTTGCAAATGAGACGTTTACTTTTCGACCGTGACATTTTTGACAAAACTCCAGTCGCCGCTCGCATTGATTTTTATATTTCCGACTCTTTTGCTGTAAATAACCATATTTGCCGTGTACCAGAGCGGAAAAAGCGGCAAATCGCGGCTGATGATTTCCTGCGCTTTGGCATACAAATCCTTCGCTTTTGCTTTGTCGGTGGTGTCGATTGCTTCCTGAATGATTTTGTCGAATTCCGGGTTGTTATAACGCGCGCGATTTCGGCCGGTTTCTTTTTTGTCGGGAAACTCGGACGATGCAAATAAATCCTTAAAAAATATCGGGTCTTGATTTCCGCCAATCCATCTGCCCGTATTCATCTGAAATTGACCGTTTTTTAACTGGTCGCGCAAAACGTTCGGGTCGACGGTTTCAATCTCGACGTTGAGACCGATGGCTTTAAGAGCGTTCTGGATAACCTGAGAATATTGATTGACGGCGAAATTGTTTGAAGCGTATTTAAATTTTATAACTTCGCCTTTATAGCCCGATTCCTGCAAAAGCTGTTTGGCTTTGGCGACGTCGTAATTGTATTTTGTTCCGGACGTGTAGGCCCAGCTTCCTTCGGGCAGAATCGAATGCGCGAGCGTCGCCTGGTCGCGCAAAAGGCTTTTGATGATTTCTTCGCGGTTGATTGCATATGCGACGGCCTGTCTTATTTTTTCGTTATTAAAAGGCGTCGATTCGACGTTAAAGCCGAGATAATCGATATTTGAGCCGGAAAATTTTTCGACTTTCAGATTCGGGACTTTTCCGAGCGATTCGATTGTGTCGGGCGAAAGATTATTCGGAATCGGCGCAATGTCGACTCCGCCGCTTTGCAGTTCGGCTTGCAGCGCGTTGGCGTCTTTGACGGTCTTGACGTTTAATTTTTGGATATTCGGCGCGCCTTCCCAGTAATCGGCAAAAGCCGCCAGCTGCGCCGAGCTGTTTACCTGGTCAAAAGAAACGAGCTTGAACGCGCCCGTTCCGATTGGTGCGGTTTTCTGCTGGTCGATTGTGCCTTCGGGAATCATCGGAACGGTGACGAGATTGGCCAGCAGTTGATTGACGAGCGCCGGTCGGCCGACTTTTATGACAAGCGTTTTGTCGTCGATATTTTGAATGCTGACGATGTGCGGAACTCTTTTTGTTTTTTTCTTTTCCGGGTCGGTTTCATCAATCGCCGTGTCGTAGAAGCTTCCGGCTTTTGCTCCGTTTGACTGCAGAAGCGCGTCGAAAGTGTATTTTGCATCGGCTGCCGTAAAAACTTTTCCGTTATGAAATTTTACGTTTTCCTGCAGATTGAAGGTAATCGTGACGTTGTCGTCGCCGACTTTTATATCTTTGGCGAGGTCGCCGACGTATTCGAAATTATCGTTTTTCTTGACTAAAGAATTATAAATGAGAGTTCGGACGCGCTCGTCGGCGGCGCTCGTTCCGGTTGTAGTTAAGGTGTCCAGAGTGGTCAGCGGCTCGGAAAGCGAGACGGTAATGACGTCGTTCGAGTTTGAGCGGGAAGTGCACGATATAAAAAATATAAAACTGAAAATTATTGCCGAAAACAAAATAACTTGACGTTTAAAATTCATCAAACCATTTCCTCCAAAGATATTTTACGAATCAATGCGTTCTTTTAATTCTACAATTTCACCGGAAAGCTCACGCAGACGGTTTTCGTTGAAAGGTAAAGGAGAGTTTATCAAATTTTTTACTTCAGCGATGCGCGTGAGTGATTCATCGATTCTCGCTTCGCTGATTTCGCCTGTTTTTACGGCGTCCGAAACGGCTCTAAAGCCCGCGCGGACATTTTCCGCTTTGGCGCAGATGGCGAGCATATCCTGTCCGGCGCGAATCGCGCGCGTGCAGGCTTCGCCGACTCCGTAATTTTTCAAAATTGCGCCCATTTCCAAATCGTCGGTGATGGCAATTCCTTGAAAGCCTAGTTCTGTGCGCAAAAGTTTTGTCGTGAAATTGAAACTTAATGAAGACGGTAAAAGTTTGCCATTTTGGTCGCTTTCCTGCAAGTCGGAATTGGGAAAGCTGGCGTGCGCGACCATTACGACGTTCGGTTTTAATGTTTTGAAAATCGCTCGGTAGGGAAATAAGTCGATTTCCAATAATTCTTTTTGAGATAAATTAACTTTCGGCAATTCTTCGTGCGAATCGACTTCGCTGGCGCCGAGTCCGGGAAAATGTTTGAGACAGCCGAGACAGCCGTTTTGCTCCAAATTTTCAAGATAGGCAGCGGCAAATTCGGCGACTGCCTCTTTTGAGCGACCGAAAGCGCGCGAGTATAAACCGTTATTCGTTTTGGCGCGCGCATCGTCGATGACGTCGACGACGGGCGCAAAATTCATATTAAATCCAAGTAGCCGAATCGTTTCGGCCGTTATTTTTGCGAGTTTTTTTGCATCAGCGGATGTTTTTAAGTGGCTCGCCGCCGGCATCGGTTCGATGACGCGGCGCAGACGGTCAACCGGGCCGCCTTCCTGGTCGATGCTCAAAAACGGCTCGATAGAAATAATTTCTCTGATTTCGTCAAGCAATTTCCGGGTTTGCAAGGCTTCGCGGATATTTCTGGAAAAAAGACAAATCCCGCCGGGCGAGATTTCGTTTAATAATTCGCGTGAAGATTCGTCGATTTCCGCACCGGAAATGCCGATAAAAAATAATTGTCCGATTTTTTTCTCGATTGGCAGAGAAAGGATTTGTTCCAACATATTGAACTAAAGCGGATTGTAACAATCTTAAAGTGATTTATAAAGCGTCGGCAGGCAGACGGTTAAAGTAAATTCTGAGAAAATATGTCGGAAAAGTTAAAAGTTTTCTTGACATAAAAACGCAAAAACATTACTTTTATCCTAAAAATCCGGTCTTCCAACCTTTTAAAATTATGTCAACTAAATTTGCGGCGGCTGTATTAGCTTTTGCGTTCGTTTCAATTTTTTATCAAAACGCTTTTTCGCAGGTCAGCTGCGACGGCAAGAAACTCTTTACCGAAAAAAAATGTCTCGGCGACGACATCTCCCCGCAGGAAAAAGAGCTTTTCCGAATCGTCAACGAATATCGCGCCGCCAATAATCTGCCGCTGATACCTCTATCGGAATCTCTGAGCAGGCTCGCCAACCGGCATCTGCTCGATTTAACGATAAATATAAAATCCTTTACGCACGGCTGGAGCAATTGCCCGTATGACATAAAAAACGAAAACACGTGGAATTGTGTGACCGAATCGCCGAAGCGTTTGAACAGCGGTTATACGGGCGAAGGTTTCGAAAATCTTTATCGCAACGACGGCGGTGCGGCGACGCCCGCTCTGGCGCTCCAGGCATGGAAAAAAAGCGATTTGCACAATTCTCTGATTCTAAACTTAAACGTATTTAAAGATAAAAAATTTGACGCTTTCGGCATCGCGATTGACGGCGAATACGTCGCGCTCTGGTTTGGCTCGGCCGCGTCAAATTACGGCGATGCAAAAAACGGTTTGGGCGCGAGTTTTGAAAAATATGTTACGGCGATGAGCGGTTTCGTGGTTATCAAAAAATCGTCGGCAAGCTCGGAAGCAGAGTTTTCCGGAGCTTCGGCTGATAGTTCGGTGAAGCTTTCGGTTTCCGAAGCAAACACTTCAATTCGTCTGAAATCGGATAAAAATTCCTCCCTAAACGCAAAAAACAGAAATATTTTGAAAATTTTTATGAATAATCTCGCTTCCGAATGGACGGGAAGAGAAAGCTGGATAGATTCGTCTTTAAAAAAACTTCAGCAAAATCCGAAATCCGCGCAGACCGTAAATCAGGGAAGTAAAACGTTTGTAATAAATAAAGATACGGACGGTTATATCTCAATCAGCGTCAAGCCTTACAAAAAAATTATCGCGTCGCAGATTAAATAATTTTATTCTTGAGCTCCGTCAAAATCTGTTTCGCTTCCTGCGGACTTAAATTTTCGGTTTCGATGGAGCGAAGCTCTTCGACTACGGTTTCGTTTGTAATTGCAAAAAGCGAAAACTGCGAAGCCATTTTATTGTTTGAAGCGCGCCCGACCGCCGTTTCGAGCGCCGTCGAATTTTGCTTTGCGTCGGCAAAAACCAACAGCTCGTATTTTTCCAATTTTGCCAAAACTTCCTTTGCCCGAAGAATCGCGCGCGCGGGCAGACCAGCGAGCTGGGCAACGGCGATGCCGTAGGATTTCGAAGCCTTTCCTTTTTTTAATTTGTGCAGAAACACGACTTCGCCGTCCTTTTCGGTCGCCAGAACCTGATAATTTTTTGCGCCCGGCAGACTTTCGGCCAGCTCCGTCAGCTCGTGATAATGCGTTGCGAAAAGCGTTTTTGCGGAATGCTCAGGCGAATTATGCAGAAATTCGGCGACTGCCCAGGCGAGCGAAAGACCGTCGAATGTCGAAGTTCCGCGTCCGAGTTCATCGAGCAAAATCAAGCTTCGAGGCGTCGCGTTGTGCAAAATCGAAGCGGTTTCGGTCATCTCGACCATAAATGTCGAACGTCCCGAAGACAAATCGTCCGACGCGCCGATTCTCGTCCAGACGCGGTCTGAAATCGGAACTTTTGCCGACGAAGCGGGAACAAACGAGCCAATTTGCGCGAGGATTTGGATAAGCGCGACCTGTCGCAAAATCGTCGATTTTCCGCCCATATTCGGGCCTGTAATGATAAGCAGGCGGTCGGTCGAATTATTTAAATAAACGTCGTTCGGGATAAAAGATTCGTTTCCGAAAGCCTCGACAATCGAGTGTCGCCCGTCCTTTATTTCAAGTTCGTCGCCGTCGTGGAGGACGGGCGCGACATAATTTCTTCGCGCGGCCGTTTCGGCAAGGCTCGCGAGCGCATCCAGAGTTGCGAGCGTGCGGGCGGTCGATTGCAGATTTTTTGTTTCCTCGCGAACCTGCGCGCGGACGTTTTGAAAAATCTCGGTTTCAAGCTCGACGATTCTTTCCTCGGCGCCGAGAACTTTTTGCTCCCATTCTTTTAGCTGCGGCGTCGTAAATCTTTCGGCATTCGTCAAAGTCTGGCGGCGCTCGTAATCCGGCGGAACGCGCGGAAGATTTCCTTTTGAAATTTCGATAAAATAGCCGAAAACGTTATTGAATTTTATTTTTAAGTTATAAATTCCGGTGCGACGTTTTTCCTCTGCTTCAAATCCGGCGATGATTTGCTGCGCGGATTTTCGAATTTGTCTTAATTCGTCGAGTTCCGCATTAAATCCGTCACGGATGATGCCGCCGTCGGACATATTCATCGGCGGCTCATCGGAAATGGATGTTTCAATCAGATTTCGAATTTCGGGAAGCTCAAAAATATTTTCCGATAACACCTGAATCAAAAGGCTGTTTGCGTCCGATAAAGCAAAATTTATCTTCGGCGTCTGCGAAAGCGAGCGGCATAAAGCAAGCAAATCTCTCGGCGTGGCCGTTCCGATATTTAATCTTCCGACGAGCCGTTCCAAATCCGAAACTTCCTTTAAGAGGAAGCGGACGTTATCGCGCAGAATTGAATCCGTTAATTCGGAAACTGCCGCGAGGCGCGTCTGAATCTCGCTTCTTTTTAAAGACGGCCGCAAAAGCCACGATTTTAGAAGCCGCGCGCCCATCCCTGTGACGGTTTCGTCAATCACGTTAAAAAGCGTGCGTTTGTTTTCATTTCTCGACTCGATTATTTCCAGATTTTTCAGCGTTATCGCATCCAAAATCATAAAATCGCTGTTTTCAAAATAATTTATGTCGGAAATATGTTCGGCCGAAGTGCGCTGCGTTTCCTGCGCGTATCGAAGGCATGCGCCGGCCGCGCAAATCGCATCAAATTTTCCTTCCAAACCGAAGCCGCTTAGCTCACGGACATTTAAGTGACGCTTTAACAAATTTTCGCAATCTTCCGGGTGAAAAAGCCAGTTGTCGAGCGGCGTCAAGGCGGCGGAAAATTTATTCGAATTCGGCGGTTTTATCGATACCACATTTGATGCGTCCGATAACGCCAGGTGATGCGGATTTGAGAAAGTATTTTCGATTAATTTTTGCAGAGATTCGGGGAAAAGCAGTTCGCGCGGCGCGAAGCTTTCGATATCGGCGCAGATGTTTGTCCAGGCGTTTGAGCCGGAAATTTGCGTTGAAAAAAATTCTCCGGTCGAAAGCTCCAGAAAAGCCGCGCCGAAAGATTCGCCCGCGCCCGAAATGGACGCGAGATAAATCGATTCTTTCGATTCGACGAGTTGCGGGTCAATCGCCGTTCCGGGCGTTATCACGCGGACAACTTCGCGCCGGACGAGCTTTATGCCTTTTCCGGCCTCTTCGGTTTGCTCGCAAATCGCCACGCGGTAGCCTTTTTTGACCAGACGCGAAATATAATTTGCCGCCGCATGATGCGGAACGCCGCACATCGGAACCGGATTCGGACTGTCTTTATGGCGCGCCGTCAACGTAATTTCCAGCTCGCGCGAGCCGACGACGGCGTCTTCATTAAATAATTCGTAAAAATCGCCGAGCCGGAAAAAGAGGATTGTGCCCGGATATTGTTTTTTTATTTCGAGATACTGCCGAAGCATCGGCGTCGGGTTTTGCATAAAAAATCGTTACTGAAAAATTCGAGTATCAAAGTTTAACTCAGAAGCGGGATTCTTTTAAAATCCGGCAATTTTAATTTTGTAATTGTTGCTTTTTGGCAATTTTGATACTATATCTCTTTGCACACTTAAAAACACAAAATCAGCAAGATATAAAAGAGACAAACTTTTATTAAGAATATAGAATCAAAAGGCTTATATCCTTCCGGACGTAAAATATAAATTTATTGGAGTATCAAATATGAAAGCAGTTAGATTCATAGCCATTTTTAGTTTTTTAACAGTTTTTAGTTTTTTGGCCGTTTTAGGGCAGCAAGATTTCTGCTTTTCTGTCGTATCTGCGCAGGAAACCAAAGATTCTAAATCTGTTTCGGGCGATAAAAATGCGATTAAGCCGATTGTCTCACCAACGGTTACGCCGGTCGACGCGACGACTTCCGAGCCGACGTTTAACCCGAATCCGAAAGAACGTTACCGCATCGGTATGTACGACGTTATAGAAGTTAACGTTTCCAAACATCCCGAGCTTTCCCGGGGCAGCATAAAATTGGACAACGCCGGAAGATTCAGCCTGCCCAGAATTGATAAGCCGATAGCCGCGCTCTGCAAAACCGAAAACGAGCTTGCCGACGAAATCACAAGAATTTATAAAGAAACGTATCTCCGCGACCCTTATGTTTCGGTTGTCGTCAGAGAGCAGAATTCGCAATCGTATTCGGTCATCGGCGCGGTCAAAAAGCCCGGAACATTTTTTACCAATCGTGATTTAACTCTGCTTGAGGTTATCAGTTATGCGGGCGGCCCGGACGTCGAGTTTGCCGGAAGCAAGGTTCAGGTGGCGCGCGTCGGCGATATTTCCGGCTGTGTCGATAAAGAAAAATCGGAAAACGGCGAAGGAACTGTCAATTTTTACGGCTTTACTTTATCCGATATTTTAAGAGGAAAAACAAATCCGGTTCTAAAGCCCGGCGACATTGTCAGCGTTCTCGACGCCGATATCGTTTATGTTTACGGTAACGTCAATAAGGAAGGACAAATAAAAGTAAAAGAGCCGATTACACTGCTACAGGCAATCGTTTCCGCCGAGGGATTGAAACCTTCATCAAAAAGTAAAGTCCGAATACTCCGGCAGAAAGAAGGAAGTCTTGAGCGCGAAGAGCTCGTTTTCGATTTGAAAGAAATTAGTCAGCGCAAAACGGATGACCCGTATTTGCAGCCGAACGATATCGTAGCGATTTCCGAGGACACGACAAAGAGCATTTTAAGAAATATCGGAAAATCGTTTACAAACGGCATTCCCAGCCTTTTATACAAGGTTCAGATTCCCTAGACCATTATTCAATTTGAGGAAAAATGAAAGACACGCGTGAAATAATTCATCGACAGGTTGCCGAAAAGGTAGAAATCGAGCGCCCGTTCGAGCCGCAGGTTCCCGCAACCAACGGAGGCTACGGCGCATATCGCGACTTTACGCAATCGGAAGGCTTCCAGCTTATAGATTACTGGCGCGCAATTCGCAAAAGATTGTGGCTGGTTATCGGCATCGCCGTTTTATTGACGACTCTGACCGCGATTTATATGGCGCACAAGCCGAATATTTATATGGCGAAAGCGGTCGTACAGGTCGATTTGGAACAAACAAATCCCGATTTGGTAACGAAAGACAGCCGCGCGCCGGTCGTCCAATCCGACCCGGCTTATTTCAACACGCAGCTTCAGCTTCTTTTCAGCGACAGCCTTTTGCGCCGCGTCGTCAAGGAATTGAGTTTAGACAGCAATAAGGAAATTCAGCAGGCGCGAGCCGAGGAATCCGTGTCGCCGTGGCGTTCGATGCTGAAAGCCATCGGGCTGGCGAGCGATGAGAAAAAGAAAGAAAAAGGCGTCGGCGAAGTTGCGCCCTCGCAAAACTCGAATCTCGCTTCGACCGAGGAAATCGCCGAAGCCGTGCGACTTGCGCCTTATGTCGATTTGATAAAAAAGAATCTTGGAATCGAGCCGGTCAGAGAATCGCGCGCGACCGTCAAGGATACGCGTTTGATTGAAATCACATTTCGTCATACAAATCCTGAGCTGGCGGCCAACGTCGTCAACGGCATCGCCGGAACTTTTACCAAAGTAAATCAGGAAAAACGCACCGGAACGAGCAAAAAGACCAACGATTTCCTTGAAGAACGAGTCGCCAACCTGCAAGCGCAGGTTAAAACCGACGAGCAAAAACTGGTCGATTTGAAACAACGCTCGGGAATTATCAATATCGATGCAAACCAGACGCTTGTCATCAACTCTTTAGCCGCTTTGAACAAACAGCTTCTCGACGCTGAAAACCAGCGAAAAAACGCTGAAGCTGAATATAACGCGGTAAAAGAATCGCCCGAAAACGTTAAATCGAGAGCCGAGGAATTACTTGCACGGTACATTACCGAGCAGGAAAATCAGATTCGAAATTTTGAAATCGATACCAACAAAACAATCGCCGGAATCGAAGCCGAAAGAGAGAGGCTTTTAAAAGAATTCAGGCCGGAAGCGCAGGAAATCACCGAGCTCGACGCCAAAATCGCCACTTTCAAGTTGGCGATACAACAACAGAGAGATAAAAGCCAGCAGGAACTCGAAAGATATCGCAACCGTTCCGCCCAGGTCATTCTCGACAATCTGCGGACGAAATACGTTCAGGCCAAACAGCAGGAAGACAAAATCCGCGCTTCGTTTAATGACCAGTATAATCAGGCGCAGGGACAAAGTCAGGCGGCCATTAACATCAGATTGCTCGAACAGAATATCGAAACCAACAAAGGCTTTTTGAAAAATCTAATCGAGCAGCAGAGCGGCAACGACATTACCGCGAAAGGCTCTGACAATAATATAAGCGTAACGGAAATCGCCATTCCGCCCGACACGGCCGTCAGCCCGCGTCGCCTGACGACGGTTCTGGCCGCGCTTTTCCTTTCGACGCTTTTCGGCGCCGGTCTCGCGCTTTTTCTTGAATATCTGGACGACACGGTTCGCTCGACCGAAGAAGTCGAAAGTCTTTTACAGCTTCCGGCGCTGGCGGCGATTCCGACTATCGATTCGATGCCCAAACGTCGTCTGCTGCTGGTTGGCGGCGGAAATGCCAGCGAAGAAGAGGATTCGAAACCAAAATCCGCTCTTTTGATTTCTTCGGATTCGCGTTCGTCGCTCGCCGAAGCGTATCGACAGCTTCGAACTTCGATTCTGCTTTCGACCGCCGGACACGCGCCGAAATCGCTTTTAGTGACGTCGAGTCTGCCGTCGGAAGGAAAAACGACGACCGCCGTCAATACGGCCATCAGTCTCGCACAGACCGGAGCGAAAGTTTTGATTATCGACGCGGATATGCGTCGCCCGCGGCTTCATTCGATTTTCGAAATCAGCAATGCCGAAGGTCTGAGCACGCTGCTTTCCAGCAATTTGAACGAAAAGGAAGTGCTGGACGTGGTTCAGTATGACGAAGAAGCAAAACTGTATCTGCTTCCGTCCGGGCCGGTTCCGCCGAATCCGGCCGAGCTTATCGGTTCGGAACAAATGACCAATCTGCTCAAGACGATGCAGGACAATTTTACGCACGTCGTCGTCGATTCGCCGCCGATTGCGTCGTTTACCGACGGAGTTTTGATTGCGTCGATGGTCGACGGCGTTATTCTGGTCGTCCATTCGGGCAGAAGCTCGCGTCAGGTCGTCAAGCGTTCGCGCCAGCTTTTACAGGACATCGGCGCGAAAATTCTGGGCGTCGTTTTAAACAACGTCAATCTGCGTTCGCAGGACAATTATTATTACTATCAAAGTTATTATCATCGTTCTTACTATCGAAACGACGACGAATAAATAAAAAACGGTTTCAAGCTTTTAGTTTCAAGTTTCAGGTTAAAATTCAACATGCCTGAAACTTGAAACTTGAAAGCTGAAATTTAGAAATTTATGGAAAAACAAACGAGGGTTTTGGTGACGGGCGCCGGTGGTTTTATCGGAAGCCATCTGGTTACATACTTAAAGGAAAAGGGTTACTGGGTTCGCGGAGTCGATTTAAAATATCCGGAATTTTCCGAAACCGGCGCGGACGAATTTGAAATTTTAGATTTGCGGCGTTGGGACAGCTGTCTGCAGGCGACGCGCGGTATCGACGAAGTTTACGCGCTGGCGGCGGATATGGGCGGGATGGGATTTATCTCGAATCACCACGCGCAGATTTTGTATAACAATTCGCTGATAAATCTGCACACGCTCGAAGCGGCGCGCGTCAATAACGTCAAGCGCTATCTTTACACTTCTTCGGCCTGCATTTACCCCGAATATTTGCAGGAAGAAGCAAACGTGACGCCTTTGAAAGAGGAAGACGCATATCCGGCGATGCCGCAGGACGCATACGGCTGGGAAAAGCTCGTCAGCGAAATTCTCTGCATGCATTATCGCAACGATTTCGGAATCGAAACCCGAACGGTTCGCTTTCACAACATTTTCGGCGAAAAGGGAACATGGGAAGGCGGCCGCGAAAAAGCCCCGGCGGCGATGTGCCGCAAAATCGCTCTGGCAAAACTGACCGGCAACACGGAAATTGAAATCTGGGGCGACGGCGAGCAGACACGCTCGTTTTGCTACATAAACGACTGCGTCGAAGGCCTTTATCGCTTGATGCGCTCGGATTTTCACGAGCCGCTCAATCTCGGCCAAGACCGAATGGTGACAATCAACGAGCTGGCCGATATGGTCGCGGAAATCGCCGGCGTAAGCATCACCAAAAAACACATCGACGGCCCGCAGGGCGTCCGCGGCAGAAATTCCGACAACGAGAAACTCCGCGAAACTCTCGGATGGGAGCCCGAAATTTCACTCGAAGACGGCTTGAAAACAACTTACACATGGATTGAAGAACAGGTTAAGGCCAGCTTTAATCAAAAGGATTCTTCGGCAGCCGGAATCGGGAAGTAGAAAGTCTTGAGTTAAAAAAATGGAAAACTTTATTGATGTTCCGATAAGCGAAGTTCAGGATTATTGGAATCGCCGCCCGTGCAACGTTCGTCATTCGACGGCGGCAATCGGAACAAAAGAATATTTTGAACAGGTCGAAGCGCGCAAGTATTTTGTCGAAGCGCATATTCCGGCGTTTGCCGAATTTCCGCGCTGGAAAGGCAAAAAAGTTCTGGAAATCGGCTGCGGAATCGGCACCGACACGATGAATTTTGCCCGCGCCGGCGCTGAAGTAACGGCGGTTGACCTTTCGTGCGAATCCTTAAAACTGGCGAAAAAACGCGCCGAAGTTTTCGGTTTGTCTGACAAAATAAATTTTTACGAAGCCAACGCCGAAAGACTTTCCGAATATATTCCGCCGCAAAAGTACGATTTAATTTATTCGTTCGGCGTGATTCATCATTCGCCGCATCCCGAAGAAATCATCAAACAAATCCGCGAAAATTTCGTCAAACCGGGAAGCACTTTGAAATTGATGGTTTATTACCGGTATTCGTGGAAAGTTTTATGGATGCTTTTGCAGGAAAAAGGGCAGTTTTGGAAGCTTGACGACATCATCGCCAAACATTCCGAGGCGCAAACCGGCTGTCCGGTCACATATTCTTATTCGAAAAAAACGATTGAAGATTTAATCGGCGACGGCTTCGTGGTTAAAGATAAATTTGTCGAGCATATTTTCCCCTACCAAATTCCGAAGTACGTCAAATACGAATATGAAAAGGAATGGTATTGGAGAATGCTGCCGGAAAGTGTTTTCCGGAAATTTGAAAGAACGTTCGGCTGGCATTTATGCACGACCGCCGAAGCAATATAAGAGGGAGAATTTCATATTGAAATGATAGAAAAAGTTTCAGTCATCGGTCTCGGGAAATTGGGCGCAAGCATGGCGGCGGCATTTGCCAGTCGCGGTTTGGAAGTTATCGGCGTTGACGTTAATCGCAACTCGATTGATTTGGTCAATCAGGGGAAAGCTCCTGTTCAGGAAACGAATCTGGATGAAGTAATCGGCGCGAACAAGGAACGCATTCGCGCGACCGCAAGCCACGAAGAAGCCATTTTGAATTCGGATATTTCATTTGTCATCGTGCCGACGCCGAGCGACGAGCGCGGCGCGTTTTCGCTGCAATACGCGGCCTGGGCCTTCCAGGAAATCGGAAAAGCGCTGGCGAAAAAGAAAACTTATCATAACGTCGTTTTGACGAGCACGGTTTTGCCGGGCTCGACCAGGCAGGCGCTCCTCCCGATTCTCGAAAAAGCTTCGGGCAAAAAGGCTGGAAAAGATTTCGGACTTTGCTACAGCCCCGAATTTATCGCGCTCGGAAGCATCATCCGCGATTTTCTCAATCCCGATTTTACGCTGATTGGCGAATTGGACGATAAATGCGGCAGCCAGCTGGAAGAAATTTATTCGCGCGTCATGACAAACGGCGCGCCGTCGGCACGCATGAGTCTCGAAAATGCAGAACTGACAAAAATTTCGGTCAATACATTTGTCACGACCAAAATCACGTTTGCTAATATGCTGGCGGAAATCTGCGAAAAACTTCCCGGCGGCGATGTCGATGTCGTCAGCAACGCACTCGGACTCGACACGCGCATCGGACGAAAATATCTGACCGGCTCAATCGGTTACGGCGGGCCCTGTTTCCCGCGCGATAACGTCGCTTTAACGTTTATCGCCAAAGAGTTGGGCGTCGAAGCAAAACTTGCCGAGACGACCGATTCGATGAACCGCTCGATTGCTGCGAAAGTCGTTGAAAGGCTTCGCCCGTTGATTCGCGAAGGCGCGACCGTCGCCGTTTTGGGGTTGGCATACAAACCGTTTTCGCACGTCACCGAAGAATCGCAGGGGCTTTACATAGCTCAGGCTTTATCGAAATCAGGCTCGCGGGTCGTCGGTTTCGACCCGCTCGCGGGCGAGATGGCTTTGAACGAGCTGCACGGGCAAATCGTCGTGCTCGATTCAATCAAAGAATGTCTTGAGCAAGCCGAAGCGGTTTTGATTACAACTCCCGACCCGATTTTTAACGGATTGACGGCGGAAGACTTTAAAAACGAGCGCTCCGAAATTTTGGTTGTCGATTTCTGGCGGGCTTTGCAGGAAAAACTCGAAGGCAAACCGCATATCAAATATGTCGCTATCGGGCGCGGCGAAGATGACAAGGCAAGTACGGCAAAATTAAAAGAGTTGTGGGGCGGTACGGCAAGAGAAACTTTTCAAACCAGCGGAAAATGAAAACCGGCCGTTTTAGCAGGGAAATGTTTTCAGCTCTTAAAAAAATGATTCGGAATAAATTGGCAGGTTTTTCCGCCGCTATTCCGAATCGTTTTTAACTCGTGAAGGCGAAATTTCGGTAAAACGTCATTCTTTTAGCCGTCAAGGGTTTTAATGATGCGCGAAACGGTGATGAGCAAAAGTAATTTAATTAGAGTCGAAGTCGTTTTTCCGGTGCATAACCGCCGCGAATTGACGCTCTTGTGTCTCAGAAGCTTGGCGCGTATCGATTCAGAAAATTTAGATGTACACGTCGTGATGGTTGACGACGGCTCGACGGACGGAACGAGCGAAGCGGTCGAAAATGAATTTCCCGGCGTCGAAATCGTCAAAGGCGACGGCAACTTATGGTTTACCGAAGGCACGAACGCGGGCGTCCGCGCTGCGCTCAGACATAATCCGGAGTATGTCTTGATGATGAACGATGACCAGATTTTTGACTCGCAATTTCTCAGATTTATGGTCGAAACGGCGGAAAAATATCCGCGTTCGATTGTCGGCTCGCTTCTGCTTTTGTGGGACACGCCGCACAAACTTTTTCAGGTTTCGCCGCGTTGGGAGACGTTTTCGGGCGGCTGGCGACACTGGGTGCATCAGACAATCTGGACGATTCCGAAAAAGCCCTGGGAAGTCGGGATAATTGTCGGGAATTGTCTTTTGGTTCCGGCCGAGGCCATTCAAGAATGCGGTCTGATGGATTCGAAACGTTTTCCGAATTTCGGGGACGCCGAATATACGCCGCGGATGAAAAAAAACGGATGGCGGCTTTTAATTGAGCCGCGCGCGCGCGTTTTCTGCCAGCCGAACACGATTCCGTCAAAAATTGCGAAAATGTCTCTGAAGGAAAAATACAACGCGCTTTTTGTAAATTTGAAAGCGATTCAAAACCAGCGAAGACGTTTTTACGCGTGTTTGGCGGCAGCGCCGACCCGGCTTCACGGATTGACGGCGTTTTTCGCTTTATATGCGCGCGTTTTTTTGAAAATGAATCCGGAGGGCGATTGGGCGCAAAAACAAAAGGAAAAATCGATTGCGGAGATGTTTGCGCATGCCGTCGTGAAGGATTAGTTAATGTAATTTGTTAATATTTTGTTAAATAAAAACTTTAACAGTCGTCGTGCCGACCTTTTAGAAAATACTTGAACTCTGTATCACACAAAATTGTTGAAAACGCCAAGCCGCAAGTGATTTACGCGTGGGATTACATAGAATGGGGCGGCGCTCAGATTTATTATTTTGCGCTCATCAAGGAAGTGAAAAAGGAATTTGACGTAAAAGTCGTTTTGCCGGAAAAATCCGACGCGCAGCTTCTGAAATTTATCGAGGCTTTAGACGTTCCGTATGAATTTATCCGGTCGCATACCGATTCAAAACCCGCGATGACCTTTAAACGCAAGCTGGAAAGGCATTTCAATAAATTTCGTTCGGAAAGCGTAATGATTCGCTATTTGAAAAAACAGGATTTGAAAAATTCGATTGTTCACATCGAATATGCTCCGTGGCAGGCGCTTTTTCCGCTGATGCGCTTGTCGGCCAGGACGAAAGTTTTTATCACGGCTCATAATTCGCTCCCGCCCGTCCCGTCTTGGCGACGTTTGCTTTGGAAAATTAAACTGAAAGCGATTTCCGGATTCAAAAATTTTAACTTTTTCTCGTCAAACGAAGATTCGAAAAATTATTTCAGGCAATTTTTCCCGAACGATTTCTGGGAAAAAATCAAAGTAACCTACACGAGCATAAATCCGCCGGAAATCGACGCGGCGCTCGCCGAAACTTACGACCGGGAAGCATTAAAGGAAAAATTTAATATTCCGAAAGATAAATTTCTGGTGCTTTGCGTCGGGCAGTTTATCGACCGAAAAGGACGCTGGACATTTCTCGAAGCGGCCAAAAAGGTTTCACAAACGATTGAAGACATTGCCTTTGTATGGATTTCAAATTCAAAGCCGAGCGCCGAAGATTTGCAAAAAGCGGAAGATTTCAATCTTGGCGAACAATTTCGGCTGATTACATCCGACCAAATAGGCAAAGACCGCTCGGATTTATTTAAAATATTTCGTCTCGCCGACGCCTTTGTTCTGGCGAGCTTTGTCGAAGGTTTGCCGATTTCGCTGCTCGAAGCGATGGCGCTCGGAATTCCGAGCGTTTCGACAAACGTCAATGCGATTCCCGAAGCGGTGAAAAATCTGGAGACGGGAATTTTAATCGAAGCGGGCGACAGCGACGCCCTGGCCCGAGCGCTCGAAACTTTGAAAAACGATAAAAATTTAAGAGAAAAACTCTCGAAAAACGGGCGCGAACACGTTTTGAAGCATTTTGACGAAAGGGAAGTCGCGCGAATTGCGATTGCAAGTTATAAGGAAGCGCTTTGCAGAAAATAGCTGAAAATAAAACTGCTCAAACGAGCAAAAGCATCATCAGAAACATTTTTTACGGTTTTCTGACATGGATTTTTCCGCTTTGCTTGAGCTTCGTGGCGACGCCGATTATCGTCCGCGCATTAGGCAACGACGATTACGGAATTTACGCGCTGGTCATTGGTTTTATCGGTTATTCGTTTACTTTCAGCATCGGTCGCGCGATAACGAAATACGTCGCCGAATATCGTGCAAACGGCGAACCGGAAAAAATTCGAGATATCGTCTCAGCGACGTTTTTTATAAACATTACCGTCGGCGTTTGCGGCGTTTTGCTGATTTGCCTGCTGGCAAACTGGCTGGTGCGAGACGTTTTCAAAATTGAGGCGTCCGCGCAGGACAAAACCGTAATGGCCATGTATCTTGCGTCCGCGATTATTTTTGTGACGATGCTGACGCAGGTTTTCAGCGCCGTTCTGCAAGGACTTCAGCGTTTTGACGTTTATTCGAAGATTTTCAACGCAAGCAGCTTCTCGCTCCTGCTCGGAAATTTGATTTTTGCGTATCAAGGCTACGGTTTGCTCACTTTGCTTGTCTGGAATTTGCTGGTAATTTGCTCGTTCTGCTCGGTTTACGCGATTATCGCAAAAAAACTTTTGCCCGAGTTCGGAATAAGCTTTCGCATCAAGCGCGAATCGCTCAAACTGGTTTTGCATTATAGCTTCGGCATAATCGGCTACCAGATTATGGCAAATCTGCTTTTGCTTTTTGAAAGAGGATGGATTACAAGGCATCTCGGCACGGAAAGCTTGACGTATTATGTCGTTCCGATGTCGCTCGGAATGTATGTTCACGGTTTTATTTCGAGCCTGATGCTCGTGATTTTCCCTTTAGCCAGCGAATTGAAAAACGATAAGGAAAAGCTTCTCAGGCTTTATACCAAGGCGACGAAAATCGTCGGCCTGCTGGTCGTTTTTATGGCGACGACGCTGATTGTCGAAAATAAGTTTTTTCTGCAACTCTGGATGGGCAGAGATTTTGCGCAAAATTCATCTAAACTGTTGGTTCTGCACGCGATAACATTCGGATTGGCGGCGATTTTAACGGTTTCATGGCAGATGACCGAAGGACTCGGCTTTCCGAATTATAATTTTGCGGTTTTCGCGATTTGTCTGGTCGTCAGCGTCGTTTTGATGATTGTTTTGACCGAGAATTTCGGAAATACGGGAATCGCTGCGGCGCGGCTCGCCGGATTTGCGACGATTTTTTTCTCGATTTTTTATGTCGAAAAATGGTTTTTTAATAAAATTCAAATCAGCTTTTGGTTAAGAATTACGAGCATTTTAGCCGTTGCCGCCGCTTTTGTCGCCGTTGTCGAAACGCTTGTCATAAACAATCTGCCCGTAAGCTGGCTGACGTTCGTTATTTCGGCAGCGGGCGGCGGATTGGTGTACTGCACGGCTTTATGGCTTTTGGATTTTATCGACGCAGATGAGAAAATTTTAATCAGGGGAATTCTTAATCGTTAAATGCAGGAAAAATTTGCGCTGGTTCAGCGCGTCGAATTTATAAAAAAGATTTGCGCCGGAAAAAAGGTTCTGCATCTCGGCTGCACGAATTTTCCATATACGAAAGAATCGATTGAAAACGAGATGCTTCTGCATTTTGATTTGGAAAAAAACTGCAACGAGTTATACGGATTTGATTTTGACCAGGAAGGCCTTGATATTTTAAGCGCGGCGGGCGGCAAAAATCTTTATCGCGCCGATTTGGAAAAGCTCGAAGAAGTCGCGCTTTCAGAGACTTTCGACGTCATCGTCGCCGGAGAAATGATTGAGCATCTGGCAAATCCGGGACTTTTTCTACGGGGCATACAGCGTTTTATGAACGCGGAAACGAGCCTTGTCGTGACGACCGTAAACGCTTATTCGGCCCTGAGATTTTTGATTTACGGCCTGCGCGGGAAAGGCGGCGCGAACGAGCCGGTTCATCCCGACCACGTCGCGTATTATTCGTATAAAACTTTGAGCCTGATTCTTAAACGAGAAAATCTCGCCGTCAAAGATTTTTATTTTTATGATATCGGGACGGAACATAGGCCGTTTAATCGCTGGTTTTATAATTTTTTTAACGACGTCTGCGTGAAATTTTCGCCGCAGTTGAGCGACGGCGTGATTGCGGTTTGCGGTTTGGAAAAAGAAATTTGATGGAAAATGCAGCAAACGAAAAATCTGTAAACGCACCGGCTTCGATGGCCGGAATCGGCACGCATGAGATTGTTTTTGAATTAATTCGGAAATATCTTCCAGCGCCCGGCCGGGTCGTCGATTTGGCGGCGGGCGAAGGCGCTTTTTCCGTTAAATTAAAAGAGCTCGGGCACGAAGTTCTGGCCGTTGACGCAAGTCGCGACAACTGGAAAGTAGAAGAAATCGATTTACAGATACAAAACCTCGACAGCGAATTTGCCGAAAAAATCCTGAATAGCGATAATGAATTTGACGCCGTCGTTGCCATCGAGATAATCGAACACCTGGAAAATCCTTTCAGATTTGCAAGGGAATGTGCAAAATTGTTAAAGCCGGGCGGATTTTTCTTTGTGACGACGCCGAATGTCGAAGCGATTTTGTCGCGCTTGATTTTTTTATACACGGGGCGTTTAAATTCATTCGGTGAATACGAGACGGTGCGTCCGGCGCACATTACGCCGATTTTCAAGTGGAAGCTCGATATGCTTCTCGAAGAAGCCGGTTTTGAGATAATCCGGGAAATATTTAACCCGCAGGTTCAGGCCGAAGGGACGAATTTAAAAGTTAAAATCACCGCAATCGCCGCAAAATTGCTGAATCCTTTTTTGAAAGGCGAAAAGGGAGCCGAAAGTAGAATTATCGTTGCTCGTTTGAAGTAAAAATGGCTGCAAATCTAAATAAAATAAATTTAAGACCGGAAAAACGCGGGAATATTCTGGTTCCGATTCTGGTGCTCTGGGGATTGGTCGTAATTTTGGGCTTGAGTTTTGTTTGGTATGAAAACGGTCTGGGCGAATCTCTAAAAAGCTTTTATTTGCTTCCGTGGGCGTTTTTAGCGGGCATCGTCGTTCTCGCGCCGAGCGCATATTTATTTTATAAAAAGCAATTCGACCCGTTTCACCCGCTCGTTTTTGCAGCCTGGACATATGTTTTTCCGGCGTTCGTGTTCGGCGGGGTAATCATCTCGTTCGATTGGGTAAAGCCGTATTTTATGTCTTTTATCGAAGACCCGGAATACAATTTACCGCTGACGCTCGTTTATATCGCCGCCGGATTTTTAGGCCTGACCGTCGGTTTTGCTTTGCCGATTGGGAAATATCTGGCCGGTAAGCTCGAGCCGCGACTTCCAAAATGGCAATGGGACCCCTCGCAGGTTTGGATTGCGGGAATCGTGCTTCTGGCCGCCGGAATCGGAATCAATATTCTCGGTTTTGTTCAGGGAATTATGGGATTTCAGCGCGTCACCGAAATCAGCATGTTTGACGGACTTTTGTATTTTCTCATTATTCTTTTGTCCGAAGGAAATATTCTGCTCTGGTTTGCAATCTTCGGCGCAAAGAAAAAAACCGGAATTTATTACATCGTTTTAACGATTCTGATTTTGTTTCTCCCGCTCAGGATGGCGCTTCTCGGCAGTCGCAGCAGTTTGTTGATAAGTATGTACCCGATTGCGATGGCCTTTCAATACTCAGGCCGTCGCCTGAGATGGCAATACTCGCTTATATTCGGGTTTTTGCTGGCAATCGCGGTTTGTATCGGCGTCATTTACGGAACGACTTTCCGCAATATAAAAGGCTCGGAAGCGCGTATGAACGCGGGCGATTATATCGGGCAAATCGGCGCGACGCTCGATTATCTGTCGAACGAAGACCCTGTAATTATCATTCAAAACAATGCGCAGAGCTTGGCCGACCGCGTTGAAAATTTGAGCTCGCTCGGCGTCGTCGTGGCAAATTACGAAAAGCTCGCGCCTTATGAAGCAAGCTACGGGCTGGAAAATAATATCGTAAACGATGCTTTGACTTCGTTTATCCCGCGTTTTGTATGGTCGGATAAGCCGCCGACCTCGGACGCGCGCGCCTACAGCGATTTATATTTTAATTACGGCGAAAACTCGTTTGCGATTTCGCCGTTCGGCGACCTTCTGAGAAATTTCGGGCCGTTCGGCGTGCCGCTCGGCATGCTCGTGCTGGGAATTTATCTGCGTCTGATTTACGCGCTGCTGATTGACACGCCGCATCCGGCTTTATGGAAAAAAGTGGCGTATTTTCCGCTTTTGACGGTTGTTTCCTACGAGGCTTTTTTTGCGACGATTTTCCCTTCGGTAATAAGAACGCTGTTTATATTGGCGATAAGTTTGTTCATCGTAAATTTAATTGTAAAAAGTAGAGGGCGACAAACTCAATGAGTGACAGCATCTGGGAATATTTCGGCGAAAACGACCCGTATTTTGCCGTCAATACGATTTCGGAAATGAGGTCTGAAGACCTCGACGAAGAAAAAATAAAGCTCTTTTTTGAACGCGGCGAAGATTATATAAAAACAATCTGGCGAGAAATCGAAGAACATTTCCTCGCGGATTTTCAGCCGAAACGGGCTCTCGATTTCGGCTGCGGCGTCGCCCGGATGACTTTGCCGATTGCCAAAAGAAGCCAAGAGACCGTGGGCGTCGACATTTCGACGAGTATGCTTCACGTCGCGCAGAAAAACGCCGAGCGTTTCGGCGTTAAAAACGTCTCTTTCGTCAAAGGCGACGATACAATCTCGAAAGTTACGGGCGCATTTGATTTTATTCATTCGATTGTCGTTTTCCAGCACATCAAGCCAAAAATCGGCGTCGGAATTTTCCAAAGGATGGTCGAGATGCTTTCCGAAGACGGCATCGGCGTACTGCACGTTACGTATGCGGACAGCGTTTCGACGCGCGCGCAAAAATTAAGATTCTCCGTTTACCGTGACTTACCCGTTTTTTACAAATTGCGAAACGTGGTTTTAAGAAAAAGAAACGAGCCTCTGATTCCGATTTATTTATACAATCTGAATCAACTGATGTTGATTTTGCAGCAGAATGATTGTCATAACTGTCAGGTTCGATTCAGTCAGCACGGCTTTGACGGCGTTTTGCTTTTCTTTCAGAAAAAACGGAAGGATTTGTATTAAATATTCAATTTGTAAAAAAAGACGCATTAAAATACACTAAATCTTCTGTTTGTAGGGAATTGTTATGAATGAATGGTTGAAAAGCCACCTCGTCTGTCCGCGCGATAAAGCAAAATTAGAAATCAAAGACGATAAGCTGGTTTGCGAGAAAAATCATTCTTACCCGATTGTCGAAGACGTCCCGGTAATGCTCGTCGATGATGTCGAAACAACACACGATTACATCACGAGAACGCTGGAAAAAGTGGCGGCTTATAAATCGGAAACACAAAAATCGATAAACGGCGCGGGACGAATAAACGAAGTCGACGAATTTGTTCAGGGCGAAATTCCCTATACCTCCGGCAATCTTTATTTTCCGGTGCAACATAAATTAAAGCGTTACCCGATTCCGAATTTTCGCCTGCCCGAGGGAAACGGGGAAAGGCTGCTCGACGTCGGCTGCAATTGGGGAAGATGGTCAATCGCCGCCGCGCTTAAAAATTATAAGCCGGTCGGCCTCGACCCGAGTCTCGACGCCGTTCTGGCCGCGCGCAGAGTTTCAAAACAACTCAACGCGGAAGCGGATTTTGTCGTCGGCGACGCGCGCTTTCTGCCGTTTGCCGACGACGCTTTCGACGTCGGATTTTCCTACAGCGTTTTGCAGCATTTCAGCAAGGAAAATGCCAAAACATCACTCCGGGAAATCGGTCGGACGGTAAAAAAAAACGGTAAAATTTTTGTGCAGATGCCGAATAAATACGGCATTCGCTCGTTTTACAACCACTGGCGGCGAGGTTTTACCGAAGGCGTCGGCTTTGAAGTCAGATATTGGACGCCTTCGGAATTGACAGGTTTTTTTGAGGAAAGTTTCGGCGAAACAGAGATGACGACCGATTGCTATTTCGGTCTCGGAATTCAAAAATCCGACGTCGATTTGCTACCGTTGCCGTATAAAGTCGTCGTTCATTCGTCGGAAGCGCTGCGCAAAATCAGCAAAATAATTTCGCCGATGGTAAAAGTCGCCGACAGCGTTTATCTGGAATCTAAAAATCAGAAATAAAATAGTTTCATGTCTCGAGTTTCAAGTTTCAAGTTTTTTCTGAAACCTGAAATTTGAAACCTGAAACCTCAAATTTGAATAATGAGCGTTATTTTAGGAATCAATACATTTCACGCGGGTTCGTCTGCCGCGATTATCATTGACGGCGAGCCGGTTGTCGCGCTTGCCGAAGAAAGACTCAACCGGGTCAAATATTACGCCGGATTTCCGAAGCTTTCGATACAAAAATGTCTGGAAATCACGAATCTGAATTTTTCCGACATCGATGCCGTCGCCGTCGGTCGCGATTCTTCGGCCAATCTGCATAAAAAACTGGAATTTGCGCTTCGTCATCCGACAAAGCTTCTGAATCTCGCGCGGATGCGCACGAAAAGCAAGACTTTCGACGATTTGAAATCTCTCATCGCTTCGGAATGCGAAATCGATGCGCGCCAATTAAATTTCAAAACATACAACGTCGAGCATCACCTCGCACACACGGCGAGCGCGTATTTTGTTTCCGAATGGGAAAAATGCGCCGGAATTACAATTGACGGCTCGGGCGATTTTGTCTCGTGCATGCTGACCGAATGCGTCGGCTCGGAAATCCGGCCGTTAAAGAAGATTTTCGTGCCGCATTCGCTCGGCACGCTTTACACGGCGGTCTGCCAGTTTATCGGTTATCCGAAATACGGCGACGAAGGCAAAGTTATGGGGCTCGCGCCGCTCGGTACGGACGTTTATCATGATTTTTTTGAAAAAATGCTAAAGCCGACCGAAAATGGTTTTGAGCTCAGTCCCGAATATTTTCTGCCTTTCGGCGCAAATCAGGGAATGGAAATAAACGACGAAGGCGAAATGGTCGTGCATCGCCTGTATTCCGACAAATTTATCAAGGAATTGGGCGAGCCGCGCGAAAAATACGCGGAAATTACACAGCGCGATGAAGACGTCGCGTTCGGTTTGCAGAGAGTTTTCGAGAAATATTATATGTATCTGCTCAATTCTCTGCATAAGCTCGTTCCGACCGAAAAAATCTCGATGGCCGGCGGCTGCGCGCTCAACAGCGTCGCTAACGGCAAAGCTCTGATTGAAACGCCTTTTCGCGAAACATGCATTCAACCGGCGGCAGGCGACGACGGGCTGGCAATCGGCGCGGCGCTTTACGTCAGCAATTCGATTTTGAAGGAAGACAAGCGCTGGGTAATGAAAAACTCGTATCTTGGCAACGAATTTTCCGATTCGGTCATAAAATCGGAGCTCGACCGATACAAAATTTCCTACCGGGAGCTCGACCGCGAACAGCTTTTAGACGTCACCGCCGAGGAAGTCAAAAACGGAAACGTCATCGGCTGGTTTCAGGGAAAAATGGAATGGGGGCCGCGCGCGCTCGGCAATCGCTCGATTATCGCGCATCCTGGTTTTCCGAATATGAAGGACATTTTAAATGCGCGCATCAAGCATCGAGAATGGTTTCGCCCGTTTGCGCCTTCGGTTTTGCAGGAGCGTCAGACGGAAATTTTCGAGCAGGGCCATCCGTCGCCGTTTATGCTGCACGTTTATAAAATTCGTCCCGAGTGGCGCGAGCGGCTCTCCGCCGTCAATCACGTTGACGACACGGGAAGGCTTCAGACGGTCGCGCGCGACGAAAATCCGCTTTATTACGATTTGATAAAAAAATTCGAATCAAAAACCGGAATCCCGGTTATTTTGAACACGAGCTTTAACGAGAACGAGCCGATTGTCTGCCAGCCTTTTGAAGCAATCGAGTGTTTTCTGCGCACAAAAATGGATATTCTCGTCATCGGTTCTTTTTTCTGCCGGAAAAACGATTAAATTTTTATGAACTGGACGGTTGAAAATGTTCCCGAATTGCGCGGCTACACCGTCGAGTGGGCCGAAACTGACAATTTTTATCTCTCCCGCCGTAATCGACTTTTCCATTCAAGCTCACTAAAGCCGCCTTTTGAGGAAATCGCTGTTATCGAAGCGCCTTTCTGGAAACAGGTTGCGAGCAGTTTCCGTTTGGCGCAGAGACTTCTGCGCTTTATGGTGACAAACGTTATTCCGACGGAAAACGGCGAATTGTTTGTAACTTTCGACAAGACGGTTGGAATTATCCGCAACGGAAAATATATAGAATTAAAAGGACTCATCAGGCCCTGTCGCGTTTTGCGCTCGGCGTACGCGGTTGATGAAAGCGGAAACATTTTTTTCGGAGAGTATCTTGCCAACGAGGAGCGCGGCTTGATGCGAGTTTATAAATATTCTAAGGGAAGTGAAGCGCTCGAAGTTGTATATACTTTCCCGCCGGGCTCGATAAGACATATTCACGGACTTTATTTTGACAAATTTACAAAATCCGTCTTTTGCCTAACCGGCGACAAAGAAAAAGAATGTCAGATTTTGCGCTCGTCTGATGGATTTAAAACAACGGAAATAGTTGGCCAAGGCGATGAAACGTGGCGCGCCGTCAGTATCTTGTTCGATAGAAAATATTTTTACTACGGAACAGACGCGGAATTTCGCGCCAATCATATTTACAAGGTAAATCGTGAAAGTCTGGAAAGAAAAAATCTGGGCGAAGTCAGCGGAACTATTTTTTATTCTAAACAACTGGGAGAAAATTTATTTTTTACATCAACCGCTGAAAACGCGCCGAGTCAAAAGGAAAAGGTTGCAGCGCTCTGGTACATTGATGCCGAAGACAATACCTGCGAAATTATTAAATTTAAAAAAGATTTATGGCACGGAACGCTTTTTATGTGGGGCACGATTCATTTTCCGTGCGTTAACAATCTTGAAAACGAGCTTTATTTTCATGTCGTCGGCGTCAACGAGGACAATCAAACTTTTCGCATTCGCCCGCAAACTAAACATTCGGCTTTGTAAACCCTGATTAAAACTATCTAAAATAACTTGATATGGAAAAAATCGTCTTTACAAACGGCTGTTTCGACATAATTCATCCCGGGCATATCGATTTGCTCGAACGCGCCCGCGCTCTCGGGACAAAATTAATCGTCGGCATCAACAGCGATAAATCGGTTCGCACTATCAAAGGCGTAAATCGCCCGTTTGTAAACGAGACGGACAGAAAAACGATTTTAGAGAGCCTGAAAGCGGTTGACGAAGTAAGAATATTCGACGAAACGACGCCCGCCCGGCTGATTGAAGAAATCAATCCGGATGTTCTAGTTAAAGGCGGAGATTGGGCTGAAAATGAAATTATCGGTGCGGATTTTGTCTTAAGAAACGGCGGCGAAGTTTTTTCGATGCCTTTAAAAGAAGGATTTTCTTCGAGCCGTATCGTCGAAAAAATCAAAGATGAATCTTCGTACGGAGACATTTCAAAGAAAATTTTACATTTAAAGGGAAATCTAATAGAAAACTCTTTAAATGCTCATGTAGAATTATTTAAGCTAATTGCTGAGACACAGGTTGAGCAAATTTCGGATTGCGCGGAAATGCTTTTTGACGCTGTTTCGAGCGGAAATAAAATTTTAATCTGCGGAAACGGCGGAAGCGCCGCCGACGCGCAGCATATCGCGGCCGAATTCGTCGGGCGATACGAAACCGAACGGGTCGCGCTTCCGGCAATCGCTTTAACGACCGACACTTCAGCTTTAACGGCGCTCGCCAATGATTACGGTTTCGAGAAAATTTTTGCCCGCCAGGTCGAGGCTCACGCCCGCCCGGGCGACGTTTTAATCGCCATCAGCACCAGCGGAAATTCGCCGAATGTTATCTCAGCCGTTATGCGGGCGCGCGCAAACGATTGCAAAGTAATCGGTTTAACCGGTGCGAGCGGAAAAAAGCTGGCGGCGCTTTGCGATAACTGTATTTTAATTCCTGCCGAGAGAACTGCTAGAATACAAGAGGCTCATATCACAATCGGTCATATCTGGTGTGAAATTATTGACGAGAGGTTAAAAAGCAAAAGCTGAATTTTTTCAGATGCTTTAAAGTGAATTTTGACCGGCAAAAAGACATTTACCGAAAATTTTTCAAATCTAAAAATTTTAATAGTCGGAGACGTTATGCTCGACCGATATTTGTGGGGAAGTGTCAACCGAATTTCGCCCGAAGCACCCGTTCCGATTGTCAATATCAATAAAACCAGTGTCGTCCTCGGCGGCGCAGCCAACGTCGCGGCCAACGTCGCGGGACTTGGCGCAGAACCGATTTTAGTCGGCATTACCGGAAGAGATTCGGAAGCCGATGCTTTAGCGGGCATTCTGGAAAAATCTAATATCTCAGCAAATTTTTTAGTTCCTTCGGAAACGCGTCGAACAACCATCAAAACGCGCCTTGTCGCGCACAATCAACATGTTGTCAGGTTCGACCAGGAAACTACAAATCCAATTACCGAAAGCGAAGCCGAAACTGTTTTTGAAAAACTGGAAGGTTTTCTTGAAGCGGCCTCGATAGTCATCATTTCCGATTACGCAAAAGGACTTCTAACACAAAATTTGCTGACGCGTCTGATAAAGTCAGCGAAAGAAAAAAATAAATTAATTTTGGTTGACCCGAAAGGAAAGGATTTTTCAAAATACAAAGGTGCGACAATTCTGACGCCCAACAGAAGAGAAGCGGCTGAAGCCACCGGATTTGATGAAAACGGTAATGATTTAGTCAATAAAGCCGGGAAAAAACTTTTGGAAGATTTATCTTTGGAAGCTCTTTTGATAACAAAGGGAGAGAAAGGTTTGACTCTTTTACAGAAAGGCGGAGAAACTTTTCACCTGGAAGCATCGGCGAGAAACGTTTACGATGTGACGGGGGCCGGCGATACTGTTATTGCAGGTTTTGGCGTTGCCGTCGCTGCTGGAGCCGATTATTTGGATGCCGCAAAATTTGCCAATTTATCGGCCGGTCTGGTCGTTCAGCAAATCGGGACTACAGCTATATCGCTCGAAATGTTGCAGAGCGAAATAAAAAATCAGGAATTATAAAGTTCGGCTTTACACAGAGCTTCATGAAAACAAAAATTCTTTTTATAGAGAGAAAGTTTTGGGAATTTGTAAGTATCGAGAAAGTTTTTCGTCAAATCGCGCAAGCTCTTTCAAAAGAAAAGTTTGAGAGCTCTTTTCAACAATTGGCTTTTGGTAATCAGCTAACCGGAGTTTTTAAGAATTTACTCATGTTTCGTGCGCAAACCGCGGATATTTATCATATTACCGGCCACGTTCACTATATAGCGCTCGTTTTACCAAAGGAAAAGACAGTTCTGACTGTCCATGACCTGGGATTTTTAAACACGCGAAAGGGTTTAAGACGAATCGTTTTAAAAAAATTATTGCTTGATATGCCTGTCAAACGCCTGAAATATATAACGGCGATTTCTGAGGCGACAAAAAGAGAAATTATCAATTACACTAATTGCAGCGAAGAAAAAATCAGAGTAATCGAAAATCCTCTTCAGGAGATATTCTTTTCAGAGGCCAAAAAAACATTTAATCGGAAATGCCCGACAATTTTGCAAATCGGAACTTCACCGAATAAAAATTTGAAAAATTTAATAAAAGCTTTGCAAGGCTTAAATTGTCGTCTTAAAATTATCGGAAAACTTGAAGCTGATTTGATTGAAGAGTTAAAAAAAAATCAGATTGATTATCAAAATGCGTTTAACTTAAATGATTCTGAAATAAAAATTGAATACGAAAAAGCCGATATACTAGCTTTTTGTTCAACGTTTGAAGGATTCGGACTGCCGATAATCGAAGCTCAGGCAATGCGTACGCCCGTTGTAACCAGCAATATAAGTCCTTTAAGAGAAGTTTCGGGAGACGCGGCCTTTCTGGTGAATCCAAGTGACTTCTTAAATATTAGAGAAGGAATTTTGAAAATTGTTAACGACGAAAAATACAGAGAAGAAATAATCGAGAAGGGAATCCGCAATATAAACAGATTCAAATCTCGAAAAATCGCCGGTTTATATGAAAATTTGTATAAAGAAGTTTCTAAAGCAAATAAAGCAAGCTAATTTAATTTTTTAATGGAACAAAACCGTAAACCTATCATACTTGTTTTATGCGATTATTATCTTCCGGGCTATAAAAGCGGTGGAGGAATGAGAGCAATCGTCAATATGGTTGACCGCTTGAAGGACAAGTTCGATTTTCGGATTGTGACGAGAGACCATGATAAAACTCGGGACAGACGACAATATGAGACGGTAGATATAAATGAATGGAACGAGTTAAGAGGCGCAAAAGTCTTTTATTTGTCAAAGGATAACGTTAAAATCTCGAAATTACGCGAACTTGTTTTACAGGTTAAACCGGATTCGATATACGTCAACAGTTATTTTGCGACTCTGACAATTTTTGTATTACAACTGCGTAAATTACGTCTGATTCCCAGAATAAATATTGTGCTTGCTCCATGCGGCGAGCTTTCCGATGGCGCTTTGCAGTTAAAAGCGGGTAAAAAGAGACTTTTTATCGGGTTTTCAAAACTCTCAAGGCTTTACAAAGACATTATTTGGAAGGCTTCCAATGAACTCGAAAAAGCGGAAATTGAAAGAATAAAAGGTAAAACCGGGGAAATCTATATCGCACCGGATTTGCCGCCGCGGACAATTTTTGATAATTACATGCAGGACTTAAAATTGAAAAAAAAAATTGGTGAAGCACGTATGATTTTTCTTTCGCGTTTTATGCGAAAGAAAAACTTCAAATGGCTTCTCGAGTTTATTTCGGAAATAGAGGGCAATTTAACCATAGATGTTTATGGTCCTCTGGAGGATGAAGCTTACTGGGCGGAATGTCAGACGATAATTGAAAAACTGCCGTCAAATATCAAAGTTGAGTCAAAAGGAGGGATTTCCTACGAGAAAGTTGCTGAAACGTTATTTAAATACCATTTTTTTATTCTGCCGACACTCGGAGAAAATTTCGGATATGTATTTCTTGAAGCGCTGGCCGCAGGATGTCCTCTAATTATAAGCGATAGAACTCCATGGTTGAATTTGGAGAATGATAAAATCGGCTGGGATTTGTCTCTTGAAAATAAGGAAGAATGGATAAAAACAATAAACCATTGCATTAACATGGACGCCTCAACTTATTCAAATTACTCAATTACGGCAAGGCAATTCGCTGACGATTGGCTTCAAAATCCTGAAATCGAAGAAAGTACTTTAAAGATTTTAAGTGATAGCTCGACTTTCGCTTTAAGTTTAGCAAGCAAGTATTGAATATAAAGCGTTTTGCGCATAAATTAAAACTTTAATTGTCTGAGCGCAGACTTTTAGAATTTACTTTAATACTATTGATATGAAAATTTTAGTTCTTGGCGGGAGTGGAATGCTCGGGCACAAATTGGTTCAAGTCTGGAAGGATAAGTTTGAGCTTTGGGCGACGCTTAGAGGTGATTTTTCCGACTATGAACGGCTGGGGATTTTTGAAAAAGAGCGAATATTTGAAAAAATCGAAGCGGAAGACTTCGAAAAAATCAGCGAAATAATTAAAGATATAAAGCCAAACGTGATTGTCAATGCGATTGGCATAATCAAACAGCTTCCGACAGCCAAAAATATAATTAAAACTTTAACGATTAATTCGATTTTTCCGCATAGATTGTCCGAGTTGGCGGCGGAATTTGATGCCCGCCTGATTTGCATCAGCACAGACTGTGTTTTTAGCGGAGAAAAGGGGAATTATAATGAACTGGATGTACCCGATGCGTTTGATTTATACGGCAAAAGTAAAAACCTCGGGGAAGTTACGGATAAAAATTGTCTGACCGTCAGGACATCGATTGTCGGCAGAGAAATCAGTACCAGTCATAGTCTCGTCGAATGGTTTTTAAGCAATGCCGGTAAGAAAATAAAAGGCTTTAAAAAAGCTGTGTTTTCAGGATTTCCGACAATAGTTCTGGCGGAAATTTTAGAGGATTTGATAATAAAACATCAAAATTTGAACGGTTTATATCACATATCGAGCGAGCCGATAAACAAATTCGATTTGCTTGAACTGATAAAAAAAGCATATCGGATAGAAATTGAAATCGAGCCGTCAGAAGAGTTTAAAATCGACAGAAGTCTTGATTCAACAAAATTCCGGGAATCGACCGGATTTAAGCCGCAAAGCTGGAAAGAGATGATAGATATTATGGCGCGCGATTCGACGCCGTATGATAAATGGAGAAAATGAGTAAATTAGACGGAAAAAGAATTCTTGTCACCGGCGGAACGGGCTCGCTCGGGCAGACGCTCGTGCGTCGTATTTTGACGGGAGAAATGGGCAAGCCTGCTCAGATAACGGTTTTTTCGCGCGACGAGGCCAAACAGCATTATATGCGGCTCGACTATCTGCATCGAAAGGCGGCGACGGACGACGTGATTTATCAAAATTCGCAGGATTTGCTTAATTTCAGAATCGGCGATGTCAGAGATTACTCGGCGCTTCTGGCGGCGATGCGGGAAGTGGACGTCGTCTTTCATGCCGCGGCGTTAAAACAAGTTCCTTCGTGCGAGTATTTTCCTTTCGAAGCGGTTTTGACAAACATCTTCGGCGCGCAGAACGTCGCCAGAGCGATTCGTGAAAACAATCTGCCGGTGGAAAATGTCGTCGGCATTTCGACCGATAAAGCCTGCAAACCGATTAACGTTATGGGCATGACCAAAGCTCTCCAGGAGAGAGTTTTGATTGAAGCCAATCGCGATTGCCCGAAGACGAGCCTTACGTGCGTCAGATACGGAAATGTGATTGCATCGCGCGGCTCGATCGTTCCGCTTTTTGTCGAGCAGATTCGACAGAATAAACCGATAACGATAACTTTACCCGAAATGACGAGATTTCTTTTAAGTCTTGACAGAGCGGTGGATACGGTTTTTGCGGCGATTTCGAAAGGCAAGCGCGGCGAGACCTTTATACCCAAAGTTCCGGCGGCGAAAATTACAGATGTGGCAAAATCTTTGATGGGTGAAAAGGATTTGCAGATTGTTTATACGGGAATCAGGCCGGGCGAAAAAGTTCACGAGATAATGGTTTCCGAAGAAGAATGTTTCCGAACCGTCGAGCGCGACGGCTATTACGTTATCATGCCGGTTTTGCCCGAGCTGCGTGAGTTGGAAGAATTCACGCCCGCGCTCGAAGGCGAGTATTCTTCAAAGGATAATAATATCTCCGTAGAGGAGCTAAAAGTTCTTCTGGGCGCGGCGAGCGAGGAGATTTCAAGATTTATCACTGCCGGAAATTAAAGTTTTTTAGAAAAAATATATGAAAATAATGACCGTTTTCGGAACGCGACCGGAGATTATAAGGTTGAGCCTGGTGATGAAGATACTCGACCAGCACGCCGAACATGTCACTGTTCACACCGGGCAAAATTATCACGAGAGCCTTAGCGATATTTTTATAAAAGATTTGGAAGTGCGCACGCCCGATGTACACTTCGGGATTGTCGCGAAAAGCTTCGGCGACCAGGTCGGGCAGATTTTATCAAAAACCGACGAAGTTCTGGAGCAGTACAAGCCCGACCGGATTTTGATTCTAGGCGATACGAACAGCGCACTTTCGGCGATAATCGCCGCGCGCAGGGGAATTCCGGTGTACCACATGGAGGCCGGAAATCGATGCTACGACAATCGCGTTCCCGAAGAAGTTAACCGCCGAATCATCGACCATTCGAGCACGTATCTGCTGCCCTATACGGAAAGAAGCAAGGAAAATCTGGTCAATGAAGGAATCGAGCGCGAAAGAATATACGTAACTGGAAATCCTATCAAGGAAGTGCTGGACGCTTTCGAACCGAAAATCGAAAGCAGCGATTCGCTGGAAAAATTCGGCGTAATGCCTTTCGAATATTTTCTGGTTACGCTTCATCGCGCCGAAAATGTCGATTTAGAAGAGCGTCTGAAAAGTATTTTTCGGGGTTTTTCGCGAATTGTCGAAAAGTTCGACAAAAAGATGCTGGTCAGCGTTCATCCGCGGACAGCCGAAAAACTGGAAAAATTCAGCGTCGAAATCGCAAACGATAAAATAAAACTGCTCGAGCCGCTCGGGTTTTTCGATTTTGTAAAGCTCGAAAAAAATGCGCTGGCCGTTTTAACCGACAGCGGAACGGTTCAGGAAGAATGCGCGATTTTTAATATTCCGAACGTAACTTTGCGCGATGTCACCGAGCGGCCTGAAACCATCGAATGCGGAAGCAATATTTTGAGCGGCGCGGAAACCGAATCGATTTTGCGAGCGACCGAGCTCGCGCTCGCACAGCCGGCGACCTGGAACGCGCCGAAAGAATATCTTTCGCAGAACGTTTCGCAAATCGTCAGCAAAATCATTCTCGGATATTCGAGCGTCAAAAAACACATTTCATAAGCGAGCGCCAAAAAAGTGAACAGTGAGCAACTCTTCAAATCCGCGGATAAAAGTTTTGAATCTACAGCTGAAGCGGCGAACGAGAAAAAACAGATTTCAAAACAGACGCTCTGGATTGTCACGGAGCTTTATTATCCCGAGGAAACTTCGACCGGCTATTATCTGACACGAGCCGCCGAAGGTTTGGCCGGAGACTTTAACGTCAAAGTTTTATGCGGTCAGCCAAATTACTCGGGACGCGGCATCCGCGCGCCAAAAAGGGAAGTCCACGAACGGGTGGAGATTTTCCGCGCTTTTGGAACGACGCTCGACAAAAACGTCATTCTTTTTCGTTTAATCAATATGCTCTCATTGAGTTTTTCGGTTTTTTGGAAATCTCTCTTTAATTTTCGGAAAGGCGACAAAATTATGGTTGTCACGACGCCGCCGAGCCTGCCGTTTATAACGGCTCTCGCATCGCTTCTGCGCGGCGGAAGCTATGTTTTATTAATTCACGACAATTATCCGGAAATTTTAGTCGCCGTCGGCAAAACGCAGGAAAATTCCTTTTTGGTAAAAACTATAGATTTTTTTAACCGTTGGCTTTACAAATACGCGAGCAAAATCATCGTCGTCGGTCGCGATATGCGGAAGCTGGTCGAGAAAAAAACATACGGGCTCGATATTCCGATTGAATATATCCCGAACTGGGCGGAGCTCGAACAGGTCGGCCCGGCGCCGCGCTCGGAAAACGAATTGCTGCACGCACTCGGTTTAGAAGAAAAGTTTGTCTTTTTATACGCGGGCAATTTGGGCCATCCGAACGATTTGGAAAGCATCGCCTGGTGCGCCGAAAAATTAAAATCGGACGAAAGATTTCATTTTATATTTCTCGGCGCGGGCGTCAAAAGAAAATGGCTCGAAAACGAAGTTGAAGAAAAAAATCTAACCAACGTCACGATGCTTGCGCCGAGACCTCGAAGCGAACAAAATATTTTTCTGAATGCGTGCGACGTCGCGATTGTCTCGCTCGTCAAAAAAATGTGGGGCGTCTCGATGCCGAGCCGGACTTATAACATTTTAGCCGTCGGCAAGCCGATTCTGGCGCTCGCCGAAGAAGGCTCGGAAGCGGCGATAGTCGTCACAGAGGATTGCGCCGGCTGGATTGTTCCGCCGAACGAACCGGAGAAGCTTTTGCAGACTTTTTATAAAATTTACCAGGAGAGAGAGAAAATTCCCGAAATGCAGAAATCGGCGCGCGCGGCGGCGCTTGCCAAATATTCGTCGGAAACGGCGGTTTCGCTTTATAAAAAGGCTTTGAAATAGCTTTGCGTCCGATAACGTTTTTATTTCCGGATTGATTTTATGAGAATTTTAGTGACGGGTGCGGAAGGATTTGTCGGAAGCGAAATTGTTGCTGAATTTCAAAAGGAAAAATTCGAAGTTTTTCGACTCAACAGTCTTAAATCGAAAAACTCGAATAATTCGGAGTATTTGCTGCGCGCTGATATAACTAATTTTGAAAGCTTGAAAAAGCCGGAAGAATTAAAAAAAATAGACGTCGTCGTTCACGCGGCGGGACTGGCGCACCAGTTCGGCGAAATTTCAAAAGAAGATTTTTGGAAAGTTAATGTCGAAGGAACAAAAAACGTCGCGCTGCTGGCGGCAAAGCTGTCGGCGAAGCACATGATTTTAATCAGCTCGGTGGCGGTTTACGGGCGAGCCGGAAAACAGAAGGGCAGAGCCGTGGTCGATGAAGATTCCGGGTGCGAACCCGAAAGCTTGTACGCTCAAAGCAAGCTTGAAGCAGAGCTGGCAGCGACAAAGATTTGCGAGGAGCACAAGCTACCCCTGACGATTTTGCGGCTGGCGACCGTCATCGGCGAAGACGACCCGGGCAATACATCGCGTTTGATAAAAGCGATTGACAAAAAAAGATTCGTATGGCTCGGAAAGGGCGAAAATTATAAAAGTCTGATATATAAAACTGACGTCGCGAAAGCCTGTCAGAGCGTTTTAGATAAAAAATCGTCGGAGAGGGAAGTTTTTAATGTTACGGCCGGGCCCGTTTCGATGAAGGCAATCGTATCTGAAATTGAAAGGCATCTGGATAAAAAAATTCCCGGAATTTATGTGCCGGAAAAACTTCTAAAAATTGCTTTCGCCGCAAATGAGAAACTTTTCCGCCTAAAAAGAATCATAAAATTATCCGAGACAGTTGAAAAATGGCTTTCCGAAGATGTATTTTCGGGCGAGAAAATAGCTCTTAAATATAGGTTTCGCGCAGAGACGCCCGTCGCCGAAGCAATTCAGAGACAGGTAGAAAGTTATAAAAGTCAAAGATGACAAAAATTATTTCCTATATTGCGGCTTTTTTTCTGACTTATGTCGGTGTCGAGATATTTCGTCGTTGGAGTTTGAAGCGAAATATTTTCGATATACCGAATGAAAGAAGCTCGCACACGGAGCCGACGCCGCGCGGCGGCGGTCTGATAATCGACGTCGTCTGTCTCTCGATATTTTTAATCTACTGTCTTGTTTTTCAAATCGATCTTTACTGGTCGTATTTTGCGGGCGCTTTGATATTGGTTTTGATAAGCTGGCTCGACGATTTGTTTTCCGTCCCGGTCGTCTGGAGATTTTTATGTCACAGTCTGGCGGCGGCTCTCGTCGTCTGGAGCTTAGGCTTTTGGGAGACGGTGTATATTCCTTTTTACGGAGCATTCTATCTCGGCCAAATCGGGCTCATAATAACGTTTTTCTGGATTGTATGGATGATAAACGCATACAATTTTATGGACGGAATAGACGGCATCGCCGGGACGCAGGCGCTGACGGCCGGCATCGGCTGGCTCATCGTGGGCATGCTGCTCGGAAGCGAGCACACGGGCTTCTACGGTGGAGTTTTAGCGTTTTCGAGCCTCGGGTTTTTAATACACAACTGGTCGCCCGCAAAGATTTTTATGGGCGACGTCGGCAGCGCTTTTCTCGGCTACACGTTTGCGGTTCTCCCTCTGTTGGCGCTCAAAGAAGGCAATGCAAAGGAGTTTCTGCTGCCGGTTATTGCCGTCTCCGCGGTTTTATTGTTTGTCTTCGACAGCCTCTTTACGCTGTTTAAAAGGCTTCTAAAACGTGAAAAAATTTGGCAGGCGCATCGCGAACATATCTATCAGAGGCTTATAATTGCGGGGTTTTCTCATAAATTCGTAACCGCTCTGTACGGCATTTTTTCGATATTTTTTCTGCTTCTTTTAATTTTTTGGATTGAGAAGAGAGGATTTTACACGGATTTCGTATTTTTAATAATAGCTTTGCATTTAATTTGTCTATTAATTTACAGTTACAGCAAAAAAACATTGACCTGAATATCTCAAAATGATAGTTTATAATGTGTTTAAGCAGAATATTGCAGTTTTCACGGATGAGTAAAAGGAAAGTTTCTGATTATTTGAAAGAAGAATACCAATTTAAGTTCGAGTCATACGGTGTTAAAATCGGTATAAAATCAAATAACAAAAGTTTTTTGAAAAAAATGGAGAAACACCTTCGGAAAATCGTTCCGGCCTCCTTTGTTATCGACGACTCACTGGAAGCCGAACACGATTTTCTTCTGAACGTGAAAAGCGACGGTCTTTACGAGCTTTATAAGGACGGCGAAAAAATTACATTCGGCGAATCGGAAGAAAATTTCTTCAATTTTTCAACGAGCAAACTGCGTTTGACAATCGCTGAATATGCCGACTCAAGAGTGTTTCTGCACGCCGGCGTGGTTGGCTGGAACGGAAAGGCAATCGTTATTCCGGGCAAAAGTTTTCAGGGGAAAACGACTCTGGTCGCGGAATTAATCAAACGCGGCGCTTTGTATTATTCGGACGAATATGCTGTATTGAATGAAGAAGGTTTGGTTTATCCGTTTCCGAAGACACTTTCTTTACGCGGCTTCGTCGATAAATACAAACAGGTTGAAACCGAGGCTCAATCAATTGGCGGAAAAATCGGGGCGGAGCCGATACCGGTCGGAATGGTTTTGATAACCGAATATGAAGCGGGGGCCGAATGGAAGCCCCGGATAATCAGCGCGGGACAGGGGATTATGGAGATTCTCGCGCATACGATTCCGATAAGATATAATCCACAATTTTCTTTGCAAGTCTTGAATAAAATGGCAAATCATGCCATAATCGCCAAAAGTAAAAGAGGTGAAGCCAGAGACTTTGTTGAAACATTACTGAAGTTTTACGAAACTAATGTAAGATAAATATTGCACCTAAAAGGTTTTTTTGATATTATTTGTTAATAAATCGGAGGAGAAAAAATGAATAGCTCGCAGGTACCGGTGGCCCGAAAACAAGGATTAGTTGTTCAGGAAATGCCGGAGGAAGTTTTGATATATGATTTGGATACAAACAAGGCACATTGTTTGAACAAGACGGCAGCTTTTGTCTGGAAGTCTTGTGACGGCAATAAATCGATTGCGGACATCACCAAGTCTTTTGAAAATGATTTTGGCAGTCCCGTAAATGAAGATTTGGTTTGGCTCGCGGTTGAGCAGCTCAACGACAAAAATCTTCTGAGCGAAGGTTTGCAGACCAATTTCAAGGGACAAAACCGACGCGAAGTAATCAAGAAAATCGGTTTTGCAGCGGTTATAGCCTTGCCGGTCGTGGCATCGCTGACAGCGCCTTCGAGCGCGCTTGCAACCGCTTCGTGCGCATGCGTCGCGCCGGCTGACTGTGCAGCTCAAACGGGTTGTCCTTCAACCGTTAACTGTAACCCTTCGGGCGTTTGCGCTCCGTAATTTAATGTTTTTTCTAACTTAGAGAGAGCAGTGAAGGCGAAAAAGTCTTTGCTGCTCTCTCTCTATTTTTACGTTTTAAATTTAATGTCTTCGGTCGAACAGAAAAATAGGGACGGCGCCTGGCTAGCTTTGCGTTGGAAAATTCAGGAAGAAAAAATAAAGAGAGCATTTGAAATATTCAGGGAAAATGAAATCGAGCCGATTTTGATAAAAGGCTGGGCGGCCGCCAGATTTTATCCTCTTCAAAGCGAAAGAATATTTGCCGATATAGATTTGTGCGTCGACCCGGCACTTTTTCAAAAGGCGGAAAACGTTTCGAAAAATATCGATGTAAAAAAGCTGAACGTGGATTTGCACAACGGCTTAAGACATCTGGACACAGTAGCCTGGGAAGATTTATTTGAAAACTCGCAGCTGTTTGAAATCGGGGCGTCGCGAATCCGTCTATTGCGGCCCGAAGACCATCTGCGCGTTTTATGCGTACACTGGCTGACGGACGGCGGTGCCTACAAGGAAAAATTAAAAGATATTTTTTACGCCGTCGAAAATCGTGCTTTGAATTTCGATTGGGAGAGATGTCTGGAAACGGTGAGCAAAAAACGCCGGAAATGGATTGTCTGTACAATCGGTCTGGCCGAAAAATATTTCGGGCTTTCGTTAAAAGATACGCCTATCGAAAGAGAGGCTGAAGAAATCCCCGGATGGCTGATTAAATGCGTCGAAAAAGAATGGAGGAGCAACGTCAGGTTAAAGCCCATCCATACCTGTTTCGGCGATAGAAAACAATTATTCCAGCAGATAAGAAAGCGTATACCGCCGAATCCGATTCAGGCGACAATCGAAATGGAAGGAAGTTTCGACAATCGACCGAGGATTTTTTATCAAGTCGGAGACGTTTTCAAACGTGCGACGCCTTCATTTAAAAGAGTCGGTGCGACGCTTTTTCGGCGCAGAAAAAACGGATGAAAAGAGATGTGATTTTAGCAATCGAGACGGCCAACGCGGGCGGAAGTCTTTCGCTTTTGAGAAAAGGCTTCGAGATTGATTTTTGGGCGGGCGAAGACAAGATTTCCAGAGCAGAAGATTTACATACAAATATTTCAAGTCTTTTATCAAAAAATCTTTTGGATAAAAGCGAGATAAAAGGCATTTCAATCTGTACCGGCCCGGGAAGCTTTACGGGGGTGAGAGTCGGCATCGCGACTTCCAAGGGATTACAGAAAGCTCTCGGATGTGAATGTAAGGGCGTTTCGATGCTGGAAGCAATGGTCTTAAAAACAAAAGACAAGGGGACTGTGATAACCGGTTTTTCTTCGGGAAAGACGGATATTTGCTGGCAAAGTTTTGAGACTGACGGACGAAACGATATTTTGGAAAAAACCTCGCCGAAAATCACACGAATTAGTGAGTTTGCTTTGCATCTGCGAGAATTTGCGGAAAAAACGCTAATATTGCCATGCGATTTAATCGAGAAAATTTCTAAAACGGATTTTAATTTGAAGGAATTTAATTTAATCGAATTTAACGAAAATCCGGCCAAATATATCGGTCTGCGAAGCGAACAGATAAATTCTTCTACGGAGATTTTGCCGATTTATGCGAGAGACGCGCGTATCTCCTAAAAAAAATTGTTCGATACGGATTTCGCCTATGACTTTTTCGTCGATCGAAGAAGTAAAACGGATTGAATCTGAAAACAATTTGTCCGTATGGATGATAGAAGATTACCAAAGCGAGCTTCCAAGAAAAGATTCGATTGCTTTAATCGCAATTTTTGAAGAGAAAATAATCGGTTTTATAGTGGCGCGTCTGATAATGCAAGAGGATTTCGATATAGATTCGGGTGAGGATTTGAACAATTCAAACGAAGCCGAGATTTATAATATTGCCGTAAAGAAAGATTTTCAGAAAATCGGAGTCGGGCAGAGCTTGATGGAAGCTTTTTTGTGTTTAGTAAAGAAACAGACGGCTCTAAAGGTATGGCTCGAGGTCAGGGAGTCGAACCGCTTGGCATTTGATTTTTATCAAAAAAACGGCTTTACAGAAGCATATAGAAGGAAAAATTTTTATCATTCGCCGGTCGAGGATGTGCTCGTGATGCGCCTCGATTTATCTGACAAAAAATAAATCAGCCTCGAGTTGCAAACTTGATTCGGCGAGTCTTTGTAAGATAACATCAATTTTACAGTCCACAGAAAGATTTTGCGGGCTTAAAAACTTCAATATGAAAGGGAGAATAATGCCATGGATATGACAACTGTAGATACGGTTCGCGATGAACTTTTGAAAGAAAATCAAAATTTTCGGGAATTGGTGCAGCAGCACCAAGATTATGAAGTACGTCTTAATGAGTTAGGCGGATTAACATATCCGAACGACGATGAATTAATTGAAGAATCAACCCTTAAGAAAAAGAAGTTATTAATAAAAGACGAGATATACGCAATAATGCAGGAATACTCTAAAACGCATTAACTTTCAAGAAAAAAGGTTTTTAAAGGTTTTTATATGAGAGAAGATTGAACTTAGTTATCAATCTTCTCATTTTTTTTGCAATTCGAACCAAACGCATAGAGCCCTCGAAGGGTAGGGAATATTAATAATTCTCCCGAATAAATAACTCCGCCCATAAAAGAATTCGCGTCTGATAATGAAATAGAGTTCACTACCCTCCCTTTTTTTAGCTCAATAATCATTGCCGTTGATTCTCCGAGACCATAAACTACTGCAATATTTTCCTTTATAAACGGTTTTTCGGTAACGCGCGCGGCAAGTCTTCTTTTCCAGATTATCTTCCCGCTTGTTTTATTCAGCATATATATAAAATTATCCATGGAGGTGATTAAAAGGCCCGTGTTTGTTTGACTTATATTTGTGATTTCGCCTCCGAACTTCCTTTTCCAGTCTATATCGCCGGTTTGAACGTTTGAGTCGTATAGAGAGCCCTTCCTGTCTCCCCATATAAAAGCTTCTTTATTTAGTAGAAAACTGCTGGTTTGAGAGTTTTCGGTATTATATGTTTTATCGAGCTTTCCGTCTGTTCCCGAGGTAGATAGTATTTTTCCGTTAGTGGTCTCTATAACGATTGTATCGGCTGCTTCATCCGAGATTGAAGCGCCGGAAATTTCCTGCTTAAAATCGTTTTCCCAGAGGATTTTTCCTTCTTGTTTCTCCAGACCATATATAAGGCCGTCTCTGGTAGTGAGTACTATTGTCGAGGCCTGTTTCAGAGTATTTAAAATTTCAAATTTAAAGTCTCGCTTCCAAATTGCCAGCCCGCTGTTTATATCGATTGCTCGCAGAGAAGTGTTTTTCGCAGATTTTGCTTCCGCCTGTTCTGATTCTTCATCTCTGCTCGATGTACTGGTTAATACATATATGTTTTTTTCGTCACTTACTATTTTTGAGACGATTTCTCCACCGAGGTCTGCGTTCCATAGAAATTTGCCATCAGAAATATTTACTGCGGAAACATTTCCTGAAAAGAAGGGAAGGAAAACTTTATCATTATCGGACGCGATATAAGGTTGCAAAAGCTTATCCGATTCAAAACTCCAACAGGGTTTTAGAGGCTGTTCGAGCGATATGTTTTTTTGCGAAAGATTTTCGCCCTCAATCGAAACGCATAGAAATACAAGTATTAAAAAAAGTGCGAGCGCCGATTTAATTTGTGAAATTTTCTTCATTAAACATTCTGAGCTAAATTCTAAAATCTATTATAATATGTGTATTGCAAATTTAAACCGTGTCACTTGACCGTTTCAGATGGATGAGAGTAATATCCGAAAAAGTTTGCTAAAATTTTAAACAAAAAATGGAGATTAAAGATAATGTCTTTCAATAAAATTATTATTGTCGGAAATTTAGGGCGCGACCCGGAGCTGCGCTATACGCCTCAGGGAAGCGCAGTTTGTAATTTTTCAGTCGCCACTAATGAAAAAAAACGAGATAAAGCCGGCGAACTGCAGGATGTGACGACATGGTTTCGCGTAACCCTCTGGAACAAACAAGCTGAAAATGCCTCAAAATACTTAACAAAGGGCAGCCCGGTCTATGTCGAAGGCCGCCTGCGCATCGAAGAGTGGACGGATCGCGACGGAAAAATACGCTATACGCTCGAAGTAAATGCCACCGATATGCAGTTTATAAGTGCCGGCCGCGGCGAGGAATTCGGCTCGGCCGGCCATTCCGAAGGCGAATTCTCCGGCGGGAGCGATTTTGATGAAGGAGGAAGCAGCGGCGCCGGCGCGGCCCCGCCTTCCGACGACGATATACCTTTCTAAATTCTGAAAAGTCCATTGCAAAAATAAAATGCTGCATTAATAATTTTAATGCAGCATTTTTATATGCAAAAAGTGTAATCTTGAGAAATAGATTTTTTAACCGACCCATTGGCCCATTTTCCGGAATTTTTCAAAACGAAGGCTGATTTTTTCGACTGCTTCCAGTCGCTCGAGCTCGTTTAAGTTATTCAAAAGCGATTTTTTTAAATCGTCCGCGACCGTCTGAAAATTTTCATCCGTCGTTTGATTTTTATTTGCGTCGACGGCCTCAAACTTCCATTCGACGCTTTCCGATATAATTTCGTCGACCAGACCCAAATTCTTTAAATCGACGGCCGTCATGCGCAAACTCTCGGCGGCGCGATTTGCCTGGCCCGAATCTTTCCAGAGAATCGCCGCGCAGCCTTCGGGAGAGATAACCGAGTAGACGGAATTTTCCATCATCAAAATCCGGTCGCCGACCCCGATGGCGAGCGCGCCGCCGGAGCCGCCCTCGCCCAGTACGACGACGATTGTCGAGACTTTTAAATTAGCCATCTCGCGCAAATTAAAAGCGATCGCTTCGGCTTGACCGCGCTCCTCCGCATCTATTCCGGGGTAGGCCCCGGGCGTGTCTATAAAAGTGATGACAGGTCTTCCGAATTTCTCTGCCAGCTTCATAAGTCTCAAAGCCTTTCGATAGCCCTCGGGTTTCGGCATTCCGAAATTTCTATGCCGCCTCTGATTTGTGTCTCTTCCTTTCTGCTGACCGATAACCGCCACGTGGCGGCCGTCGAGTTTTGCAAAACCGCACAAAATCGCCGGATCGTCCGCGTATCTACGGTCACCGTGAAGCTCTACAAAGTCTGTAAAAATAGTCGAAAGCAAATCCTTTGTATATGGCCTTTCGGCGTGTCTCGCCAGCTGCACGCGCTCAAAGGCATTTTTAATTTCAGTCATATCGATTCTCCAGAAAAACTTACAAAATCCAGTTTACCTGACAGCCGAATTGTTTTAAATCGTTCTCAATCTTACTCGAGCCCTGCATTCTGAGCGGCATCGAAAGCATCTTCAGGGAAACTTTCTCGTTCAAAACAAAATTCAGGTGAACTTCGCAATTGCCTTTGTTTTTGCTCAGTATAGAAAATAAATTTTCAAAAAGTGTCTCGTCGAATACTTTCTCCGGCAGCGTAATTGTAACATTTCGAGCTTTTTGTGGAACTGCGTCAGCAAGTTTTTTAGCATCATCCAGAATTATCGTAATGTCCTGTCCTTCGTTTGATTCAACCCGGCCTTCTACTATCAAAAGCTCGTCATCACGTAAAAACTCGGAAAACTTTGAATACGTATCGGCCCATGCGAGGCACTTGACGCCGGTCGATTGGTCTTCCAGCCGAAAGATACAAAAGCGATTGCCTTTTTTGCTGTATCTAACCTGAAAACCTGAAATAATGCCGGCCAGACTAATTTTAGCGCCGGTTTTGATTTCCTCATAATCGCCCAAATTCAGAATTTTCAGTTCGGTTAAGATTTGTCTGTAGTAATCCAGCGGATGATTTGAAAGATAAAAGCCGACTGCCGCTTTTTCCTGTTTCGACAGTTCCGCCTGACTCCAGGCCGAAGCATCCGGCAATTCGACTTGAAAATTATTTACAGAGCTTTCATTTGCGCCGAACAAGCCGCTCTGACCACGCATTTTATCCTGCCAGATTTTTTGTCCGTGGGATAAAGACCCGTCGATACCGGCAAAAAGTCTTGCTCGCCAGACATTAACATTGATTTCAGCCGGCATTAACGAATCGAAGGCGCCCGCACAAATTAAGCTTTCAAGTCCTCTGCGATTAAGAATCCCCTGGTCCAATTTAGCCGTGAAATCAAACAGGGAAGTAAAACTGCCTCTTTTTCTGGCCTCGATTATGGCCTGCACGCTTGTCGAGCCCAATCCTTTAATCGCATTCAGTCCAAAACGGACTGCGTTTTCCATCGGGGTGAAATCGGCATCGCTCTCGTTTATATCCGGCGGCAAAAGTTTCAGACCGGCGCTTCTCAGCTCGTTTGAATATTTATAAATCTTAGTCGTGTCCTGTGCTTCGTTTGATAAAACGGCTGCATAAAAGTAAGCAGCATAGTGTGCTTTAAGATAAGCAGTCTGAAAAGCAAGATAAGCATAGGCGACACTATGGCTCCGGTTAAAGCCGTAATCGGCAAACTGCGCCATCAAATTAAATATCTCTTCGGCTTTCTCTTTTTTTATATTATTTGCGACTGCCCCCGAGACGAATTTTTCAGCATGCTTTGCCATCTCCTCACGTTTTTTCTTGCCCATCGCGCGCCGCATCATATCGGCTTCGCCTAGTGTGTATCCGGCAAGTTTTTGAGCGAGCTGCATGATTTGCTCCTGATACACAAGAATTCCGTATGTATTCTGCAAAATATCTTTCATTTCAGGAATGATGTACTGGACTCTTTTTTCTCCTCGATGGCGTGCGATAAAATCATCGACCATCCCGCCGTCGAGCGGTCCGGGACGATATAAAGCATTAAGCGCCGCCAAATCCTCAAGTTCTTTCGGCTTCAGGCGACGGCAAATTTCCTGCATTCCCGAAGATTCAAATTGGAATATGGCTTCCGTTCTGCCCTCGCCGAAAAGACTCATCGTTTTCGGATCGTCGAGTGAAATTTTATTCCACTCTATTTCAGTTCCGGCCTTTCGCTTAATGGAATTTAAGCAGTCGCTTATTATGGTTAAGGTGGTTAGCGCCAGAAAATCCATCTTAAGCAGGCCGACTTTTTCCAGATCGTTCATCGAGTACTGGCTCGTCAACTCGCTTTTAGTTGAATTAGCAACCGGCACCAGCTCGTGCAGAGGTTTCGGCGAAATAACGACCCCGGCCGCGTGTACCGACGAATGTCTCGCGCATCCTTCGAGACGCCTCGCCAAATCCACAAGGTCTTTTATATTATTGTCGGTTTCGGTAAATCTTTTCAGCTCGGCGACCTGTTCCAAAGCCTGAGAGATGCTTACGTTTCTTCCTCTTACCGGCGGCGGTATTAATTTGGCTATCTTTTCGACATCGCCGTACGGCATGCTTAAAGCACGCCCGACGTCTTTTATAGCCGCTTTTGAAGCCATCGTTCCGAAGGTGATAATCTGACAGACCGATTCGCGCCCGTAAACTTCCGTCACGTGATTTATTACGTCGGCTCTGCCTTTTACGCAAAAATCAATGTCTATATCCGGCATCGAAATGCGCTCGGGATTTAAAAACCGCTCGAAAAGCAAATCGTATTGCAGCGGGTCGACGTCGGTTATTTCCAGACAATAAGCAACCAGAGAGCCGGCGGCGGAGCCGCGTCCCGGTCCGACCGGAATGCCTTTGCGCTTGGCGTACCTTATAAAATCCCAGACAATCAAAAAATACCCGGGAAAACCCATATTTTTGATGGTCGTAATTTCTGTTTGAATTCGCTCACCGTAATCTGCCAGTGTGTATTTAAGCTTGCCGGCGCTTTGTATGGGCAGCCAGACATCGTCCCGGCGCGCTTCAAATCCTTCGAGCACGACTTTTTCAAAATACTCGTCCGTCGTCTCGCATTTCGAATTTTCCGGAATCGGATAACGCGGCAGCGTGAGAGTGCTCTCGTTCGGAAATTCTAAATTGCACATCTCCGTGATTCTCAAAGTATTATGCAGCGCTTCCGGCAGCTCGCGGCCGAAAATCCGCCACATTTCCTCGGCCGAGCGGACGTGAAAGTTCGGGCTTCCCAGAATTGTCCTGGTGCTGTCGTTGACGGTCTTTCCTTCACCGATGGCAAGCAACAGCTCGTGCGCGCGCGCATCGTCCTGATTTAAGTAGTACGCATCGTTCGTGGCAACGATCGGAATATCATTTTTTTTGGAAAAATTTATTATGTCCTTCTGGATTTTCTTTTCTTCGTCCAGACTATGGTCCTGGATTTCGATAAAGAAATTTCCTTTTCCGAAAACGTCTTCCATAAGCTTTGCGTTTTCCAGCGCTCTCTGCTCGTTATCGTGTTTGAGAAAATGCCAGATTGGCCCGTTAAAACCCGAAGACAGCGCGATTAAGCCTTTGCTTTTCTGCTGCAAAATCTCCAAATCGATGCGCGGCTTGTAATGAAAGCCTTCGGTAAAAGCTTTCGATGCGAGATACGCCAGATTGTAGTATCCGTCCATGTCCGTCGCCAGTATAACGAGATTGTAATAAGGTCTCTCGCCGGCTTTGACGTGCAGTTCTTTGTCAAAGCGGCTTTCAAATGTTAAAAAAGCCTCGTATCCGATAATCGGGTGGATTTCCTCGGCTTTCATCGTGTTGTAAAAAGAGATGGCGCCGTACATATTGCCGAAATCGGTCGCCGCGCACGCTTTCATGTCCATCTCTTTGAGGCGTTTTGCTAAGGGTTTGAGTTGGATTGCGCTCTGCAAAAGGCTATAATCGGTATGCAGATGTAGATGTACGAAATCTTTTGGTTTGAAATCTAATTTCATATAATTCGTTTACTTCACGTCTTAGAAAGTCTTATGAAAAAAGTTTATTTAGAAACTTTCGGCTGCCAAATGAACGTTTCCGATTCGGAGAGAGTGGCAACTCTGCTTGAGTCCGAAGGATTTGAAATGACCTCTAATGAAAACTCGGCTGATGTTGTTTTATTAAATACCTGCTCGGTAAGAGAAAAGGCTGAACACAAACTTTATACGAGAGTCGGCCAGATTCGCAACTCGAAAGATAAAAAAACGGTCGTCGGAGTGTTGGGCTGCGTCGCCCAGCTCGAAGGCGAGACGCTTTTCAAAAAGGCGGACGGCATCGATTTCGTGCTCGGCACAAAAGCCGTCGGCCGCGTGACTAACGCCATCGAGAAAGCCTTCGAGCGTCAAGGCCCGTTTGTCGATCTCGGCGAGCGTGAAGAATTTTACGACTGGTCGGTCAGCGACGCGCAGAGACATTCGTCTTATGTCGCCTTTTTGCCGATTATCGAGGGCTGCAATAAATTCTGCACATACTGTATCGTTCCGTTCTCGCGCGGTCGCGAGAAAAGCCTCGCGCCGGGCGAAATCATACGACAAATTCTGGAGTTGAAGCACAGAGGCTTTAAGGAAGTTCATCTGATCGGGCAGAACGTCAACAGCTATCGGCCAAAAATCGATGCGGGACTCGAATCTTTCCCCGGAGCGACGCCGTTTTCGCGTCTTTTGCGCGCCGCGGCGGCAACCGGGATGGAGCGCATAAAATTCACGACGTCTTTTCCGAGAGATTTTCATACGGATATCGTCGATGCCATCGACGAAAACGAAAATTTGTGCAACTGGGTGCATCTGCCGGTGCAGTCGGGCAGCAATCAAATTCTAAAAGCGATGCGCCGCGGGCATACGATTGAGAGCTATATGGAGAAAATCGACAAAATCAAAGCTTCGCCCCGAAAGCTTTCGCTTTCGACCGATATTATCATCGGATTTCCGGGAGAGACCATAAAGGATTTTGAAGATACGAAAAAAATTGTAGAATATTGTCAGTTTGACAGCGCATATATTTTTAAATATTCTCCGCGCCCCGGAACGCCCGCCGCAGCGCTCGACGACGATGTCTCTCGGGAAGAAAAAACCGATCGCTTTTTAGAATTGGAAAGGGTTCAGAGATATCATCAAAACAAGGTTTCCCAGACATATCTCGGAGAGACTGTAAAAGTGCTGGTCGAAAAAAAGGCGGTTAAGGGCGAAACGGAGTTTTCCGGCCATTCGAGCTGTCAAAAGGTCGTTAATTTCAAAGCCGACTCGGAGCTTCTGGGCAAAATTGTCGATGTCAGAATCACGGAATGTAAATCCAATACCTTATTTGGTGTAATTTGTTAATTGTTCAAAAGATATGCTAGTTGAAGTAAAAATTGGTGCTTTAATAATGGATCCGAACACAAACAACCCGATTGTGGTGCTCAAGGGTGTCGATTCCGAATCGATTCTGCCGATATGGGTCGGCGCCCACGAGGCGAACGCAATCGCTCTGGAAATCGAAAAAATTGTTCCGCAGCGCCCGATGACGCACGATTTGCTGAGAAATCTAATCCTCGAGACCGGTCTCAGGATTTTAAGAGTTATTATCAATGACCTGCGCGAAAATACTTTTTATGCTTTAATTGAAATGTCGGACGAAAAGGGAAATACGATTACTTTGGATGCCCGTCCGTCCGATGCCATCGCTCTGGCGCTTCGACTCGACAGCGCTATTTTCGTCGAACAAAAAGTCCTGGACATTTCGGCTTCGTCGCAAGCCGAACCGGAACCGGAAGAAGTCACTCAAACGCCGGAAGACTGGCCTGATTTAATCGGATAAACTGGAGAAAAATTTCAATAAAAAATGATTATCGTTATTGCTAACCAAAAAGGTGGTGTCGGTAAAACGACGACGGCAATAAACCTTTCGGCGGCCTGCGCCCTCGCCGGAAAAAAAGTCCTTCTGGTCGATTTAGACCCGCAGGGCAATAGCTCAATTTCATTCGTCAACACCGAAAGCATCGACGGAAGCGCTTTCGAGCTGTTTACCGAATTGAATGAGCCCTGGAGCGATTTTATCTATCCGACGAGCGTCAAAAATCTGGAAATCGTTCCGGCCCGAATCAGTCTCGCCAAACTCGAAGCGAAGCTCGTCGGCGATTTTGACGCTATTTTCCGGCTCCGCGACCGCATCGAGCAAATTCGCTCGAACTACGATTTTATATTTATCGATACGCCGCCGACGCTCGGCCTGATAACGGTCAACGCCCTTGTCGCCGCCAATCACGTTTTAATTCCGATACAATCTTCGTATTTTGCCCTGGAGGGAACTGACGACCTTCTGGAAACGATTGAAAAAGTCCGCTCGCGTCCGAATCCGGAGTTAAATCTGCTCGGCGTCCTGATAACGCTTTTCGATAAGCGCACGGCTCTCTCAAAAGACGTCGAAGGACATATCCGCAAGGTTTTCGGAAAAAAGGCGTTTAATACGATTATTTCGAGAAGCGTACGGCTTGAGGAATCGCCGGCGCACAAGGAAGCTATTTTTTCGTTTGCGCCGAAATCTTCCGGCTCGATTGAATACACAAAATTATGTAAGGAGTTTTTAAAGCGTGTCTAAAAGAGGTCTGCCGTCTGACGTAAAAATGCGCCATGATTTTCATTATGTCGAGGAATTGGCTCGCTCGGGCCGCTCTATCGGAAAAACCATACCGATTAACAAGATTGAGCCGAACCCGGGGCAGCCGCGCGTCGAAATCGGCGATTTGACCGAGCTTACAAGTTCCGTCAAGCAAAAAGGCGTTCTCGAGCCATTGCTCGTCAAACCGAATCGAAATGCCGGAACGTGGATGATTATCGCCGGCGAGCGTCGCTGGCGCGCCGCCACTCTGGCCGGGCTGAGCGAAGTGCCTTGTATCGAGCTCGATTTGGACGAGCAGTCGATTGCCGAAATCGCTCTCATCGAAAACATGCAGCGCAAGGATTTGACAATCTGGGAAGAAGCCGACGGCCTGGCTTTTTTAAGCGTGCGCTTCGGCTATAAACACGACGAGATTGCCGGGAAAATAAGCAAAAGCCGTACGACCGTCACCGAATCGATTACGATTGCGGGCCTGCCCGAGGATATCCGCAGGCGCTGCCGTGAGGCTAAAATCAACGCCAAATCGACTCTGCTCGAAATCGCACGTCAATTTGACGAAAAAGCGATGCATTCATTTTTAGATAATATCGAGAACAAAAATCTAAACCGCGACGAAATCCGGCAGACCGCCCGGCCCATAAAAGAAAAGACGAGCCCGAACCGGGAAATTTTAAAAGCATCTCCGAAAGAAAAAAATATTTTCCAATTTGTTTCCGATGAAAACGGCTTCACGCTCGAAATCGAATTCGAAAAAAACTTCGACATCGAAAAAAAGGACGTTTTGCGAGCTTTGAAGGAAGCATTCGATAAAATAAAGAATGAAAAGTAGATTAATTACATAATCTATATTATCGGACGCAAAGCATGTGATGTAATTATCCTTCTCTTTCTGTTGTCCTTTTATCGGTAGATACTTTACAAGCGACATTAATATTCAAAAATAATCAAAATTGTTTCGAGCTATTTTGAAATATACAGTTCAGGAAATTGTTTGCGTAAATTCTCGACCTTCGGCTGGTCGTTAATGACTATATACGGCTGATTAGGATGATTGGCAAGATAATCCTGGTGATAATCCTCGGCTTGATAAAATGCTTCGAGCGGGACGAGTTGAGTAACAATCGGCCGCGTAAAAACTTTTGTTCTGGTTAATTCATCAATATAATCTTGAGCCAGACGCTTTTGCTCCTCGCCAGCATAAAAAATAGCCGAACGGTATTGGCTGCCGGTGTCCGGGCCCTGCCGGTTTAGTTCGGTCGGGTCGTGGGCGACCGAAAAGAATACTTTTAGAAGCTGCTCATAGGTTACCTTTGACGGGTCATATGTGACCTTGACCGATTCGGCGTGCCCGGTAGTGCCGGTGCTGACCGTTTCATATTCGGCGTCGCCGGACGTTCCGCCGGAATATCCGCTGACAACGCTTTTGACGCCTTTAACGTGTTCAAATACGGCTTCCATACCCCAAAAACAGCCCCCGGCGAAAACTGCGGTTTGCTCGCCTTTAACCGAAGTCGATGGCATCGGTGATTTGGTCGATTCGGCAGCTACAGTTTTTATAGAAGTGCTTCCGCCGCTGCAGCCTGCCGATATAATTGTCCCAAAGAATAAAATCGAAAGTACTCTAAAAAATTTATCTGACATAAAAAACTCCCCGACATTAATTTATTTTTGCTTCTCAAATTTCAGCGCGACCGAGTTCATACAAAAGCGTAAGCCGGTCGGCTTCGGCCCGTCGTCAAAGACGTGCCCGAGATGCGAATGACAGCGGCTGCAAAAGACTTCGGTGCGCGTCTCGCCAAAACTATTATCATTTACTTCCGTCACATTATCTGCGGCAATCGGCTCGTAAAAACTGGGCCAGCCCGTGCCGGATTCAAATTTTGCATCGGAACTGAATAATTTCAAACCGCACGCCGCGCAATAGTATATGCCATGCTCGTGATTGTCAGTGTATTCACCCGTAAAAGCGCGCTCGGTTCCCTTTTCGCGCAGAACATAAAATTGTTGCGGAGTTAATTGTTTGCGCCATTCTTCTTCTGTTTTTACGATTTTCTCGCCATTGTATCGGTCATCATTTAAACTGGCTGTTTTAATTTCGCTCTCGGCCAGAAGTGTTTTGATAACTTTTTCCTGTATATCATACGCGCCCTCGCCGATATGCCTGTAACGGATATGGCCCTGCTTATCAAGAATAACGACCGAAGGCCAGGCTTCGATGGCGAAGGCGCGCCACGTCTCGCTGTCTGTGTCTGTCAGCACCGGATAGTTTATGCCGTTACTTTTGACGGCGGCCTGAAGCTTTTCGAATTGTTTTTCATAATCCGATTCCGGCGTATGCACGCCGACAATCGTTAAGCCTTTATCACGATAAGCGGCGTCAAAACGCTTGAGCGTCGGCAGAGTGTTGCGGCAGTTGTAGCAGCCGAACGTCCAGAAATCGACGATAACGACGCGCCCGCGCAAATTTTCAAGCGTCAACGAATCGGAATTAATCCATTTGCCTTCGGCGAGCGCCGGCGCGAGCTCAGCTTTGCCCGGCGCGATAAATACATCCTGCGCGTTTGCCGTTGCCGAGTCATCGGCGGTAAGCAACACGGACGAATCTTTCTCGCCCGGCTTGTTTTCCGAGTTCTTGATTGCAGACGTCGAAACGCTGTCTTGTTTGGAATTTATAGAGCGCGTCTGGCCGATTGCGACCAGCATCGCGGCGACCGCTAATATAATCGAAAGCGATACAATAACTTTGAACTTCATATCTTCGTGCCTCGAATTTATAATGCTTAAAAGAACTATTATTAGTCCCTAACTGGTTCTTTAGCAAAAATACTTAAAATAAATTGCCCCAAACTGCTTTGCACCGGGAAAAATCAGCAAACCAGTTTTCTGAAATATACGAATCCAAGCCCGGCGGCATAATCTTTCGGCGATTCGTCTCTAAAATAGAGCATAACGCCTCTTTTACCGGGAAAAACAAACGTCGGCGGGCCGAAAAACATATATTTTTTACCGGATTGCGTATCTGCATCGCGCACGCCTTCGTATTTGATGGCGAAATCTTTGATTCCATCTCTGACTCAGACTTTGCCTTCCCCGAATAAGATGAAAACCGATGTTAGAATTATTCCCGCGCATGGCATTTTTAACTTGTCGGGCGAAATTTCCCCGAACAATCGACTAATATATGCGGATATGTGTCGATGCCTTTTGACAGTTTTGTCTTTAACGGATAAAATTTCCCTTTTGTTATCTTTCCAAAAGATTTTAATTTTCAATTCTGTAAAGGAGTTACAAACAAATTGAGTAACGCAAATTTTTTATTTACTTCGGAATCGGTTACCGAAGGTCATCCCGATAAAATTGCCGACCAGATTTCTGACGCGATTCTTGACGCGATTCTCGAACAAGACCCGACCGGACGCGTCGCCTGTGAAACTTTGGTGACAACCGGTCTGGCTGTCGTCGCCGGTGAAATCACAACGTCTGCCAACATCAATTATAAAAAAATTATTCGCGAAACGATTGATGAAATCGGTTATAACAACGCGGACTACGGCTACGATTCAAATACCTGCAGCGTGATGGACGCCATCGGAACGCAATCGCCCGACATCGCGCAGGGCGTCGATACCGGCGGCGCGGGCGACCAGGGCTTGATGTTCGGTTTCGCGTGTAACGAGACCGACGAGCTTATGCCTCTCCCGATTCAGCTCGCGCACAATCTGACCAGAAAGCTTTCCGAAGCGCGCAGAAGCGGAGAACTTCCCTATCTGCGCCCCGACGGAAAATCGCAGGTGACGGTCGAATATCGCGACGGAAGACCTTTTCGCGTCGAAGCGGTCGTCATCTCGACGCAGCACGCCGAGGACGTTACAAACGAAACGCTCCGCGCCGATATTCTGGAAAAAGTCATCAAATCGACCGTTCCGGCCGAACTTTTAGATGAAGATACCAAATACCACATCAATCCGACCGGACGTTTTGTCGTCGGCGGCCCGATGGGCGATGCCGGAGTTACCGGACGCAAAATTATCGTCGATACATACGGCGGCTACGCTCCGCACGGCGGCGGCGCTTTTTCGGGTAAGGACCCGACGAAAGTCGACCGCTCGGCCGCTTATATGGCGCGCTATATCGCAAAAAACATCGTTGCTGCCGGTTTGGCCGAAAAATGCACGGTGCAGTTAGCTTATGCAATCGGCGTTGCCGAGCCTGTCTCGGTTCTGGTCGATACGCACGGAACGGGCCGCGTCGAAGAATCGAAGCTTGCCGAAGCGGTTCGAAAGAATTTCGAGCTGACTCCGAAAGGCATCATCGAAATGCTCGATTTGCGCAAACCGATTTTTAAGAAAACTGCCGCATTTGGTCATTTCGGACGCACAAACGATGAATTTACATGGGAAAAAACCGATAAAGTCGAAGCTTTACTCGGTTCTCTAAACGGTTTCGCAACCGGAGTCTAAATTTTTTTAGTGGATAGTAGGTAGTAAATCGCAGACAATTTGCTGTTATTTACTTTCTACTATCTGCCACCTACATTTTCTACCTACTTTCTACTTAAAAAAACTATGGCAAAAGAAGGATTTTCAATGGAATACGACATCAAAGACATAAACCTTGCTCCGCAAGGAAAACAAAGAATCGAATGGGCCGACCGCGAAATGCCCGTTTTGCGTTTAATCCGCGAGCGTTTCGAAGCGGAAAAACCGCTCGAAGGCATTAAGCTCGTCGCGTGCGCGCACATTACGACCGAGACGGCAAACCTTGCGCGTACTCTGCAGGCCGGCGGCGCCGAGGCAATTCTGATTGCTTCGAACCCGCTCTCGACGCAGGACGACGTAGCCGCTTCGCTGGTTGCCGATTGGGGCATTCCCGTTTTTGCCATGAAAGGCGAATCGACCGACACGTATATGAGCCACGTCCGCATGGCTTTGGAAACGAGCCCCGACATCATCATCGACGACGGCTCGGACGTGGTGGCGACGATGCTCAAGGAAAAACGCGAATTGGCCGACAAAATCATCGGCACGACCGAAGAGACGACAACCGGCATCGTTCGCTTGAAAGCGATGGAAAAAGCCGGTGTTCTGACTTTTCCTGCGATTGCCGTCAACGACGCGCAGACCAAGCATTTCTTTGATAACCGGTACGGAACGGGTCAGTCGACCCTGGACGGAATTATCCGCGCAACCAACATTTTGCTGGCCGGCAAGAATTTCGTCGTCGTCGGTTACGGCTGGTGCGGCAAAGGCTGCGCGATGCGCGCCCGCGGCATGGGCGCAAACGTCATCGTCACCGAAATTGACCCGATTAAAGCCATCGAGGCCGTGATGGACGGTTTCCGCGTGATGCCGATGTCCGAAGCGGCCAAGCTCGGCGATTTCTTCGTCACCGTTACAGGCAACCGGCACGTCATCGACAAAGAACATTTTGAAGTAATGAGAGACGGCGCGATTGTCTGCAACAGCGGACACTTCGATTTGGAATTAAATTTGGAAGCTCTGCGCGAAATGTCCGATTCGGTCGAGACTCGCCGCCCGTTTGTCGAAGAATATATGGGCACAAACGGCAAGAGCGTGATTGTTCTCGGCGAGGGCCGCTTGATTAATCTCGCGGCGGCCGAAGGTCACCCGGCGAGCGTGATGGATATGAGCTTTGCCAACCAGGCGCTTTCGGCTGAATATCTGGTTAAAAACAAAGGCAAGCTCGGAGGAAAAGTTCACGTTCTGCCTTCGGAAGTCGACCAGGAAATCGCAAGCCTTAAACTTCGCTCTCTGGGTGTTGATATCGATACTTTAACGCCGGAAATGTTAGAGTATATGTCTTCATGGGAAACCGGAACTTAATTTTCCGATTAAACTTGTAATAAAAAAACGAGGTCGAAAATCGGCCTCGTTTTTTTATGTCTTTACTTTTGAAATTAAAAACAAACCAATCATCGAAAACAGCAGAAGCGGGCTCCAGACGGCGATTTTGGCCGATATGACGCCGTTCAGTCCGAACTGCTCGAATGTGCTCGTAAGCCCCATAAAAAGCAGCCAGATTCCGATTGCGTAGCCGACTGTAATGACTCTTCCCTTGCGGCTTAAAGAAAGCGCGAACGGAGTCGTAAAAAGCGTTATCACAAACGGCAGGACGAGCGTCGTGTATTTCTTTTCGAGCGCTACTTCGTAATTTCTCTGCTCGATTTCCGACCGGCTGATTTGAATTTGCTCTCTTGTCTCGGCCGCGTCCAGATGCGTCGGCTTTTTATATAAATTTATAAACAAGTTGGATTTTTCGGGCAGCTCGTTTCCGGAAAAATCCAAAATTTGCGCTTTTCCGTCGTTCCATACAAATTTCTGCGCCTTTTCTCCTAATCTGACTTTATCTTTTTCCCAGACCGCTTCCGGCGCTTTATAAACGCCCGCCAGCCTTGAGCCGTCTTCGCAAAACTCGTAAATTGACAGATTTTTTATTTTTTGCGAATCTTTCGTCGAGCCTTCCGCCTTTTCAAACGAATAAATTCTTTCGTCATTTGCCACCCACAGCTTTCCGTCTTTGTTGGCTAAAAATCCGGTACTCCTGATTTGTGCTCGCAAATTATCCTGAGTTTGATTCGCTCCCGGCAGAAGCTTTTCCTGAATCGCCCAATTTACGACGCCCATTACAAGCATTAAAACAAAGCATGGCAGAAGAAGCCTGTAAACGCTCTGCCCGGCCGAAGTCCATGTGACGATTTCATTTTGTCTCGATTTGATTATAAATGTCGCGAGAATTGCCACCATCAATGCCGAGGGCGCGATTTGAATATATATAAACGGCAGAAGATAAAAGAGATATTTTGCTAAAAGCGTGACGCCGTTTTCAGACGTTCCGGCAAATTTCCAGAGCTCGAAAGCGGTAAAGATGAGAAAAATCGAGGTTAAAAACCCGAGCGTGAGCAGAAAATATTTTAATAAATTGGAAACAATATCAAAGTCTAAAATTCCGGTCGTAAAATCGATATAAAAATTCCCTTTTGAAACGCGGTTTTCTTTCTTCCGAAATTGGAGGTTAACGTATTTTTTTATATCAAAAATCGAACGGCTCGCATAAACTTTGCTCGATAAAAACAGCCATATAATCGTCATCGAGCTTAAAATCAATGGAAGCAGACTGGCCGATAAAACACTTATCGTACCGGTTCTGGCAAGCTGTTCGCCGAGCAGCGTAATCAGATAATATAAAACGAGACACAAAAGCGCTAGAAAAATCCCGAATCCCCTGCCGCCCCGATTAAATCGGATGACCAGTGCCGTCCCGAGCAAAGCGAATATCAGCGGCGTGACGGAAAGGATGAGCCTTCTCTGCAAAAGCAGCTCCGCTTCGGTCTTTTCATTTCCCTTTGTGTTTTGCGCGTATTTTGCCAGCTCGTTTAAGCCTAACTCCTCAAGGCTTTTATCGCTGCCGCTGATTTTTTCAATCAATTCGCCGCGTTTTGTCTTTATTCCCAAGCGAATCTGCCCGACATTTTCCGAAACAAATTTATCGATGTCATTTTCGGTCGAAAAAGTGCTGACGACGGCGCTTTCCAATACAAGCTCCGATAAATCATTGGTCGAATCGATGCGCCCATTTTTTGACGTTATCAGACGCACTTGTTTGTTTGGCTTGTCTTCAGCGTAAATAAAAATATTTTGCCACGCGCCTTTTTCCAAATCGCCGTTTTTGACGTATATCGTATAACCGCTGATTTCGGTGTTAAAAACTCCCGGCTCAATCGGCGATTCGAGTTTGTATAAAGCGGTCTGAAGCGCCACGCCGCGAACGATTTGCGCGGCAAAAGGAACGCCTTTTAAATTTACAAAAAATGCGAAAAACGAAAGCAAAATTCCGAGCACGACAATCGGCAGCGTAATTTGCAAATTCCCGACGCCGGCGGCTCTGACGGCGGTCAGCTCGCTGTCGCCCTGCATTTTAGACAGGCCGATAATTACCCCGACCAGAACTGCCATCGGGCACGTAAAAGCGACGACGTTCGGAACGAGCGCCAACGTTAATTGCCAGATTAAATTTTTGGGAATGCTTGTGCTGAAAAAGATTTCGGAAAAACGACTCGCCTGCTGGAAAAAAATCACGACACTTAATAAAAGCCACGAAAAAACAAAATAAGGCAAAATGGCTTGAATTAAGTATTTTGAAATTAACCAGCTGAATTTTTTCATCTTTCGTTAGGGATTGGCAATCAAAACCTTTTCACTGTTGATTTCTTTTCCGAGAATATGCGAGATAATTTTTTTCAATGTGGCGGAAACTTCAATTACCTCCTCCTTTTTTTGCAGCGCAAATTCGACAAATTTTGTCGGCGAAAGCTGCTGCGCAAAGCTAAAGATTTGTCTTTCGGCAGGCGAGATTTTCCAATTACTGCGACTTTTCTGACAATTTTTGCAAAGCAGATGAAAATTTATCTGCAAACTCGTCTCCTCATTGGCAGTTAATTCCCTGCGGCAATCGTCGCATTTGCTCCAGTTCGGTAGATAGCCGCCCAGACGCAGTATCCAGAGTTCAAAATATAAGGCGATGCTTTCGAGGCTTTCGGGAAATTCGACGGCTGTTTCGAGACACACTTTCGCCATCCGGTAAAGCCTCTCATTCGGGTCGTGCGGCGGCGCAAATTCCAATAAAAGCTCGGATAAATACGCGAAACTCTGCAAAAATTCGGGTTCGCTCGCCTTTTCAAAATAAGATTTAACGAGCTCAATCTGGCTGATTGAAACGAGCTCTCTCTCTTCCTTTTGAAAATATTCCAGATGGACGATCGAAAACGGTTCGAGCGCGCCGCCGAATTTACTTTTTAAACGTTTCGCGCCCTTTGCCACTCCGCGTATGAGTCCCTGATGCTGCGTCAGAAAGACTACGATTTTATCGGCTTCCGCCAAACTGTAGCTCTTTAAAATCAACCCTTCCGTTTCGACTAATCCCATTTTCGTTTACCAAGGTATGTAATATAAAATCCAGCCCAGAACAAGACTGACCGCCAAAAATTGAGCGAATATTTTCAGCCCGTATATCAATCTCTCTTTTGATGTTCCGTTGGCCAAAGCGCCGAACACAATCGAGACGAATAAAGCAAAGCCGATTAAATAATAAAAGTGAATCATTTTTTTCTTCCCAGATAAATATCAACCGCATCCAAAGCCGCCAGATAATTTAAAAGTCCCGCAACCTCCAAAAATCTCCCGCCATATTCAAACGTTGCAAACGCGGCCGCGTTTGGCGGCGGATTGGTGGCCAGGAAAAAACTGATTATTGCTCCTAGGCCGTTGCCGAAACGCGCGAAAATATTCAGTAAATAAAGCAGTGCTCCGTCCTTGAAATCAAATCCCGGATAATATGCTCCGCCGCTTAAAACTGCGATTACAAACATCGTCCAAATAACGCCGCCGATGATTATTCCGCGTTTCCAGCGCCCCAGGCGGATATGCCCGACGCCGGGTAGAAACCACGACAGTAAACTAATGAAAATTGTGCTGTTCATTTATTTTCTCAACCTAAGCAAATGCCTGAGCAGTCGGCATTCTGACTATTAAAAATTCGTTAAAATATAACCATCTAAATTTCGTCTTCATTAAGTTTGAGTTGCTAGAATTAACTTTAGATTTAATAAAGCAGATACTTTTCTCTTAATGCCTCAAACTCTTTTACGTCGTTTTGCCAGTAATGTTTTATTGTATCCAAATCTGCACTAGCTTCGATGAAATTTCTAATCTTATCGGTGCCTGAAATAACATCGAAAGGATTCAAATCAAATACGTATTCATACGGCGGATTTTTCCATTTAAAATCATTCGTATATAAATCGTAAATGGTCTTTACCATCGCGATTCCGGTTATTACAGGCTCAAATGTCTTCCTGTCGATAATATGTAGAAACACTCCGCCGCAAACCATTTTCCCGTGTTTTTGAAATGTCGGTAAAAAGTTTACTGCCCTGAACTTAACGCCCGGAAGCTGAAGTTGAAGCAGAGCGTCAGTCAATTCGTCGGCATCGATAAAAGGAGCCCCGATAATTTCAAAGGGGCGAGTCGTTCCGCGCCCTTCGGAAATTTGCGTTCCCTCAAAATAAACTGTCGCCGGAAAAACCGTCGTAGTGTCGGGCGTAGGCATATTTGGCGAAGGCATTACCCAGGGAGCGTCTGTTTCATCAAAATAATCTTCGCGCGCCCATTTATCCATCGTAATCACTTCTAAATCACATCTAATGTCAAATTCCTCATTAAAAAGCTTTGCGAGCTCGCCGACCGTCAGGCCGTGGCGCATCGGTATCGGATACTGGCCGACAAAAGACGTGTATTCTTTTTCCAAAAGATTTCCTTCGACATTTATTCCGTTAATCGGGTTGGGCCGGTCGCAAACAATCATTTTCTTGCCGAATTTTGAACATGCCTGCATCGCATTTGCCATCGTATAGATAAATGTATAAACGCGACCGCCGACATCCTGCAGATCGAAAACAAGCGTATCTATATCTTTCAACATTTCTTCGGTCGGCTCTCTCGTTTCACTATAAAGTGAATAAATCGGAACTTTTGTTTTTTTATCGACGGTGTGAGAGGTTTCGACCATATTGTCCTGAACATCACCTCGGATGCCGTGCTGCGGCCCGAAAAGAGCAGTTAAGTTGATATCCGTATTTTCAAAAAACAAATCCGCCGCATGCTCAAAATCATGATTTACCGAAGCTTGATTGCAAATCAAACCTACTCTTTGGTTTCTTAATAAATCACTTGACCTTTCTAAAGCCTTTTCTATACCCAGTTTAATTACTTTTTGTTGAAGTGCTTTCACTTGTAAAATTAACTCCTTTTTGATGCGTATTTTATCGAAGCGTCAATAAAACTTTGAAAAATATTTTCTGACACAGAATCTTCTTTCCAGTTTAGTTCGGGATGCCATTGAACGCCCAGAACGTATCTGTCGTCCCGCGTATCTTCAATGCATTCAATTACGCCGTCCTCGGCTAAAGCTGTCACTTTTAAGTTCTGTCCCGTCTCTTTAACAGCTTGATGGTGATGAGAATTTACTTTAACTTTGGCCGAACCAGTTAAAGTAAAAAGTAAACTTTCTTCTTTAACTGTTATGTGATGTGACTTTCTGTCGCGCGGCATTCCCTGTTCGTGTTTTATGGAATTTGAAATTTGAGATTCTATATCCTGATAAACCGTTCCGCCGCGCGCAACGTTGAGCGCCTGCATTCCAAAACAAATTCCCAAAATTGGTATTTTTAGCTTTTCCGCTTCTTCTAAAATTAATAAATCCGTTTCTTCTTTTATATACAGAACCGTTTTTAGCTTCGGATGCGGTTCTTCGTCGAATCGTAAAGGGTCGATATCGGTGTCGCTTCCGGGTAATAGTATACCGTCTAAATTCTCTAAAACATTTCTTAAATAATCTTTTTTTGGAATTAGACTTATGTGCAGAGGCATGGCGCCGAAATGTTCCAGGGCCTCGCAATAATCCCGACCGAGATAAAAGCGATTTGTTTCCAATTCAAGCCGCATTGTGAGGCCAATTTTCGGACTTTGCTTCATAAACTTTATAATGTTCAAATAATTTATGCTCATCTGTCAATTTGAGCATTTGAGTTTAAAGATTTATCATTGCATTTCTTATGGATTCTAAAAGCATTTCTCCTTTAATTCGCTCGACGACAGTTCTGCTTGTTCGCCGAAACGATCAAATTGCGATGGCCGGCGACGGGCAGGTTACGCTCGGGGAAACCGTCATCAAGGGAAATGCCAAAAAAGTGCGCTCAATATTTGAAGGAAAAGTTTTGGTCGGATTTGCCGGCGCGACGGCCGACGCATTCTCTCTTTTAAGTCGTTTTGAAACAAAACTTGAACAATATCAGGGTCAGCTCGAAAGAGCGGCCATCGAGCTCAGTAAAGACTGGCGAACTAATAAATATTTGCGGCATCTGGAAGCGCTTTTGATTGTCACGGATAAACGCGATTCTTTTTTGATTTCCGGAAAAGGTGATGTAATTTCTTCGGACGAAGGGCTTTTATCAGTCGGTTCGGGAAGTATGTATGCTTTGGCTGCCGCGCGCGCTTTAATAAAACATACAGAACTCACAGCAAAACAGATTGCGATTGAGTCATTAAGAATTGCGAGCGAAATTTGTATCTATACAAATTCTGAAATTATGGTAGAGGAAATTTAAAGCGCTCGAAATCTTTCGTATTATATGCCTATTTATTTGAGCGGGGAAATAAATGAAACCGCACATGAATTAAAACTCGATGACTTAACGCCTCGACAAATTGTTGCCGAACTCGATAAATATGTCGTCGGACAGACAAATGCCAAGCGAGCCGTCGCAATTGCCCTGCGCAATCGCATACGAAGGCAAAAGCTGTCACCTGAAATTGCACGTGATGTCTTGCCGAAAAACATTTTAATGATTGGCTCGACAGGTATCGGTAAAACTGAAATCGCCCGGCGACTTGCCAGACTTGCCAATTCACCGTTTATAAAAATAGAAGCTTCAAAATTTACCGAAGTCGGATATGTCGGCCGCGATGTTGAAAGCATGGTGCGAGAGTTAACCGACATTGCGGTCGATATGACCAAACAAGCAGCCTTTGAGAGCGTTTTAATTTTGGCGGAACAAAACGTCGAGGAAAAAATTCTGGATCTTTTGCTTCCCTCTTCCGACGCATATTATTCAACAAATTTTGAAAACGATAACTCAATTGATTTAACAGAAAAACAGCAACCGAATCGAACGCGCGAAAAACTCCGTGAGCAGCTTCGCAGCGGCGAACTTGACAAACGTACAATCGAAATCGAAACACAAGACCGTTCCATGCCTTCAATCGATTTTGTGGGCGGGCAGGGAATGGAAGAAATGGGTGTCAATTTTCGAGATATGTTCGGTAACTTATTTCCCGCTAAAACGGTGCGACGAAAAATAAAAATATCAGAGGCTAAAAGGTATATGCTTCGCGATGAGCAGGAAAGCCTTATCGATATGGAGCAAATCACCCGCACCGCGATTGAAAAAACCGAATCAACCGGAATTATTTTCCTCGATGAAATCGATAAAATTGCCGGACGCGAATCAGGTAATAGTCCGGAAGTTTCGCGTGAAGGGGTTCAGCGAGACTTACTGCCTATTGTCGAAGGCACGACGGTAAACACACGGCACGGCCTTGTAAGCACGGAACACATTTTATTTATTGCGGCAGGCGCTTTTCATGTTTCAAAACCTTCTGATTTAATCCCGGAACTTCAGGGCCGCTTTCCGATTAGAGTAGAGCTTGAGCCTTTAACATTAGACGATTTTAAGCGAATACTTATACAGCCTAAGAATTCGCTTATTAAACAATACCAAGCGCTGCTTAAGACTGAAGGCATTAATCTACAGTTTACGGAAGACGCTGTTTCCACCCTTGCGGAAATGACTGTTGAAATAAACAATTCCACTGAAAACATAGGCGCGCGGCGGTTACACACGCTTCTCGAAAAGCTGCTTGAGGAAATAAGTTTTCTAGGCGCGGAAATTGAAAACAAAGAGCAAAGCATTGATGCTGAGTACGTTCGAGAAAAGCTCGGAGGGCTGGTAAAAGACCAGAATCTACGGCAGTACGTCCTTTAATTAATACACATGCTAAACAGACTGCTTAAGCTTTTTCATATTAATAAGCGCATTCGATTTTTAATCGTTTTAGCGTTTAGTATTTGTGCTTTGTTTATAACGCTAAATTGTGGAAAGCGTAAACCGCCCCTGCCACCGGTGGAAAGGGTTTCACAGAGAACTGAAGTATCAGGCGTTCAGCGCGGCAACAAAATTATTCTTTCCTGGACTATGCCGGCTCGAAATGCTTCTGACAAAAGTGTTTTGAATATAAGTCGGGTAGATATCTATAGATTGAGCGAACCCCAGAGCGCATCTCTAACCCTTTCTGAAGAGGAATTTGCTTCGAGCAGCACTTTGATTGCCACGATACCCGTTTCCGAGACGGATTTCGGGAGAAAAAATTTGTCTTATATCGATGAGCTGCAGTTTTCCAATCAGTTTGCACGCTTAAGATATGCGATTCGTTTTGTAAACTCTACCGGGCAAAAAGCGACATTTTCTAACTTCCTGATTATCGAACCGGCTTCTAAAATTGCGGATTCTCCAAAAAATTTGGCTGGTGATGTCAGTGAACAATCCGTTAATTTAAGATGGGATGCGCCACAAAGTAATGTCGATAATTCGGCCCCCGTAAACCTTCTCGGGTACAATATTTATCGAGCGTTCGGCAATGAAATTCCTAGATTGATTAATCAAAATCCGGTTACAAACACGGAATTTGCGGACAAACTATTTGAGTTTGAAAAGGAGTATGCATATTTTGTCAGAGCCGTTTCGATTGGAAGAAACGGAGAGCCGGTCGAAAGCTTAGAGTCAAATATTGTTAAAATTTTTCCGAAAGATATTTTTGCTCCCAGTGCTCCTACAGCCATTACAATCGCAGCAGCGCCTAATAATTTATCTATTTTCTTTGCCGTAAATCCCGAAAAAGATATTGCCGGGTATAGAATTTACCGTTCTGTAGACCTTAACTTGCCAAAAGCGGAATGGGAGCTTTTAACTCCCGAGGTTTTGAAAGCCAATACATTTCAGGATAAGGCCGTCGAATCAGGCAAAACTTATTTTTACTACATTATTGCTATCGATAATGCCGGAAATAAAAGCCAGCCATCTGTTATTGTTTCAGAAATAGCACCGTAATGAGATATGAAAATTTGTCGATACAAATACAATGCGGAGATTTATTTCGGGGCAATCGAAAACGATTCGATTTTTCCGATAGAAAATGCTGAACTTATTGAGGAAATAACAGATTCAAATGATACAGGCGAGCCCGTCCGTTTAACCGAGGTAGAACTTCTCTTCCCTTTCGAGCCGTCCAAAATAGTTTGTGTCGGGAGAAATTATTCTGCTCACGCAAAAGAATTAGGAAATGAAGTTCCGGCAGAGCCGCTTTTATTCTTAAAGGCTCCATCATCGCTTATTTTGGCGAATCATGCGATAACTATTCCTCGTCAATCCAAACAAGTCGAACACGAAGGCGAGCTTGGGGCCGTTATCGGACGCAAATGTAAAAACTTAACCGATGACGATAATCCGTTCGAATATATTTTCGGATACATTTGCTTAAATGATGTCACCGCGCGCGACCTTCAGCGAAAAGACGTGCAGTTTACAAGGGCGAAATCCTTTGACACATTTTGTCCGATAAGTTCGTATGTCGAAACTAATCTGGATGTCTCCGACATTCGAGTTGCGACGAAAGTCAACGGAATTGTCAAGCAGGAAGGCCGCACATCCGAAATGGTCTTCTCCGTTCCTTTTTTGATAAGATATATTTCTAATCAGATGACTTTAAATGCGGGTGACATTATCGCGACGGGCACGCCTTCGGGGGTTTCAGTATTAAAGGACGGCGATGTCTGCGAAGTAGAAATTGAAGGAATCGGAGTTCTGCGTAATCCCGTAAAAAACATGGAGAAAATATGAAATTTTTTATTGACACGGCTAATTTGGATGAAATTCGAGAGGCGAATGAGTTGGGATTACTCGACGGCGTAACCACGAACCCTACTCTTGTGGCAAAGGAAGGAAAAGTAGATTTTAAGGAACATCTTGCCAAAATCTGTGAAATCGTCAAAGGCGACATTTCGGCCGAAGTAACCTCACTCGATCTCGAAGGAATGCTCAAGGAAGGTCGTGAATTTGCAAAAATTGCGCCCAATATTGTTGTTAAATGTCCTCTCACATGGGACGGTTTGAAAGCGACGCGTACTTTCCGCGATGAGGGAACAAAGGTCAACGTCACGCTTTGTTTTTCCGCTTCGCAGGCGCTTCTCGCGGCCAAAGCCGGCGCGAGTTATATCAGCCCGTTTATCGGACGCCTCGATGATATTTCCTTCAACGGAATGCATCTGATTTCGGAAATTGTTCAAATTTACGATAATTACGGATTTGCAACAGAGGTTTTGGCGGCAAGCATAAGGCATCCGATGCATATCGTCGAAGCGGCTTTGCTCGGCGCCGACGTGGCGACGATGCCTTTTAAGGTAATACAGCAGCTCATCAAGCACCCGCTTACCGACAGCGGGCTTGAATCATTTTTAGCCGATTGGAAGAAAAGCGGCAGATAACCTTTCGAAAAAAACATCTTATTTTCAAAGGCGCGGAAAAATCGGCGCCTTTTTATTTATGAATTTTGCAATCGAAGCGACAGATATTGTAAAAAACTTCGGCAAGTTACGTGCTGTCGATTCTATCAGCTTTTCGGTCAAACGCGGAGAAACGTTTGCAATTCTCGGCGAAAACGGCGCCGGTAAATCGACGACGATGCGAATGATTGCGTGCCGCTCGCCGCTTTCTTCGGGGAAACTTCTGGTTGAAGGACTTAACATTGAAACGGATGAAAGAAAAATTCGCTCGCTCATCGGGGTTGTTCCGCAGGAAAACAATCTCGACCCGGATTTGAATGTGCGCGAAAATCTGATGATTTATTCGAGATATTTTCGTATTCCCGCCGACATAGCCGAAAAAAGAACCGACGAGCTTATCGAATTTATCCGACTTCAAGACAAATCGAAGGCGAAAGTCGATCATCTTTCGGGCGGAATGAAAAGGCGTTTGATAATCGCGCGTTCCCTGCTTCATCGACCGAAAATTTTACTGCTCGACGAGCCGACGACCGGGCTCGACCCAAACGTCCGGCAGGAAATTTGGGAAAAGCTCGAAGAATTGCGTAGGCTTGAAAATTTGACCATCGTCCTTTCGACGCATTATATGGACGAAGCCGAAAAATTGTCGCAGCGGCTTTTGGTGATGTCGCACGGAAAAATTATCGTCGAAGGAGTTCCGCGCCAAATTATCGAAGAAAATGTAAAAAAATTCGCTCTCGAAATCAGAGACGTCGGCGCGCTTGAGCTAAAAACGGTGGATAAAAAAGTCCTTTCGCAAAAGCGCGGCTCGTCTCATCTTTATTTTGCCGAAGCGCCCGAGCATCTGACTCCTTTAATAAGCTTTTACGGCTCGCGTCAAGTTCTTTTGCGGCCTTCAAATCTGGAAGACGTTTTTCTCCAATTGTCTGACAATCAATAGGTTCTTTTAATTTTGCGCTAAACAGGTATAAGATAAATTATAATTTCAAAAAGTTTTTTGAGGAGCGCAAATTATGAAAATTCTGCTGGCAACCGACGGAACGAAACACAGCGATTGTGCAATTCAAATGATAGAAAAATTTAATTTGTCGGACGGCGACGAACTGAAAATCGTTTCGGTCGTCGATATGGCTCTTCCGCTTTCGATTGACGTTTATTCGGGATATTTGCCGACGACCGCCGATTTGGAAAAAACGGCGCAGGAAAATGCGGAGAAAATTCTGGAAACGGCCAGTGAAAATATTCAAAAAACCTTCACTGGGAAAAATGTGTTTCTATCGACCGAGACGCTGCTCGGCTCGCCCGAAAGACGGATTGTCGAGAGCGCCGAGGAAATGAAAGCCGATTTAATCGTTCTCGGCTCGCACGGATATAATCGTTGGGAGCGCCTTCTGCTCGGCTCGGTTTCGGATTCGGTCATACATCACGCGCCCTGTTCGGTTTTAATTGTCCGAGGTCAGCCGAAAACCGGAGAAGAATAAAGAATGAAAATAGAATTTGAAGAGCATGGCAAAGGAAAACCCGTCGTTTTGCTTCATGCTTTTCCTCTTTCCAGACAGATGTGGAGCGCGCAGGCTGAAGCTCTAAAATCAGAAAACTGTCGTCTCATACTGCCTGATTTGCGCGGATTCGGAGAAAATCACAGCTTCTCCGATATAAACACGATGGAGGATATGGCGCAGGACGTGGCCGATATGCTCGATACGCTTAAAATCGAACGCGCGATAATCGGCGGTCTTTCGATGGGCGGATATATCGCCTTCAGTTTTTTGAAGAAATTCCCCGAAAAAATCGCCGCTCTCGTTCTGTGCGACACAAACGCGGCGAGCGATTCGAACGAAACGCGTGAAAACCGTTTCGATTTAATTGAAAAAATTGAAAAGGAAGGCGCGCCTGCTTTGATTGAAAATTTGCTTCCGAATCTTATCTGCGAAAACACAAAGACAAATAAAAAGGATTTGGCCCAGTCGCTTGAAGACGCTTTCAAAAAAGTAAACCCGAAAGCCGCAATCGCCGCTCTGCGCGGAATGGCCGAACGTAAGGACAACACCGATTTATTAGATAAAATCTCCGTCCCGACGCTTTTAGTTTTCGGTGTGGAAGATAAAGTCTCAAATCTCCAGACGGCTGAAAAGATGGCACATACGATACCAAATTCGAGTTTTGTAAAAATCGAAAACGCCGGACATTACTCAAATCTCGAACAGCCGGAAATATTTAACCGGGCGCTGGTGGATTTTTTAAAAATCGTCAAAATTTGAAACGTAAAATGAGCGACAATTCACCGGTAACGATTAACTCGCGAAAATTTGACGGCATAATCCATCGGAGCTGGAAAGCCGAGCTAATTGAGATTAAAGATTCTCTTTTGATTTTTGTCGGCGAATTTGAAAAAGAAATAAGGCATTTGCATCTCGGCGTTATCAGACGCGGGACGGTGAGTTACGAATTTTACTGGCGTGACCGATGGTTTAATGTCTTTCGTTTTCACGAACCGGACGGTTCCCTTCGCAATTTTTACTGCAACATAAATATGCCGCCGAAATTTGAAAACGATGTGCTGGATTACGTCGATTTGGATATCGACATTTTGGTCTGGAAGGATTTTAAGTATCAAATTCTGGACGCTGACGAATTCGAAGAAAATGCCGAAAAGTATAAATACACGGAAAATCTGAAACAAATTGTCGACGCCAGTGTGAAAGAGCTTGTAAATCTGATTGAAAATAGAAAATATCCTTTTAATATAGAGTTTTAACTGTGACTGTTTCATTGGCAAAAGTCGATTTCACAGACGCCTTCGCCGTTTGGCGAAGAAATTTACGCGTTTATTTCCGGCTCTGGAAAACCGAACTCATCGCGCCGATTATCGAACCGATTTTTACGTTTTTTGCTTTCGGTTTCGGCGTCGGCGCGCTCGTTACGTCGAAAGTCCAGGGCGAAACTTATCTCGCGTTCGTCGGCGCGGGCGTTCTTTCATTTACGGTTTTGATGCGGACGGTTTTCGAAATGACCTACGGCGCGTATTTTCGAATGGTTTACCAATCGACCTACGACGCGATTTTAGCGACGCCCGTTAACGCCGAATCGCTTGCCTTCGGCGAAATCAGCTGGGCGATTTCAAAAGGCTTTATCGATTGTCTCTTTATTTTGCCGCTGGTTATTTTTTTCGGTTCGGCAAATTCATATTTTATCCCTTTATCAATCATTCCACTGCTTTTCGGCTGTCTTTTTCTGGGAAGTCTCGCGCTCGGTCTAACGGCGCATATTTTTGAAATCGACCATTTCAATGTCTTTTTCGCGCTCTTTTTTTCGACGATATTTTTATGCGGCGCATGGTTTCCGGTCGAGACGCTTCCCTTCTGGCTGCAAATTTTCGCGCATATTTTGCCGACAACGTCGATTATCGATTTGACGCGCGCGTGTCTGAACGGGCATTTTGCCGCACGGCACATTTACGAAACGATTTATGTTCTGTTAATCTCCATTGTTTTGCTCGAATGGGCTTTGCGAAGCCTTAGGAAAAGAATGGTTGTTTGATTTGTTCTAAAGTTTTTCTGAATTGGAGAATTTTTATGAGAATGAAAAATTTATTTCTTTTGACAGTTTTTTTTGTATCAACGACATTTATAAACGCTCAAAACAGACAACCCGTTAATTTTCCCGGCGACAATTACGCAGAATCCTCAAATGCAATAGAAGTGATTGCCGGTGAATTGGTTAAAATCTCAAAATCGGTCGAAGAGCTGAACAAGAAATTCAAAGCCTTCGGCGACACATTTTCGAGCAATCAGGGTTTGCGTCTGACCGATAGACAACAAAAGCTTT
>DASWRI010000041.1:0-21975 GCA_036403235.1 Pyrinomonadaceae bacterium | reverse complement strand
CGAGATGATTGATTTTCATAAATACTTTTTTAATTCTTCAACGCTTAAGTCGGCTTCGTTCAAAATGCTTTTCAAAACCTTCGGATGAAGAATTTTGCCTGTATGAAACGGAACGGTTGCGCGTCTGCCCTCAGGATTTTTATAAATTTTATGGCTTCCGCTTTGCCGAGACATAATGAAACCGCATTTTTCCAACACTTTAATAATTTCCGAAGCCGTAACTCTAGGAAGTTTTTCGCTCATACCTATTTAATCTATTGAGCAGAAACACCGTATGTCAATCAACGAAAACGTCTCTAAAAAATAAACAAATTACCTACAATGAACAGGCAATTTATTTTATTCAATTTATGGCTACGTCCATCAAAGCAAAACTTACATTTTGCGGCTGCGGAATTTCCTCACCAGATTCTATGCGGTCTTCAACATGAAGCGAAATAGCATCCTTAATATTTTCAATCACCTCTTCATAAGTTTCGCCCTGCGTGTAGCAGCCTTGCAATTCATGGCAAGATGCAAAATAACCATCTCCATCTTTTTCGATAATGACTGAAAAACGATACTTACTCATTTAAAATCTCCTCAATCGCCGAATATGGATTATTTTTTTTCTCCGCGATTTCCTGCGCCAGACGGTCTATTTTTTCGCCCGTTCCGTTTCGACTCAAAACGTCTGAAAGAAGTTTTTCCTGCAATAATTCCAAAAGCCGCCAGCGCGCAATCGATGTTCTTCTTTCCAGATTTTCGCCCGTTTTTTGAAACTCGTAATAGCTTTCGATGGCTTTTGATAAATCTTCGATGCCTTTTGATTCGGTCGCAATCGTTTTGACAATCGGCGGATTCCAGAAATCCGGCCGGTGCGCGAGCGTTAAAAGCGCTTCGAGTTCTTTTTCCGTCCGCAAAACGCCTTCACGGTCGGCCTTGTTTATCACGAAAACGTCGCCGATTTCCATAATTCCGGCTTTTATCGCCTGAATGTCGTCGCCCATTCCGGGAACGAGAACGACGACCGAAACGTCCGCCGTTTTGACGATTTCGACTTCGTCCTGACCGACGCCGACCGTCTCAACGATAACTTTATCAAACCCGGCGGCGTCCAGAACCGCGACCGCATCGACCGTCGCGCGCGAAAGCCCGCCGAGATTTCCGCGCGTCGCCATCGAGCGGATAAAGACGTTTTTATCGAGCCCGAGCGTCGCCATCCGGATACGGTCTCCGAGAATCGCGCCGCCCGAAAAGGGACTCGAAGGGTCAACGCAGACGATGCCGATGCGCTCGCCTTTATCGCGGTAAAAATAAGCCAGTTTATCGACGAGCGAAGATTTTCCAGCGCCCGGCGAGCCGGTAATTCCGATTATCAAAGCGCGCCCGGTGCGCGGGAAGACGGCTTTCATCAATTCGGCGGCGTCGTTTGCCCCGTTTTCAACTTTTGAAATGGCGCGCGCCACGTTTCGCGTCTCGCCGTTAAAAAGTTTTTCCAGAAAATCCGTGTCCATCTTTGAGGTTTTTGCAAATCTGCCCGCAAACCGTGTAAGTCGCGCCGTCTATTAATACCTATTTGAAAATCCGGCGAAATTTTACAAAATGCGATTTTCTCATTTTTCGCGCGAAATGCAAAAGGATAAAGGGAAATTTGCTTTTGTGCGATACAGACGCGATGTATTTGTTTGATACGTCGGCGCTGGCCGGATAACAGAAAGTTTACGGGAAAAATTTTGAAAATTATTTAATATCAACAAGATACAAGGAAAACCGAATTTTCGGCACAAGTATTGCCAAGACTGGATTCGGGGAGTGGACTATGAAAGGACAAAACAAATTTTTCGCACTACAAAGCTTTATCTTAGCCGTCACGATTATTTTTGGCGCCGCCGCCGTATCCGCTAAAAAATTAGATGTTGCTTCTTCAAAGGGAATCAGCGAGCAGGCGATGTCTTCGATTGTCACCAAGCTTTCGAAAAAGCTGCAAATCGATTTGGCCGACAATTCGGTGACGGTCAAAATAAGCGACATCGAAAAACATCAATCGACCAAAAACGAGATTGATTTTAAGGGCACAGCGTATTGCGTCGTGAAAAGCGAGAACAACCAGCTGCCGCTCACATTTGAAGCGAAAATCAATCCGCGAACGCAGAGCGTCGCCGACGTAAATTATAATTTTGTCGAAGAAACGAGCGATTTTGCCCCGACCACGACCGAAGAAATTCTGATGCAGGAATTGATGAAAAAGCTTAGCAAAGACTACAAAACCGACAGCGTCGTTATCTCGATTGACGGTTTTGACACGTTTTCATCGGCCGGCGGAAAACAATATTCAGGAGTTGGAGAAGTCAAGATAGGGGAGGTTGAATGGAGTAAAATTAACTTTGATGTGGTGCTTGATGAAAACAATAAACCAGCGAAAATCAAATACGACATTAAATAATTACTTCTACTTTCAATCAACGGAAAGAGACGAGGTTTCCCGCCTCGTCTTTTTTAGTTGACGGTCGCCGCTTCGAGCGAGGCTTTGCGCGAAAGCCACCAGATATCAATCAAATTTGCAATCGGGCCGACGATAAAAAGCGCGTAATACGGTGCGTGAACGACCTGATTTAAACGAAGCAGCATCTCGACCAGCGCAATCGTAAAGGCCACCAATATCTGCGCGCGCTTGGAAGAGCGGACGGTCGTTTTCGGGTCGGTAATCATAAAAAAGATAAAAAGCTGGTACATTGCGCCCGTAATCGGCGCAACTTCGGCGAGAAACGGATGACCGGTCAGATAACTGCGCACAAAACTGAAAAACAGAAAGCTTAAAACATACGTCAAGGTGATGTGAAATCGTTTGAGACGATAAACAATTATCGAGCCGAGCAGCCAGACGGTGAGCATCGGATAAAGATTGTTGCCCCACTGAATCGAAAGACTGGCGACCACAAACGGCGCGAAAAAAAGCATAAAGCTGATGCCGAAGTTCGACGGATTCCAGATGTGCCGTTCTTTGATGCGCAGAACGTATTTGGAAGTTATCGAAATCGCCGCGCAGAGCGCGAAAGGCCAGTAAATTCCGGGCGAGCGAACCAGAATCCCGACGCTGATGCCGGAAATATACGCGCTCGCCAGATGCGGGAATTTTCCGGTTACAAGCTTTGAAAGCGCGATTTCAAACGCAATCGCCGTCACAATCGCGAGCGCCGTCTGCGTGTAACTTTCCAGAAAACCCGAAAAAATCTGCCCGAAAAGCAAAATCAGCGTAATCAGAATCGGCGCGATAAAGCGCGTATCCAAACCGAACATTTTCGTCGGCACGACGTCGCCGCTCGTTTTCACAACAGGAAGATTCGCGTTCGGCGGAATCATTTCGGAAACATTTGCGCTCATAATTTTTAAGGGAAGATTCAGACAGGATAGACAGGATTTACAGGATAATTGTTTGTTGCATTCAAGATTCGAGTTTTATTTCAAACTTGGAAATAAAAAAGTTTTCATCCTGTCTATCCTATCCATCCTGTTTGAATTCCCCGTAAATCTCAAATTTCTTTAATCTTGTTAACCTTGTTCAATTCGGGATTCTCGATAACTTGTATTTTACCCGAAGCCCATCGAATTTCAACTTTTTCGATTTTTGCGTTTTTGCCGAGACCGAAGTGCAGGCGTCTCTGATTCTCGGAGCAAAAGCCGATTCCGCCGTGAATTTCCTGCGCCTGGGCCTGACCGTTCCAGAAAACTTTGACGCGCGTTCCGATGGCGCTTTTATTGCTTGCCGCGCCTTCCAAATCGAAATCAATCCAGTTATTGTCGGGCGCAACCGTATTTTTATAAATCAAAACCGGCGCGTTCTGGTGCGCGACGATGACGTCCAAAACGCCTCGATTCCAGAGGTCGGCGACGGCGACGGCGCGCCCGTCGAAAGTTTCCGTCACGCCGACCGATTGGGCGACGTCGTTAAATTTCCCAGCGCCGTCGTTTATCCAGACTTTTTTCTGCTGAAATCCGGCCAAACTGCGGCCTTTCATCGCCGCCCAGTTAGCCGCATCGTTGATAATCGAATTGTTCCCGACCGTGATTTTTGAATAGTCGTACCAGTAATTCGTCGTTTTTTCGGCGGAAATATAGCCGTTCGTCAAAAACAAATCGAGGTTGCCGTCGTTGTTCAAATCGCCGAACTGCGCGCCCCAGCTCCAGCCGCCGCGCTCGACGCCGAAATTGCCCGCCTGATTGTCGAATTTCAAAGCGTCGCCGCTCGTATTCGGTCTCGGCATCCACAGATTATTGCCTTGCAGCAAAATTCCTTCCTCGGAAATATTTGAAACGTAAATCGCAAACCGGCCTTGATTCAAAACATCGCCGAAGCTCGCGTTCATTCCGCTTTTCGGCGCGAAACCGACGCCGGTTTGCTCGCCGACCTCGACAAAACGCTTGCCGCCGTCGTTAAAAAACAACTCGGAAACGCCGTAATCATTGGCGATAAACAAATCTGCAAAGCCGTCTTCGTTCAAATCCGCCGAGCCGAGCGCCAAAGCCCAACGGTTCGTGTCGATGCCCATTTGTTTGCTGACTTCTTCGAATTTTCCATTTCCGAGATTGTGAAAAAGATATTTGCGCCCGCCGTTTTTCGCGTATTCAAAGCTTTCGGGCATGATGTGCGTGTCCCGCAAATTCCACAAATTCAAATCTTCGCGGAAATATCCGCCGAGAAAAACGTCCAGAAGGCCGTCGCGGTCGTAATCGAGCCAAATCGCCGAATTAATGTTTGCCCAGCCGGGAAAGCCCGCTGTTTCGACGCGCGAAAAGCTTTTTCCTTCGTTATTTTTAAAAAGCTCGGTTTTGCCCCATTTGTAAACGAGCAAATCTTCAAATCCGTCGTTGTCGTAATCACCCCAGACCGCGCCCATCGAAACGCCCGTTTCCCGTTTGTTTATGTCTGCCACGCCCAAATCTTTGGCGACATCGGTAAAGCTTCCGTCTTTATTGTTCCGGTAAAGCGCGTTCAGGCTGTCTTCGCCGCTGTTTGTCAGGTAAATGTCATTCCAGCCGTCGCGGTCGAAATCGACGACCGAAACGCCCGCGCCCATCGAAGCGATTTGCGGCATTATGTGTTCTAATTTCGAATCGAGCTTCGGCGACTGGTGCGTGAAATTTACGCCGGATTGTTTGGAAATCTCCTCAAAATAAAAGCCGTAACGCTTCATCGCCGTTTCCTTATCGATGCCCGTCTTTTCCGCGTTATAAAACCGCTTGATGACAAAAGGCGTCGCCAGCAGCGCAAAAAACAAGACGATTAAAATTATTTTCGGAAAACTTTTCATAAAATAGAATGACCTTTGATTTCTGACCCTTGACCTTGAAATTCCAAAAAACAAAGGTCAAAGGTCTAAGCTCAAAGGTCAAAAATCATTTATTTCTCAAAGCGTTTCTAAACAAATCCGGCGCGACGTAGCGCGTGTGAAAATTGAGCCAGTCGGATTTATTTTTCTGGTAAACCGGGTCGTCTTCGAGCCGCGTCGGCGGGCGCGTGTAGTCGTTCGTCGCGTGCGTCGGCAGAGGCAAAAGCGTCTTTGAAAACACGGAATTTAAATCGCCGTCTTTTATCCAGCCGTTGCCGATGATGACAAAATCGCGCTTCATGCCGTCGCCGACTTCGGGCAGAGCGGGAAATTTGAGGATAATTTCATCGCCCGCATTGACCAGAACGAAACGGTCGTCGACCGCTGCGAGCAGTTCTTTGACGTCGCCGAAGCGCGTGTAGTAGCCTTCCAAATCGCGCCAGCGCTCGCCGGTCGTCAAAATTTTATCGTAGACAGGCTTTTCGGGCGAAGAATCGTCAGCCTTTTCGATAACCGAAAAACCGCGATGACGAAGCTCGGCGGACGAGAGCTGCAAGCGATTTTCGACGTTTTGATTTTCGGCAATATCCGTTCCCCAGGCTAATTTATCCCAGAAAACCTCCATGTTTGTTCGCAGGCGAAAGCGTTTTGCGCCGCCGGGCAAATCAATCAAAATCGTTTTCATCTTCCCGGCCGGAAAGCCGAGATTTTCTTTCGCGATTTTCCAATTTCCTTGTGAATCCTGAACTTCGAGACTCAAACTTTTCGGCTTTTCTTTTGAGCTTTGCCCGAGCTGCACGTTTATCGAGGCGTCGGTCGGGTGCAGCCAGCCGTCGGCGACAATCCAGATTTTTTTATCTGCCGGCGCGTTTTCCGGCAGCTCGAGCTCGACGAAATGTTCTTCGGCGACGCCCTGAAAAGTTCCGCGCCGGAAGCCGTCGAGATATTTTTCGTCCAGATTTTTAACGACTTCCGAGACGTCTTCGTCTTTATCGTTTTTCGCCGATGCAAAGCTCTGCGTTTTTTCCGTCGTGAAAACTTTGAGTGGCGGCAAGGGAATCGAAAATCTTTCGTCGGTGAAAACTTCGGTCGTGTCCGCGTGGTCAACCGCGAGAAGCTGATAATTGTCGATGTAATAGGCTTCCCAATATTCAGCCGTGATTCTTAATTCATAAAAACCGTCTTTCGCTTTCAGCGCTTCGCCGGGAATCTTAAACCATTCTTCGGTCTGCAAAACGCCGTAAGTATCCTGCGCGTTGATTTTTAAACCCAAAGCCGGGCTCCACGGCGGCGCGTCTTTGACGAGCGCAAACCGCTCGCCGTTCCAGGCGAAAAGATGCGGGCAAGAGCCTTTTAAACGTTGTTCGGCGGCAATTTGCTGGTCTGATTTTAAATCAAATTCAGCCTGCACGTAGCCGTTTCCCCAGACGACTCGCAAAACGTCCGCCGCGTCGCGTTCGCCGAGCCCGAAATGAACCTGCGGCGACTGGATAAGTTGTTTCTGCGGCTGCAAACCCGTCCGGACTTCAATCTCGCCGCCGATGCCGAACGAATTGACGCGCTGGTCGCCTTCGGTTTTCGCCGCGCGCGGCCGGAGGATTTGCCAGTGATAATTTTTTGCGCTTTGATTTTGAAAAACGGTCGGTTTTCCGTCGGCGTCAATGCCGATTAAATCGAGCTTCCCGTCGCCGTTTGTTTCGGCGAAAGACGAAATTTTCGCTTCTGTATTGTAGCCCAGTGACGAAAATTTGGATTGATTATTGAGATAAAAGATTTGAGCTTCCGATTCATCGGAAATCAAAATATCGTTTGCGCCGTTGTTATCAAAATCGGCGACTTTCATCGTACATTGGACGTAAACATCCAAGCCTCCACGATTTGTATCGGCACGCCCGCTTCCGCAAAACAACTTTTCAACGATGTCGGAAATTTCTTCAACTTCCCAGTCGCCGCCGTTTTTGTCGGAAATACGAATTATTTTTCCGCTTAAGACAATTAAATCGAGCTTTCCGTCGCCGTTTGCGTCGCCCACAGTAATTGACGAAACTTCATTTAAGTTCGGCAAATTTCTTTGCCTGAAAAGTCCGCCGCGCTCGTTTGAAAAAAACTGAATTTTGCCGCTCGCGTCTAAAGTAACGGCGTCGCCGTCGCCGTCTTCGTCCAAATCCGCCCAAGCAAATTGTCGCAAATTCTGCACTTCCGCAAAGATTTTTATTTCCTTAAAACTTCCGTCCGAGTTATTCTGCAAAACGACGGGCGCGCCCGTTTTGCTCGCTAAAATCAAATCCAAATCGCCGTCCGATTCCGCATCAAACGTCCACACTCCGACATAAGATTTTTGCAAAAATTCGTTCGGAAGCTTTGTGTTTGCCGTTACGTCCTGAAAATTTTCGCCGTCCGTTTGTTTGAAAAGACGAAAGCCTTTTTCGGTCGCAAACGCCAAATCGTTTTTGAAATCGTAATCAAAATCGAAGGCGCAGATTTGATTTGCGTTTGTCGTCGCAACGGGCAGGGAAGCTTTGCCGACGCGCGTTTCCTTTTCGTTTGACCAGGCAACGACGGGCGGATTTTCGCCGTTTAAGAAAATCGCTTTGGCAAAATTCGCTTTAACGTTTTCGACCGTTTGCGCCGAAAACGTTAAAGCCGTATCGGGCTCGGCAGGCGAAAAATCAGGCGTCGGCAGCTTCAGAGGTTTTGTGAAAACTTCACCGGTGGCCGTGTCCGAAGCTTTAATTTCAGCGAGCGCGGCGCGAAAAACGGGCTCGCGGAGCAAAACATTTCTCAAAAAAGAAATTTGCGTCGCAGCTTGTTTCGGATTAGCGGCGGAATTTTGCAGGGCGGCGAACTGCTCTTTTGCTTCGGGCGGAAAATTCGCCGCCGTTTTGCCGATTTCGGCAACTGTTTTCTGCAGATTTTCGGCGTTGTTCAATTTTGCCGCAAGTCTTGCGATTTCCAGTTTTACGGCGATATTTTCGGGCTTTGTTTGACCGATTCTTTCGTAGAGCGTCAGCGCTTCGGCGTCGTTTGCCTGACGTTCTTTTTCCTGCGCGAGCGCGTAAATCGCCTGCGCGTTATTCGGTTCTAATTCGATTGTTTTATTGAGATTTTCAATCGCCTTGTCGAAGTTTCCGCGCTGCGTTTCCAAAACGGCGAGATTGGCGAAAATTTTCGCGTTGTCGGGCGCGAGGCTTCCGGCTTTTTCCAAAGATTTCACCGCCGCTTCAAAATCTTTTTGGCGAAGCTGCAAAACGCCCAGATTGTTCCATGCGGCGGGCTCGTTCGCCGCAATTTCGGTCGCTTTCGTCAATTCAACGCGCGCCCGCTGGTCGTCGCCGACCTGCAAAGCCGCGAGGCCGACGTAGAAACTGCGAATGGCGCCGGGAAAGTTTTCGGAAGATTTTTCCGGCAGATTTTCGCGACATGCCGTAAGCGCAAAGGACAAAATAAAAATTAAAATAAAGAGTTTTTGAAACATTTTGGAAATGATTTGAAATGACAGATTAACATAGACAGACACAGATTGAGAGAAGGGACGAGTGACGAGATTCTTTGATTTCTGCTAGCGTTTATCACTCGTCACTTGTCACTTGTCCAGCGTCATTACTTAATCTGTTTCTCGCCCGCGACAAACGGCTGCGGCTCTTTGCCCTGTCGCACATAGTAAAATTTTCCGCCCGGCACGTCGCGAATCGTCTGCGCCTCGCCGCCGAGCCAGTAAATCGTCAGCTCGTCGATTTTTTCCCGCGCGCCGAGACCGAAATGAACGCGAAAATCGCTGATTGAAAGATAGCTCTGCGAACCCATTACCTGGCGCTCGAACGTTTTATCGCCGATGCGGGCGACGATTCTTGTTCCGATGGCGTTCCGGTTGGCGCGCTCGCCTTCGAGCCAGAGCACGACGAAGTTTCCTTTGTCGGCGGTTTCGTTATAAGCAATCTGCGCCGTCCCGCCGTTGTTTGAGACGACAAAATCCAAATCGCCGTCCGAGTCAAAATCGGCGGTCGCGAGTCCGCGCGAAACCTGTCTATCGGCAAAAGCGTTTCCGGCCGCCTGACTGATGTCGGAAAATTTTCCGTTCCCGAGGTTTTCGTAAAGCGAATTTTTCTGGGCGAACGTGACCGAATCGGAATTTTGCTCGATATTGTCTTCGATGTGACCGTTGGCGACGAGCAAATCTTCATCGCCGTCGTTGTCGGCGTCAAAAAAATCGATGCCGAATTTCAAGCGCGCGCGAGAACTTTGCCCGACTCCGGCCGTGTCGGAAACGTCCGCAAAAAGCATCGGCGCGGTCTGGCTGTAAATTGCCGTCGCTTCGTCCTGAAAAGTCGTCACCGCGATATCGGGCAGACCGTTCCCGTCGATGTCGGAAAAATCCGCGCCCATATTTCCCTGTTCTTTTCCGACTTCGCTGTAAGCCGCGCCGGAAATTTGCGCGACGTTTTTGAATTTCCCGCGGCCGTCGTTTATCCAGAGATAATTCGAATCGGTGTCGTTGGCGACGTATGCGTCCGTGTCGCCGTCCCAGTCGATGTCGCCGAGCGCCAGCGCGAGACCTTTTCCGGCAGCGGAATTGATGCCTGCCTGCTCGCTGACGTCGGAAAATTTCCCGCCGCCGTCGTTGCGCCAGAGCTGGTCGGCGACAGCTTTATAAAGAATCGGCGTCGGGTAGACAAGCGTTCGGTTGTGAAAAGTTTTCTGCGCGTTTCCGGTCGTAAAATCGACATAACGAACGACGAACAAATCCAAATCGCCGTCGGCGTCAAAATCGAAAAATCCGGCGCTCGTCGCCCACGCGTTATCGGATTTTATGCCCGATTTTTCCGTCACGTCCTCAAAACTGCCGCCGGTATTTTTTAACAGGCGGTTGTCGCCTTCGTAGGTGGTGAAAAATAAATCAGTCCAGCCGTCGCCGTCGTAATCGCCGATTGCCAGACCCATTCCGTAGCTGACGCTCGTGAGCTTCCATTCGTCGGTTTTATCGGTGAATTTTCCTTTTCCGTCGTTGATGTAGAGACGGTTTTTCGCTTCCGCCGGACGCGCGCCCGCGCCGACCGCGCCGCCGCCGATTAAAACGATGTCGGGCGCGCCGTCGCGGTTAAAATCCGCCACTCCGACGCCGCTGCCCATAATTTCGGGCAGCCACTTGTTCTCGGAACGCGTCGGGACGTGCTTGAAATTTACGCCGCTTGTTTGAGTCGCGTCCGAAAATTGGATGTTCGATTTTGTCGTCGGCTGATTTTTCGAATTCGACTGCGGCGCATTCGAACAAGCGCTCAAAATAAACGCCGCGGCGATGAGGAGCAAACCAAGAGATTTCACCGCGTTTCGATGGTGAAATCTTAAAAATATAAATTTTTCGCTTTTCATTTCTGCTTCAAGTTTTGCGCTTCGGCTTGCGCTCTCTGCGCTTCGTCCGTTTTGCCGAGCGCCTTATAGCTCTCGATTAAATATTGATACAAAGCGGGCTTGTTTCGTTCGTCGGCGTCGGCGAGCAGACCGCGCGCCAAAGCGATTACTTCTTCGAAACGCTTTGCTTTCCAGGCGTCTTCGAGTTGATACGCATTTTGCACCGCGCGGCTTGCTTTCGTTTCGTTTTCGCTAATCGCGGCCTGCGCTTTTTCGGTTTTCTGACGATAAATTTCCGCTTGCACGGCGTTGCCCTCGACCGCGTAGATGCGGCTCAGAGTGTTGTTTGCCGAAACGTCGTCCGGGTTGATTTCAAGCGCCGTTTTGAAAGTTTCAATCGCTTTATCGTAATTTTTCTGGCGAAAATAAATCATTCCGCGCGTGTTTATCTCGTCGATTTTTTTGTTTTGAACGATTAGATTCCAGACCGCGTCGAGACGTTTGGCGGCTTCGTCCGTCTGGCCCTGATAAAAATAACCGTAAGCGAGCAGGGAATTGAGGTCGGCGTCGTTCGGCGCGGCGTCGGCGAGCGGTTTTATCAAGTTGATTTCATCTTCGTAGCGGCCTAGTTTGAGATAACTGCGCGCTAAATTCAAATTGTCTTCGCGCCTGCGTTCCGCCGCGGGAGCGGTCTCGATTAATTTGACGAGGCTTTCCCAATCGCCGCGCCGCGCGAGCGCGCTTTGATAGACGTTTCTGACCTCCGCCGAATTCGGATATTTTTCGTGGATTTGTTTGATTGCTTCAAAATCCGGCGGCGTCAGCGGGTAGCCGCCGCTCAAAAGCTGGCCGGTTCGGTTTAATTCGGATTTGGCGCGCGCGTCCTGCGCCAGCAGTCCCGCGTCCTTCTGAGCCGCGTTTTGACAGGAAATAAAGAGCGCCGGGCAAAGCATCAAAACGCAAAGACCGGCACTCGATAAATGTTTGTAAAGAAAAATTTTGAACACTTTCCTTACAAAAATAACTTTTTTTCTTTAGGCTTTCAACAACTGCTTGGCGATGACCAGACGCTGAATCTCGCTCGTGCCTTCGCCGATGGTGCAGAGCTTCGAATCGCGCCAGTATTTTTCCGCCGGATAATCTTTCGTGTAGCCGTAGCCGCCGTGAATCTGGACGGATTCTTCCGACACTCTGACGGCCGTTTCCGACGCGAAAAGTTTTGCCATCGAAGATTCTTTCGTCGTTTTTTTGCCGTTGTCCTTCAGATACGCGGCCTGCATCGTCAGCAGCCGCGAGGCCTCGATTTGCGTCGCCATATCGGCTAACTTGAATTGAATCGCCTGAAATTCGGCAATCGGGCGGCCGAACTGCTGACGTTCTTTGGCGTATTTGACCGCCGCTTCATACGCGCCCTGCGCGATTCCGACCGAAAGCGCCGCGATGGAGATTCGCCCGCCGTCGAGAACCTGCATCGCCTGAAGAAATCCTTCGCCTTCGTTGCCGAGACGATTTTCGTCGGGCACAAAACAGTCTTCGAAGACGACCGAAGCCGTTTCGGACGCGCGCATTCCGAGCTTGTTTTCTTTTTTATCGGGCGCGAAGCCTTCCATCGATTTGTCGAAAATAAAAGCCGTGATGCCCTTGCTGCCCTTTTCCTTGTCGGTGACGGCGACGGCAACGCACGTGCGGCAGGCAATCGCGTGAGTGATAAAGTTTTTCGAGCCGTTGACGCGCCAGCCGCCGTTTTGTTTGACGGCGTTGGTGCGCGTGCCCGAAGCGTCCGAACCGGCCTGCGCCTCGGTCAAGCCCCACGCGCCGAACGATTCGCCCTTAGCGAGCGGAACGAGATATTTCTGTTTTTGCTGTTCCGTGCCGAATTGATAGATATGATTTGAGCAAAGCGAATTATGCGCCGCGACCGACAAACCGACCGAGCCGTCGACGCGTCCGAGCTCCTCGATAATCGTCGCGTATTCGACATAGCCCATTCCCGCGCCGCCGTATTCTTCGGGAAAGAGAATTCCCATCAGGCCGAGCTCGGCCATCTGCGGGCGCAGCTCTTCGGGAAAATGCTGCGTCTCGTCCCATTCGAGCACGTTCGGGCGAATCTCGCTTTCGGCAAATTCGCGCACGCTTGCTTTTATCTGTTCCTGCTCTTCGTTAAGTTCAAAATTCATATTTGGGTTGTTTGTATAAAAGTTTATTTAATCATACCAAAAACTTAGCGTAAAATAATGTGTATGCGGATTGTCAAATCGATTTTCAGATGGCTTTTGGCGATTGGTTTTGTCGCGGCGGGAATAAATCATTTTATCAATCCGAATTTTTACCGGCGAATGATGCCGCCCGTTTTGCCGTGGCATTTGTTTCTAATTTATTTGAGCGGCGCGCTCGAAATCTTTTTCGGCGGGTTGCTTTTAATCCCGAGATTCACGCGCTTTGCCGCTTACGGCTTGATTGCGCTTTTAATCGCCGTCTTTCCGGCAAACATTTATATGGCGCAAAACGCCGCGCTTTTTCCCGAATTCAGCCCGCTCGTTTTATACGTCAGGCTGCCTTTTCAATTCGTCCTGATGGTCTGGGCGTTCTGGCTCACGCGCGAAGCGAAAAAATCGTATAAAATATAAAAACTATGGATTGGAAAGATAATATTCTGCAAACCGGCGAGCAAATTCAAGCTTTGTTCGAAAACACAAAACGCATCGCCGTTCTCGGCATCAAAACCGAGCAGCAATCGTCGCAGCCCGCCTTTTATGTGGCCGAATATATGGCGAAAGCGGGATTTGAAATCATTCCGGTTCCGGTTTATTACCCGGAAGCCGTAACGATTCTCGGACAAAAAGTTTATCGAAATCTGCGCGACGTGCCCGGCGAGATTGACCTTGTCAATGTTTTCCGGCGTCCCGCCGACATAACCCAGCACGTCGAAGACATTTTAGCGAAAAAACCGAAAGCCGTCTGGTTTCAGCTCGGCATCCGCAACGACGAAGCGGCGCGGACGTTGGCCGAAAACGGCATCAAGGTCGTGCAGGATTTATGCCTGATGGTCGAACACCGCTACGCCAAATGAGTGAAATGTGAAAAGTAAAAAGTGAATAGAGCGGAAAGAGATTTTAATCTTTCCGCTTTTCTCTTTTCACTTTTCGCCGAATAAAGAATATTATTCGCTTGTAAATTCAAAAATACGCTGGAAGAGTCGTGGTAATCCCGCTTATCGCTTCGCTTTTAAATTTCAAAAAAGGAGATTTCAGAATGAAAAAAATAATCGCGGCTTTCGCATTTGTTTTAATCTCGTTCGCGGCAGTTTCGGCGCAGACGAATATGGATACAACTTTTATGACGATGGAAAAAGGCGCCTGGGACGCGTTCGGCAAAGGCGACGGAAAGTATTTCGAGACTTTCCTGGCAGATGACGCCATGCTCGGCAGCGAAACGGGTTTTGCGACAAAGGCGCAGTCCATCAAGGACATCAGCACCAAGCCCTGCGAGCTGAAAAGTTATTCGTTCAGCAATTTCAAAGTTGCAATGCTCGATAAAAACACGGCGCTCATTACTTACGAAGCGACGCAGAACGTAACCTGCGGCGGGCAGGCCGGGCCCGGTAAAATTTACGGAACAAGCGTCTACGTCAAACGAAAAGGCAAATGGCTCGCCGCCTTTCACAACGAAATCACGGCCATGACGATGAAATAAAATTCAATGAAAAGTTGAAGAAGGATTTTTATTCTTCAACTTTTCATTTTTCACCATTCGCTTTTCATTCTCTTGACTTTTCCCACGACCTATGTCAAAAAAGAGGCACATCAAACAAGGGCGGTTTTCAGAGGTTTTGTTTCGTTTTGCAGAAAAAATTTTCGCTGTTTCCGCTTCGAGCGGAAGAAAATTTATTTCCCGCTGATTCAAAGCGATTTTTATAAACTCAAAATCATTTTCCTTCAGCGCCAAATCTTTTCTCCGCCGAAACAAGGCAATTAAACCGGCAAAACGCCGCCTTTGAAAACGTCTTTCTTGCGACTCTTTTTTGTATACGAAAATCAGTTTAACAATCAATTTAAATTTCTTGGAGGAAATTATGCCTAAAATGCTACCGACAGGTAAACCGAGACTGACGAGTGCGGAGCTCGAAGCGAGGCTCGCTCCCTTTAACATCGACCCCGCTGCAAATCCTTTAATCGTCGTCGGAATCAGGGGATATTACAAAAACTCGATGGGCGCGCCCGGCGTCAATGACCGGGGTTTGTATGACGACGCGATTTTTATCCATTCGCCGAGCGTTTTCGCCGCTTACAACGCCAACACCGACCCTTCGTTCGTGCGCAAAGGAACGGGAACGGGCGCGGGCAAAGGAATGGCGTCGCTCAATCCGGGCGCGTGGTTTGTTCACCGCTTCGACAAACACAAAGGAAGATATCTCGCGCTCTGCCAGCGCGCCGGCGACGTCGAAGTAACGCGCGACGGCAAAATCGAGCCATACCAATGCAAGGGCAACTTCGGAATCAACATCCACAAAGGCGGCTTTAACACGACCGGCAGCGAAGGCTGCCAGACCATCCACCCGATCCAGTGGGAGAGCTTTATCGCTCTCGCCACCGACCAGGCCAAACGCCTTTTCGGCGACAAATGGAAAACGACCACGATTCCGTATGTTTTGCTGGTTGAATAGCTGACGACAGAAAAAAAGTGAAAAGGCGCGGATTAATCGCAGGATTTATATGAAATATTTAAATCCGGTTTAATCGCCGCGCCTTTTTAATTTGGGCTTTTGCGGTGAATTTGAATTGCTTCGCGCCGAGCTCGGCGACGTTCTCTTAAACGTTTTTTTCGGTTTTATCGTTCGCGAGTGTGTCTGCAGTTTCGTCGGCGCGTTTTTGGCTTCGGGTTTTGGCGGCTTTACGCGATTGGAAAACGCTTTGACTTCTTCGGCGTCGAGTTCGCGATATGCGCCGACGGGTAATTTGTCGTATTTGATGTGTCCGATGGCGATGCGTCGGAGTTTGACGACCGAATTGCCGATGGCGTCGAACATTTTGCGGATTTGCTGGTTGTGGCCTTCGTAAAGCGTGATTTCAAACCAGCCGTTTTTGTCGGTCGATTTTAATTGTTTGATTTCGGCGGGCGCGGTTTTGAAGCCGTCTTCGAGCCGCAGTCCGCGCCGCAGCTTGTTGACCGCGTTTTCGTTCGGAATGCCTTTTACCTTGACCTCGTAAACCTTCGGAATCGTTTTCGAAGACGCGACCAGATTTGTAAATTCGCCGTCGTTCGTCAAAATTATCAATCCTTCGGTGTTGTAATCGAGCCGCCCGACCGGATGAAGCTTGCCGTGACCCTTGACCAAATCCGTCACCAACAAGCGGCCTTCGGGGTCGGCCGCGCTCGACAGATAGCCTTTCGGTTTATTCAATAAAATATAGACGTTTGCGCGGCGTTCGAGCTTCAGGTTAATCAGCTTTCCGCGCACTTTTATGTGGTCGGTTTCGGGATTGGCCTTGGTGCCGAGCTCGGTGATGATTTCGCCGTTGACGGAAACTTCGCCCTCGCGTATCAATTCTTCCGCGCCGCGTCTGGAAGCGATTCCGGCCTGGGCGATTAGTTTGTTGAGTCTTTCTAACATAAAACAACAATTTTACCGCATTTCCGCGTCGCGTTCATCTTCGAGTTCTAAAATCATCTGCAAAGACGAAATCTGCTTTCGCATAAATTCGTTGGTTTGATAAACAAAATCGCGTTTGAAACGCTCGTCGTGGCTCGCCAGCGACGAGATTACGATTGTTTCGCCGTTTGATAAATTTATTCCGAGCGACCAAACCGGGCTGCTTTCGTCGTCTTCCTCCTCGACGAGACAAAAACAGTCAATTTCGTCGAAAGAATAAAGAGACATTCGATTCAGAAACAAGCCGCGCCGCGTTATCGTAACTTCGTTTTCGATGCGGTTGACGACAACTTTTGTAAACGGAGCGCGGTAAATTATCCAGATTCCGGTGCAGACGCCGGTCGCGCCCATCACAAAAGCGAGCGCGAGCATCCAGAGCGCCTGACTTTTGTAATCGGCCGCGCCGCCGAGCGAGCCGTAAACAAAGATGCTGCCGACGGCGGCGAAAAACAAGCCGAACATCCACAAACATCCGGGTGCTTCCTGAATGACGAGCTCGTTTTCGGTTTGTTCGAATTGCATTACTGAACTAAATCTTCGAAATCTTCAATCGAAGGCAGTTCCGATAAATCTTTGAGGCCGAATTGAATCAGAAAATCCTTCGACGTGCCGTACTGCATCGGCCGCCCGACGGTTTCCTTGTGGCCTTTGGTCACAATCAGGCGCTTTTCGAGCAAAGTTTTTATCGCCGAGGCCGACTGAACGCCGCGAATTTCGAGAATTTCGGGAACGGTGACGGGCTGTTTGTAGGCGATGACGGCGAGCGTTTCGAGTGCCGCCAGAGATAATTTCGCCGACGGGCGCGTTTTTAGAAACTTACGTATTTCCTCGTGAAACTCGGTTCTCGTCGAGATTTGCCAGCCGCCCGCGATTTCCCTGAGCTGCAAACCGCTTTCGCGCTCGTCGTATTCCTGTTTTAACTGTTCGACCGCCGCCTCGACTGTTTCGCGGTCTTCTTCCAGCACATCGGCGATTGTCTTTACGGTCAAAGGCTCGTCGGCGACAAAAACCAGCGCCTCGATAATCGAGATTATCTCGCTGATGCTGCGCGGTTGTTTTTCTTCGATTTCTTCTGAATCCATAACAATTTTTCACCACAGAGAGCACAGAGAACGCAGAGGTTTTATTTATTTTTCTCTGCGTTCTCTGTGCTCTCTGTGGTTAAACCTTCCTCAAAATTATATCGCCGAAAGTTTTGTCCTGTATTAATTTCACGCTTTCGGTGCGGACGATTTCCAGAACGGCGATAAACGCCGTCACGAGCTCGCGCTTGTTGTGCATTTCTTCAAAAAAGCGGAGCAGACTCAATTCTTTTTTTTCAAAAATCCGCTTTTTTAAATTTTTCAGCATTTCCGCCAGGGAAATTTCCTCGCGCTCGATTTCCATCATCACTTCTTCTTTGTGGCGCGCCAAGATTTTTTGAAAAACGTTCAGAAGGTCGAAAACGGAAGCGTTGACTTCGGCGTTCGTTTCGTCCGATTCGATTTGCCCGCGCGTGAAAACCGCCTGCTCGACGGTCGTTTTTGCATAAAGCATCTGCGCGGCGGATTTAAATTTTTCGTATTCGAGCAGACGGTCGACCAGTTCCTGACGCGGGTCTTCGATTTCTTCCTCCGCTTCGTCGGACGGCTCGCGCGGCAGAAGCATTTTTGATTTTATCTCAATCAAAGTCGCCGCCATCACCAGAAAATCGGCCGCCAGCGCGATGTCGAACGTTTTCATCAAACGAATGTATTTCAAATATTCGTCCGTGATGCGCGCAATCGGAATATCGAAAATATTCGCCTGTTCCTGTTTGATGAGAAAAAGCAGAAGGTCGAGCGGGCCGGCAAATTCGCCGAGCTTTATCTTCAGCTCGTCGCGCTCGTCGGCGACAATCTGCGGCTTTTCCGTGTAAAAATCGAAAGTGAGCTGTTCGGTTTGCTGTTCCATCGTAAAAACTGAGAGCTGAAAACTGAGAACCGAGAACTAACAAATTATCAGTTTTCAGTTCAATTCTCGCAGGTAGATTATGTAATCAATTTTCGGCGGCGTAAAGCCTTCTTCGCGCATCCTTAGAATAATATTTCCGCGATGCGTCGCCGAATGCAGCAGCACGTGCGTGATAAGCTCGCGAAAATCGTTTTCATATTCGACGCCTTCGCTCGTTTTGTATTTCGCTTTCAAATTCAGGCCTTCCTCTTCAAATCCGCGCAAAAGCTTTTCGTAATCTGCCGCCGTCGCGCGCGAGAGCGCGCCGCACGCTTCGAGCGATAAATTCCGCCAGAAATCGAATCCGGTCGAATCTTTGCCGTAAAGCCGCTCAAAATATTCTTTTTCGGTCACGAGCGAGTGAGCCAGAATCTGCCGCGCCCGTTCGCTTTTATTTTCTTTGAGAGCAGTGATAATCCGTCGATTTGCCCAGTCGTTGTAGGCGAAAAGATGGCGCAGATGTTCGACGGTGTTCATTTTCTCTCAAAAATATTATCGCGCTCGACCCGGCAGATGCGCGTCGCGAACGCTTGATACCAAATTTCGTAGCCTTTTTCCTGCGCGAGCTTGTGTTCGGCGTGATTTTTCCAGCGCGCAATGTCTTCCAGAGTTTCCCAGTAGGTGACGGAAATTCCGATTTCGCTTTTCGCCGATTCGATGCCGATGTAACCTTTCTGCTGTTTGGCAAGCGCAAACATTCTGGCGTTCATATCGGCGTAGCCTTCCTGATTTTCGCTTTTGACGGTCGTAAAAATTACGGCGTAATACGGCGGTTCGGGTGTTTGGGCAAATTTACTCATTTTATTATTTCCAGAGCCTTCTCGACCGGACGCGCGAGAATTGCCCGGTCGCCGACTTCGACAATCGGCCGCTGGAGCAGGCCGGGATTCTCGACAATCAATTTTATAATTTCGTCCGGCGGCGTTTCCGTTGATAATCCGAGCTCTTTGAAAAGCGGCTCTTTTCGGCGCAAAACCTCAAACGGCGAAAGATTCGCTTTTTTCAGCAATTCGCGCAGCTTTTCTTCGGAAAGCGCGTCGATAAAATAATTGACGTTTTCGTATTCGATGTCGTTTTCACGAAACAACTGCGCCAGATTACGGCACGTCGTGCAAGTCGGTTTTTCGTAAACAATAATTTTTCCGGACATAAAATCTTAAATCATATCGCCGGGCCGCGTTTCGGCTAATTTTTCGTCCGGCTTCAAACAAAAAACTTTCGATTTTGTGACAAACCGCACGCCCATCGGAATTTCGAGCGAAAACGAAGCGCCGCGTCCCGGCACGACGTCAATCGTGAGTTCGGTGTGCTTAAAAAATTCAAACTGGTCTTTGGCGATATAAAAATCGCAGCCGTCGATTTCGCCGAGCCAGACGTCGGCCGAGCCGACCAGAAATTCGCCCGCCTCGTAGCACATCGGCGAAGAACCGTCGCAGCAGCCGCCCGATTGATGAAACATCAACTCGCCGTGTTTCGAGCGAAGTTCGTCGATGACTTTTTTCGCTTCGTCGGTGACCAAAACTCTTTGTACTTCTTTCATAAAAATAGTGACGAGGGAGAAGCGACGAGAATTTGATTTTCTCTCGGCACTCGTCGCTTCTCCCTCGTCCCTCGAATTAGAAAAATCCCATCGCTTTCTTGTCGTAAGAGATGAGCATATTTTTGTTGTTGCGATAATGGTCGAGCATCATTTTATGATTTTCGCGTCCGAAGCCCGATTTTTTGTAGCCGCCGAACGGCGCGTGCGCCGGATAATTGTGATAGCAGTTGACCCAGACGCGTCCGGCTTTGATGGCGCGCGGAACTTGATAAAGCTGGTGCGCGTCGCGCGTCCAGACGCCTGCGCCGAGGCCGTAAAGCGTGTCGTTGGCGATTTCGATTGCTTCCGCTTCCGTCTTGAAAGTCGTGACGGACGAAACCGGGCCGAAGATTTCTTCCTGAAAGACGCGCATTTTATTGTGACCTTTAAGCAGCGTCGGCTGAACGTAGAAACCCTCTTCGATGCCTTCGCCGTGTTTTTGCGCTACGCCGCCGCAGAGGATTTCCGCGCCTTCGTCCTTGCCGATTTGAATGTAATTTAAGATTTTTTCGTATTGGTCGCGGCTCGCCTGCGCGCCAATCATCGTTTCGGGGTCGAGCGGGTGACCGAGCTTGATATTTTTCGTCCGCTCGATGATGCGCTCGATAAATTTATCGGCGATTGATTCCTGAACCAGAATACGCGACGGGCAAGTGCAGACTTCGCCTTGATTAAGCGCAAAAAGCGCCGCGCCTTCGAGACATTTGTCAAAGAAATCGTCATCGGCGTCCATCACGCTTTCAAAGAAAATATTCGGCGATTTTCCGCCGAGCTCCAATGTCACCGGAATCAGATTTTGCGAAGCGTACTGCATAATCAGCCGTCCGGTCGTCGTTTCGCCAGTAAACGCGACTTTGGCAATTCTCTCCGACGTCGCCAGCGGCTTTCCGGCTTCGGGACCGAAACCGTTGACGACGTTCAAAACTCCCGGCGGCAGAATATCCTGAATCAGTTCCATCAAAACCATAATCGAAGCCGGAGTTTGTTCCGCCGGTTTGACGATGGTGCAGTTTCCCGCCGCCAGCGCGGGCGCGATTTTCCAGGTCGCCATCAGGAGCGGGAAATTCCAGGGAATAATCTGCGCGACGACGCCGAGCGGCTCGTGTATGTTAATCGAAACCGTATTTGAATCAAGCTCCGTCGCTTCGCCCGTTTCGGCGCGAATGACGCCCGCAAAATAGCGAAAATGGTCAATCGCGAGCGGCAAATCCGCCGCCATCGTCTCACGAATCGGTTTGCCGTTGTCCCACGTTTCGGCGCGCGCCAGCGTTTCGATATTTTTCTCCATGACGTCGGCGATTTTCCACAAAAGATTGCTTCGCACGGTCGCCGAAGAATTGTTCCATGCGGGCGCGGCTTTGTGCGCCGCATCAAGCGCGAGATTGACGTCTTCGGCCGTCGAACGGGCGACTTTGGTAAAAGCTTTGCCGTCAACCGGCGAAATATTATCGAAATATTCACCGCTCGTCGGCGCGACCCACTCGCCGCCGATAAAATTTTCGTATTGTTCCTTAAATTTCGGAATGTCGTATGTTTTTTGAACTGCGTCCATAATTTTTACTCCTTATGAAAGATAATTTTGCCGGTCAAACCGGAGAATTTTGATTGAATGATTTAGATTTTAAGTAAATTTAATTTTAGCACCTTTGATTATGAAAAATCTAAAGAAAAACAAAAGCCGGCACATTTTTGCACCGGCTTTAATAAACTGAGTTTGAATTGAAGTTCAACGCGTCGCGCCGACGATGCCCGTTTTTTCGTAAACCGTTTTCAAAGTTTCGCGTGCAATCACGCGCGCTTTCTCAGCGCCGCCGCTCAGGATTTTTTCGAGCTCGTGGTCGTCGAAGTATTTTATTTTTTCCTGGAAAGGTCTCAGGAACTCGACGACGGTTTCGGCCAATTCGGTCTTAAAGTGACCGTAGCCTTTGCCTTCGAAGTGGGCTTCGGATTCTTCCACCGATTTTCCCGTCAAAAGATGATAAATCGTCAAAAGATTTGTAATTGCCGGGCGCGCGTCGTCAAATTTTATGTCGGTTCCCGAATCGGTCACGGCGCGCTTGATTTTTTTCGTCACCGTTTCGGCATCGTCGAGCAGAAATATCGAGCCGTTGGCGTTTTCG
>DASWRI010000040.1:0-13277 GCA_036403235.1 Pyrinomonadaceae bacterium | reverse complement strand
TTCGTTACAACTCGATTTTTATACGCCGTCCCGACAATACTCTGGCACAGCGTATTGATTTTACCAGCGCCGCGCCGCTCAGTTATTCCTATAACGAAGCCGCCGCTTTTGTGCAAGACCGTTGGGTTATTAATCCGAAATTTACGCTCGATTACGGCTTGCGCTTTGACCGCGACGGCATAACCGGACGCAATAATTTTGCGCCGCGCGTTTCATTTTTGTTTTTGCCCTTCAAAAATGACGGCACGATTCTTCGCGGCGGCATCGGCATTTTCTATGACCGTTCGCTTTCCACTATCGGATATTTTGACAGCGAGCAAAACGATGATTTAGTTAATCCAACAGCCGAGTTTGAGCAAGTTCCCGAACGCATCGTAACCAATTATGCCGCCAACGGCATCACGGTAACCGGCGTACCAACACTTTTCGACAGCCAAATTGTCGAACCGCTGCGCACGCCGCGTAGCGTGCGTTGGAGTTTCCAAATTGACCGCAGAATTACAAAGGAATTAATCGTTCGTTTCGGATTTCTCCAAAGATTTACAAGAAACGATTTGCTGGTTGAGCCTCTCGCCGGAAGCGGCACAACGGGAACACTTTTATTGAGCAGTCGCGGGCGTTCGCGCTACGACGAGTTTCAGGTTTTATTCGATTATAAAAGTGCGGCGCTCGGTCAGTGGAGCGCGTCTTATGTTTTCTCACGCGCTCGCGGTGATTTGAATACGGCCGACAAATTTTTCGGCGACACGCCTTCGTTTGTCGCGCGCCCGAATGAATACGCGCCTTTGCCGTTCGATGCGCCGCACCGCTTTTTGTTTTACGGACAGATAGACATTTCCAAAAAGCACGACATTCGCATCGCGCCGCTTTTCGAGATTCGTTCCGGCTTTCCGTTCTCAAATGTGAACGAGCGTCTGGATTTTGTCGGAGTGAGAAACCGCGCCGGACGATTTCCGATGTATGTATCGCTCGACCTGCAAATTACCAAAGGTTTTCAACTGCCGTTTTTTGATAATAAACGCGCCCGAATCGGCGTCGCGCTGTTTAATGTCACGAATAATTTTAACCCGCGAGACGTGCAGAACAATCTCGCTAGTCCGAATTACGGAAAGTTTTACAACAGCTTGGGCGCATCGGTCAAAGCAAAGTTCGATATTGATTTTTAAGTTGAGAATATGCAGAAAAAGCTAATGTTCAAAAACGCGCTCCGCCAACTGCGGCACGGCTTCAATCGCCCGTTTATGGTGATGTTTGAAACGACGCTGCACTGCAATATGAAATGTGGTTACTGCGCGATTTGGCAAAATCAACAGCCGGAAGAAAAAGCGACCAGAGAGAGAGTTTTTCGCCGGATGGACGAAGCGGCGGAGATGGGCGTTTTTGCGTGGAGCATGTCGGGCGGCGAGCCTCTGATGAATCCGAACGTGCCGGATTATATCGAATACGCTTCGAAAAAAGGCTTTTTCACCTCGATGCCGACCAACGGACTGGCGCTCAAAAAATACGCCGAATTCTGCGTCAAGCTCGACCAGTTGGAAGTTTCGATTGACACGCTCGACCGCGAAAAATTCAAGCAGCGTCGCGGCATTGACGGTCTGCCGACGATTCTTTCGGCGCTCGATTACATCACGGAAAACAAGCTCAAACATAATCTCGTGCAAATCAACGCCGCCGTCAACGAAGATAATCTCGAAGATTTGCCCGCCCTTGCCCAGTACTGCACCGAACGCGGTTTTCTGCTTCACACCGAAGCTGTTCACAATGTCGTGCGGACGACTTTTGAAACCGAAAATGTCGAGATGCAGCACGAAGCGCTCGATAAAGTCGCAACGTATGTTTTGCAGCTCAAAAAAGAGTTCAAATGCGTCAGGTTTTACACCGATTATTACAAATTTTATCGCAACGACGGTTTTACGAAAAAATTCCCGTGCCGCTCGGCTTCGCATTTGATAAATATGCGTCCCGACGGCTCGATTCAGTTTCCGTGCGCGTTTGTCTCAAAACATCGAGGCTTGCCGGAAATGAGTCTTAGGGAAATTTACGAATCGCCCGAAGTGCGCCAAATCATTAAAGAATCGCCCGATATGTGGGATTTCTGCAAAGGCTGCAAAATCGGCTGCCCGTATGAAGTTTCCGTCTATCGCAACAACCCCTGGACGGCGATTTGGAGCGCGATGGAGTTTTTGCAGATTATTTGAAGATGCCGGAAGAACCAAACAAAAATTTTGCCGTTCGTGTCGAAAATCTCATCAAGCGCTATCGAAATGGGACTGAAGCGACGCGCGGCATTGATTTTGCCATCAAAAAAGGCGAAGTCGTTACCATTTTGGGACCGAACGGCGCGGGCAAAACGACGTTTCTGCGGCAGCTTACGACCGAGCTCAAACCGACCGGCGGCACAATCGAAATTTTCGGAATCAACGCGGTAAGAGAGCCGCAAAAAGCCAAAACTCTGATGGGCGTGACGCCGCAGGAAGCGGGCGTTTTTGAAACTTTGACCGTTCGCGAACATCTCGAATTATTCGGAAAGCTCAAAGGCCTGGATAAAAATTCGGCGCGCTCGCAGACTGATGAAATTCTTGCCGCGCTCGAACTCGAACAGGACGCGAAAAAACGAGTCGGCGAGCTTTCCGGCGGGCAGCGCCGCAGAATTTTAATCGGTCTGGCTTTCCTTGGCAAACCGCCGCTTTTGATTCTCGATGAACCGACGACCGGGCTTGACCCGATTTCGCGCCGAACGGTTTGGAATCTGCTCGAAAAATTTATCGTCGGCGGCGCGACCGTCATTCTTTCGACGCATTACATGGAAGAAGCCGAGCATCTGAGCCACCGCATCGCGTTTATCAACCACGGAAAAATCGTTGCCGAAGGAACTCTGGCGGAGCTTCGCGCGCGATTTCCGCAGCGCTATCGAATGAATTTTCTTGAACGCGAAACGCCGCAGACGATTTTTTTCGAGACTTTCGACGAGGCGCAAAAATTTATTAATCGTTCGCGTGTCAGCGAATATCAACTCGCCGCTTCATCGCTCGAAGACGTTTATTTCGCGCTCGTCGGCGAGCATTTAAGCGCAAACGGCAACGGAGGAAATCCGCTCAAAAAATGAAGAAAAGATTGTCCGACATTTTTTGTGTTTTTCAGATTCATCTGGCGCGTCTGCGGCGCGAAGCCGGACCGTTTTTGCTGGCGGCAATCGTTTTTCCGATTGGGATGTATTTGTTTGCCAACGGGATTGCCAATCAAAATGCGGCGGAAACGGTTCCAAACGCGGAAAAGCTGCATTTTCTCGCCGCTTCGATTGTTTTTTCTTTGAGCTTGACGGCGATTAGCTGGCTTGGATATCTGCTTCTCGAAAACCGTTTTACCGGGCGCCTGAAACTTTTTGCGACGCTGCCGCTGGCGCCTTCTTCATATGTTTTCGGCGTGTTGATTTTTGCTCTCGCGCAGGGCGCTTTGGGGACGATTTCGATGCTTGCGGCGGCAAGATTTTTAGGAGTAACAACCAAAATCAACGGAATTTTCGGCGTATTTCTGCTTGCGCTCGTAGTTTTCGTCGCGCTTTTGTCTCTGTGCGGCGTTAGCGTCATTATCGCTTCCCGCGTCAGAAGTTTCAGCGAAGGCTCTTTGATGACGGACGCGCTCGGCGCGGGGCTTGTTTTGCTCGCGCCGGTTTATTATTCGGCGGAAACTCTGCCGCAATTTCTGCGCTGGCTCGGATACGTTTTGCCGACGACTTACATTGCCCGCGCCGTCGAAAAAATTTTAACCGGAAATCCGTTTATCGGCGGCGAGTTTTTGATTTTATCGCTAATGGCATTGGCAACTCTCGCGGGCGGTTTTTGGACAATGAACTGGAGGGAAGAGTGAAAAATCCGAAACGCATCTTCGTTTTGACTTTATCCTTCGGCGCGGGTCACGTTCGCGCCGCGCAGGCAATTGCGGCGGAATTTCAGAGACAAATTCCCGATGCCGAACTGCAATTAATTGACGCGCTCGAAAATTGTTCGTTTCTGTTTCGGATATTTTACGTTTGGACTTACTGGGCAATGATTCGCTGTGCGCCGCATATTTGGGACAAATTTTTTGCCACTCGCATTCAAAAACAACACGAGCAAACCGCGCCCATCTGGGCTTGGCGAAAAGGCTGTCGCCGGGTCTTCGACGACATTAAAAGATTCAAGCCCGATTTGATTGTCGCCTGTGAGGTCGGCGCGTGTGAAATAGCGGTAATCGCGAAACGCGAGCGGCTGACAAGCGCGGAAATAGTCAATGTCATTACGGATTTTGAAGCCGAACCGATTTGGGTCAAGCCTAAAATTTCAAACTTCTTTGTGGCTGCCGAATGCGTTGCCGAACAACTGGAAAATTGGGGCGTGAAGGCAGAAAAAATCAAAGTCTGCGGAATTCCTTTGGACGAGAGTTTTTCGCGCCGGTTTGATGCCGGCGAAACACGCAGAAAATTTGGACTCGACAAGCGCCCGATAGTTTTGCTGATGGGCGGCGGAATGGGACCGACGCGAATGGATGCGGTCGCCGCCGAGCTTTTGCGAAACGGCAAAAATCTGCAAATCGTCGCTTTGCCCGGAAAAGATAAAAATGCCCGCCGCAAACTCGAAAAGCTGAAAAATACGGCAACCGTTAGTTTGAAAATTCTCGCGTGGACAAACGATGTCGCCGCGTTGATGCAGGCGGCAGACGCTTTGGCGACGAAACCGGGCGGAGTAACTTTGAACGAGGCGGCGGTCTGCGGCGTTCCGCTCGTTTTATTCGACGCGATTCCGGGGCCGGAAACGGAAAACGCGAAACACTTTATCGAGCAAGGGGCAGGTATTAACACTAACGGCGAGGAAAAAACGGCGGAAGCAATTTTGAAAATTCTGGAAAATCCGCAAAGCCGGTTTGAAATGGCAAGGAATATAAAAAAATTAGCGCAGCCCGAAGCTGCGCGGCGCATTGTGCAGGCAGTAATCGAAAGCGAATCAGAAAAAACTAATCAAAGGAGTGCGAAGTCGGTAGTCGGCGTTTGAAAATGTTAGTCACAGCCGAGAAAAAGAAAATCGCAAACGCGCAAACCGGCGCGGCACGACCGGTTTTGCTGCTGACGATTAACAACGGCGCGGGACACTCGCGGGCGGCTGAAGCCATTGCCGAGGCGTGGAGCAAAAACAATCCAAGTATTCCGGCACGCGTTGTCGAGGTTTCTGGGCTTATGTCGCCGCTGGCGAGGTTCACGCACGTAACGGCATATCTTTGGCTTGTCAAAAATTTCCCGGCTTTGTGGGACAAAATAGATCGCTACCAGAAACGCCAGACGCAAACCAGTCCCGCGTGGTTTTATCGCCGCGAATGTCGAAAATTGTTTAAACTGGCGCGAGAAATACAGCCTTGCGCGATTGTCGCAACCGAAGTCGGATGCTGCGAGATTGCCGCGCTCGTCAAACGCGATTTGCAATTAAAAATTCCGCTCGTCGCCGTCAATGTTAATTACGACGCCGACCGCGCCTGGATTCAGCCGGAAATTGATTTTTACTGTCTGGCGGCTGATTCGATTGTCAGAGATTTTGTCGAACTCGGCGCACGGAGCGAACAAATCGCCGCCTGGGGTGTGCCGATGCAGGCGGAATTTACAACGGATTTCGATAGAAAAAAAGAACGTTGGGAAGTTAATAAATGGCTTGATTTGCCTTCAGGCTTGCCTCTGATTTTAGTTGCGGGCGGCGGAGAAGGAATCGGAAGAATTGAAGAAATTGTCGAAGAATTGCTACACGCAAATCGTTCAGCGGCAATTGTCGTCCTCGCCGGAAAAAACGAAAAATTAAAGCGAAATTGTGAGCGTTTGCGGAAAAGCTCCAAACATCTGCGCATTCTGGGCTGGACGAATCAGGTTCCGCAACTCCTTCACGCCGCCGATGTTTTGATTTCCAAATTGGGCAACACTTTCGACGAGGCCTGCGCTTGCGGTTTGCCGATTATCGCCTTGCCGCCGCCGCCCGGCTCGGAACGGGCGCAGTATGAATTGCTGGAAAAACTGGGCATCGGGTGTGCCGTAAAAACTCCGGCTGAAGCTGCGCAAGTCGCCGCAGAATTATTAAAAAACCGGATTGATTTAGAGCGAATGAGAAAAAATGCAGACGAATTCGCGCGGCGTGAAGCCGCTGCAAATTTGGCATTGTGGATTAAAGAAAAACTGAGACGCGATGAATGATTGGACACTAAACACAATCTTGATTGTTATTTTTTCGGTGCTGACTGCTCTGGCGCTTGGCGCTTGGGGAATTGTTTATTACCTGACTTACGCCGTTCGTTCGCAGATTCTTGGCAAAACCGTCTGGCGCGGCAGCGAAGATATGAATGCGGTCGCGTTGACTTTTGACGACGGACCGAGCGCGGACACGGAAAAACTGCTCGATGTTTTGCGCGAAAACAATATCAAAGCCGTATTTTTTATGGTCGGAAAACAAGTAAAAAAATTTCCCGAAACTGCGCGCCGAATCGTCGCCGAAGGTCATGAAATCGGTAATCATTCGCATTCGCACAAAATTTTATTGTTTTGTTCGCGGCGCAGAATAGAATACGAAATTTATAAAGCGCAGGAAACGATTACGAATACGACGGGCATCGCGCCGCGCTTTATCCGCCCGCCGTGCGGCGTTCGAACGCCGACTTTTTTTAAGACAGCATGGGAATTGAAGCTTCAGGCGATTCAATGGAGCGTTGCCGGATTTGATTGGAAAAGACGGACTGCGAAGCAGATTGCCGACGCGGTTTTACGAAAGACAAAAGCCGGTTCGATTATCCTTCTTCATGACGGCGACAGCGAAGGAAAAAGCGACCGCCAAGCGACAGTAGAAGCGATTCCACTGATTCTAAAAGGCTTGGAAGCGAGAAATCTGCGAATTTTGCCGCTTAAACAATTAATCGCCAAACCCGACCAAAAATTTACTAGTCTTGCACAGAAGAAGCAATCAAAAAGGGGAGAAAGCAAATATGAATCCTAATTTTTATCTTACCGAAATTTTTTCCGAATCAATTTCACCGATTCTATTTCTGGATTTTGACGGCACGGTTTCCCGGCGCGATGTAATTGATGCGATTCTGGAAGAATTTGCCGACGAACGCTGGCTCGAAACCGAAGAAGAATGGCTGGCTGGCAAAATCGGTTCGCGCGAATGCCTGCACCGCCAATTTTCTTTCGTGCAAGCCGCGCCTGAAGAATTAAACGAATTTCTCGACACGCTCGAACTCGACGAAGGCTTTCTGCCGCTTCTGCGCTTTTGCAGCGAATCGGGCGTTGCCGTTCATATCGTCAGCGACGGATTCGAGAATTATATCCGGCGAATGATTCAAAAAGCGTCCCTAAATCCTCCGCTGGCGGAAAATGTAAAGGTCTGGTCAAACCGCCTGATTCCGCATAGTAAAAATCGTTGGCGGACGGTATTTCCGTATTTTGAAAAAGTCTGCGCTGATGGCTGCGCGACGTGCAAGCCAGCCGTGATGCGGTTGAATAATTTCTGCGACGCGCCGAGCATTTTTGTCGGCGACGGTCTTTCCGACCGATTTGCCGCGCAAACTGCCAACGTAGTTTTCGCCAAGAAAAAACTCGCCGATTTTTGCCTGCAAAACCGTATTCCGCAAACTGCTTATAACAGTTTGAAACAAGTCGCGGAAAGTCTCGACCAGGCATACGAGACATTCGCGCTGACCCTTTCCGATAAACGCCGTTCATGGCTCGAAGCCGCTTGAAATCAAAGGAGAAATTATATTTATTATGTCAACCATAAATACAACCGCAAAATTACACAAAATCGAACGCCGCCCGAGCGAGCAGGAATTGCTCGAAATGGAAAATAAATATTGTTCTTACGGCGACACGGTTCACTACCTCGAACCGCCGAAATTTTTTGAACGCGCCGAGGGAAACTATCTTTTCGACCGTGAAGGTACGCCTTTCCTGGATTTGCAGATGTGGTATTCGGCGGCGAGCTTCGGCTACGGCAACGAGCGTCTGAACAACGCCCTCAAAAACCAGATTGATAAATTGCCGCAGCTTGCCTCGCAGTATCTGCACACCGAAAAAGTTCAGCTCGCGGCGGCGATTGCGCGTTTGAACAAGTCGAAATTCGGTTTGGAAGGTCGCGTTCATTTCAACGTCGGCGGCGCGCAGGCAATCGAAGACAGTTTGAAGCTCGTCCGCAACGAAACCGGAAAAAGCCTTGTTTTCGCGTTTATGGGCGGCTATCACGGGCGAACTCTAGGCGCGTCGGCAATTACTTCGAGCTTTCGTTATCGCCGACGCTACGGGCATTTTTCCGACCGCGCGCACTTTGTTCCTTACCCGTATTGTTTCCGTTGTCCATACGGCAAAAAGCGCGACGATTGCGGGCTTTACTGCGTTGACCAATTCGCCAAAAATTTTGAAACCGAATACAACTCGTTCTGGGATTCAAAGGCGGAAGAATCGGAATTTTCGGCGTTTTACGTCGAAGCGATTCAGGGAACGGGCGGCTATGTCATCCCGCCGGAAGGATATTTTCCCGCGCTCAAAAAAGTTCTGGAAGAACGGAAAATTTTAATGGTTGACGACGAAATCCAGATGGGTTTTTACCGCGCCGGAAAATTCTGGGCGATGGAAAATTTTGGCGTCTCGCCGGACATTATCGTTTTCGGCAAGGCTCTGACCAACGGCTTAAACCCGCTTTCGGGCATCTGGGCAAAAGAAGATTTGATTTCGCCCGAAAAATTTCCGCCCGGCTCGACGCATTCGACGTTTTCTTCAAACACGCTCGGAACAGCCGTCGCTCTGGAGCTTGTGCGAATGACGCAGGAAATTGATTATGAAAAAATAACGCGGGAAAAAGGCGCGTATTTTTTGGCGCAAATCAAGGAATTGCAGCGCAAATATCCAAAAGTTATCGGCGATACGGACGGAATGGGAATGGCTCTGCGAATCGAAATCTGCGCGCCTGACGGTTACACGCCCGACCGCGAATTGTGCGACAGGATGTTTGCCGAAGGAATGAAGGGCGACCTCGATGTGCGCGGGCGCAAAATGGGTCTGGTGCTGGATGTCGGCGGTTATTACAAAAACGTCTTTACGCTTGCGCCTTCGTTTGAAATGACGACGGAAGAAATTGATTTGTCAATGGAAATGCTGGAGATGCTAATTCGACGCTGCGCGCCGGATAGAGTTTGAAATTTATGTTAACGAAACTGACCGAACAACTGGAAAAGCTTGCTCTGCGGACAAATCCGAAATATGCGATTCGACTTTTGGGCAAAGTTCCGCCTGCCGTAATGCTCGGAATTCAAAAATCGCGGTTTCGGAAAACTCTAAGGCTCGCCGCGCGCGCGCCGTTCTACAAAGAAGAATTCGCCCGGCGCAAAATTGATGTCGGGAAAATCAGGCATCCGAGTGAACTCGGCGATTTTTTCACGACCGGCGAGGACTTGCATCGAAACGAATCGGAAGCGTTTTTAGTCGGCAGACCCGATACGGCATTTGAAACAACCGGAACGACTTCAGCCGAGCCAAAGCGGATTTTCTTCTCAAACCGCGAGTTAAACGAAATGGGACGCGCCAGTGCGATAGGACTTTACCAGCTCGGTCTGCGCCGCGAAGACGTTGTGCTGAGCGCGTTTGACGTTTCGTTCTGGGTTTCTCCGGCGGTCGTTCGGACGGCTTTTCAATATCTGGGCTGTTTTCACACCGAAGCCGGAAAAATTCCGCCTGAAGAATTTTACGAACGCGCGAAAAAATACCAGCCGACCGTGATTTTCGGTGAGCCTTCATGGATGATTCGGCTTTCGGTGATAGCCGCTCAAAAGGGAATCTGGAAGGTGAAATTTTTGTTTGCGGGCGGTGAAAATATCAATGAACCGACGCGTCGCGAAGTCGAGAAAATCTGGAACGCGCCGTTTTATCTGAACTACGGGCAGACCGAATCTTTCGGCGCGATCGGCGTCGAATGCGCGGCGCGCGAAGGTTATCACCGCAACGATTTGAATTTCTTTTTCGAGATTCCCGAAGAGAATGAGGACGGCGAAGGCGAACTTGTTTACACGACTCTGACGCGCGAAGTGATGCCACTCATTCGTTATCGCTCGACCGACGTTACGCGCCTGATTGACGAGCCGTGCTCGTGTGGGCTATTTGCCAAGCGCATCGCCAAAATCAAGGGTCGCTGTGACGAAATGATTGTCTGCGGAATGGGCAACATCAGCCCGTGGATTTTTTCGGAAATTCTGCGCGAAGTACCGCTTGTCAGCGACGAATGGCAGGTCAGAATCTGGCACGAAAACCGGATTGATGTCGTCGAGTTGCGCGTCGAAACATTGCATGGAGACGAATCGCATATTCGACAGGCGATTGCGGAAAATATTAGTCAAAATCTACAAACGCGCTTTCCTGATTTTTGGAAAAATCTGGAAATGAAGTTATATGATTTTCGCATAATCCCAGTCGAGCCAGGCACTCTTCGCTCAGCGCGCAAACTAAGACGGCTGGTTTCGCTTTCAGTTCCGCCGGTCGATAAGAAATCAGATACGAAAACTTTGCCGCAGGAGAAATCACTTGCCGGAATTTCGGCAAGTGATGGCTAGGAAAGCGTATAAATTTTATGAAGTCAATAATAAAAAAAACGGGCGTATTGATAACGATTTTATTCGTTTTGATTGCTGTTTCAAATGCGCAAAAACTTACGCCCAACCAGTTTCGCGTCACGGTAACGGACGCGCAGGGACAAGCCGTCGGCGGCGCAAACTGTGTTCTAACGCAGGATAATAAAACAATTGCCGAAGCGGTGACTGACGAAAACGGAACAGTGATTTTCTCAAATACTGCAAACGGAAACTATGAGTTGAAAATAGAGAAAGAAGGCTTTGAAAAATACGAACGGAAAGAAATTAAAATCACTTCGGACGCGCCGCTCGAACTTTTAGTGACGCTGAATGTCGGCACGGTTTCGGCTCAGGTCAATGTCGAAAATCAAGCGGAAAATGTGAACAGTGTCGAAGCCGGTTCGTCACCGCCGACCGGAAATGTGCAGAGAAAAACGCTTGAGCGGCTGCCGCTTGCAACCAAGCGTGTTGACGAGGCAATTCCGCTCGTGCCGGGCGTGATTCGTTCGTCGAACGGGCAAATTAGCATCAACGGCGCGACCGAGCAGCAAAGTGCATTTCGCCTTAACGGATTGAATGTCGCCGACCCGGCAAGCGGCAATTTTCGACTTAATCTGCCGGTTGACGCGGTCGAATCGGTACAGGTTTTTCGCCATCCTTATTCGGCGGAATATGGGCAATTTACGGGCGGCTTGACGAATATCGAAACCAGACGCGGCGGAGATAAGTGGAGTTTTGAATTTAACGATTTTCTGCCGGATTTTCGTTTCCACAACGGCAAATTTTTCGGCGTTCAGGACGATGCGCCGCGCTTTAATTTTAACGGTCCGTTGATTAAAGACAAATTTTTTATATCGCAATCGCTCGGCTACAGCATTTCGAAAATGCCGGTGCGCGGACTCATTTTTCCGAACAATGAGAGCATTGCCGAAGCGCAAAGCTATTTCACTCAGCTCGACTGGATTTTGAGCGCGAGACATTCTCAAACCGTTACTTTCGGCTATTTTCCCGAACGCCAGAGTTTCGTCGGTCTGGATTTTTTCCGTCCTCGTCCGGTTACGCCGAATTACAGGCAGAAGGATTTTATTTTGACTTTCCGCGACAATTACGCGATTGGCGAAGGCTTGCTTCAATCTTCGATTTCCTATAAGCGCTTTAACGCAAATGTCTGGGCACAAGGAAACGGCGAACAGAATCTAGCACCGACGGGCGAGAGCGGAAATTATTTTACCACACAGGCGCGGCGTTCATCGCGTTTTGAGTTTTTTGAGATTTATGATTTTCCGGTGCGAAAACTTTTCTACGGAACGCATAGTTTCAAAATCGGCTTTAATTTTACGAACGTTTCTAACTCGATGAACTATGAGGCGCACCCTGTCAATATCTTTCGGGCTAACGGAACTTTGGCGGAACGCACGACGTTTGAAACCGCACCGCAAATTTCCATCGTCAATCGCACCTATACCGGATTTGTTCAAGACAGATGGATTTTACGTCCGAATTTGAGTTTCGATGTCGGAGTCAGAATCGAAGACCAAAACATTGCAAACGAGCGTAATATATCGCCGCGAGCAGGTTTTGCATGGTCGCCATTTAAAGGCGATAAGACTATTTTTCGGGGCGGTTTCGGCTTTTTTTACGATAAAGTGCCGCTTAATATTCGCGCCTTTGCAAACTATCCGGCACGAATCGTAACGCGCTTTGCTTCAAACGGGCAAACAATCATCGACCAACGCCGTTTTGAAAACATTCTGGTCAATGATGCCTCGCTCGTTCCGCTCGATTTTCGGACGGCGAAAACCGAAACTGGATTTGTGCCGCAAAATTTAACGTGGAATTTGCAGCTCGACCAGATCGTTAATTCGTTTTTGAGCCTTCGGGCAAATTTTACGCACAGCCGCACCGACCGGATTTATATCGTCAGCCCGCAAACCGATTTTTTCGGACGCAGCGCTATCGTTCTGACTCCTTCGGGACGCGTCTCTTACGACGCATTTGAGCTTACGGCAAAATTCTCTCTGCCGAAAAATCAGCCGTTTTATGTGTCTTATGTTCGTTCAAAAGCACGCGGCGATTTGAATGATTTCAACAGTTATTACGGAGATTTCGGTATTCCGCTCGTCCGGCAAAATCAATTTTCTAATCTTTCGACCGACGTTCCGAATCGTCTTTTGGCGTGGGGCAGCATTACGCTTCCGCACCAGCTTATAATTTCGCCGATTCTCGAATGGCGAAGCGGCTTTCCGTATTCAATTATTAATGAATCGCAGAATTTTGTCGGGACGCGTAATGCCGCCAACCAACGTTTCCCGAATTTTTTCTCGCTCGATGCGGAGATTTCAAAGGATTTTAAAGTTACAAAAAAATATGCCGTTCGCCTGTCGCTTCGCGGATTTAATTTGACCGACCATTTCAACCCGCGAAATGTGCGAAACAATTTAAATGACCCACAGTTCGGCGCATTTATTAATAGTTATCGCCGCTATTTTACGGGCGGATTCGACATTATTTTCTAAAATGAGTTTATGAACCAAATTCCGCGTGTGGCATTGTTTGCCGACACATTTCATGAAGTTAACGGGGCGGCCAACGTGCTTCGCCGGTTGACCGATTTTGCCAAGACAAACGGATACCCGTTTTTGTGTATTCGCACAGGCAAA
>DASWRI010000039.1:0-31285 GCA_036403235.1 Pyrinomonadaceae bacterium | reverse complement strand
CGTGGTTTTGATTATCCGAGCTGCGCAGATACCACCATTCGCCGACCGTTGGGCGAAAGATTGAAACGTCGGTTTTGGCATCGCCATCAAAATCGAACCGCGCGCCGTTGATAATCGAATAATTAAACTCGACTTTTATGTCCAGACTTTCGGGCGTCGTGCCGCCCTTGCCCAAAACAGTGATTTTTATTCCGCTCGCGTCGTCGGAAAAACTCTGGCCGATTAAGAGCGAAGCGTCCGTCAAACTAGTCGTCGCCGGATTCATATCCAGAAGCTGTGTTCGCCGATAACCCTCAAACGGTGAATCCCACCTGATAAGCGCGCCGTCCAACAAACTCGGCACGCTCGTTATCTGCTGTCGGAATTCTATCCAGTAATCTTTTGTCGGGTCTTTTTTAATTTTCAATGCGCGAATGCCCTGCGGCTGTGCGGCGCTCGAATCAAATGCGAAAACGCGATAGACGCCGTTTTGCGCCACCGTTTGAACATTTTCTTCGGTCAGCCAGTCGAGAGTTCGCTTATAGCTCGCGTTAAAATGCGTTTCCTGCGTCGCGCCTCTCCCCATCATATCGAAATCATCGCCGTATTCGACGTTTGCGCCTTCGCCGATAATCGTTCCGTCGGACGTGCGCCAGAGATTTGCGTGCATCAGACCGTATTCGTGACCGAGCTCGTGCGTGACGGTCTTAAACGTAAACGAGCCGTTTAGAAGCGCTCCCTTATTGGCAATCGGCGAAATTCCCGAAAACGTATACATATCCGAATAGCTGAACGCAACCAAATCGAGATTGTAATTATTCGTTTCAAAACCCGCCGCGCGCGCCGCATTGCGCGCATCGGTAATCAAACCGATTAAATTTTCGCGCGGATAAGCCGTCTGCGGCTGCGGCATCCTGACGACCGGCGTGACGGTCGCACGAAGCGAAGTTTTTTGATACGAATTATCGATATAAAACTGATTTACCGTATTGTCTATCAAATTCTGCGCCAATCCTTCGGTCAAAGGCTGATGAAATCTGTCGGTCGGCTCGCCCGGACGGTCCGGAAAATCGATGCGTATAAATAGAAGCGTCTTCGCGCCTTCCGTCCACGGCGAAATTTCGGAACGCAACGGCGAAATCTTCGTCTCACGGTTAATCGACTCCTGCACAAAGTCTTCAAATTTTCTCTCGTCGGCAAAATAAATGAGGTTTCCGCCAACTTCGGCCACAATTCTATTTTCCCCGAATTTATCAGCTTTAATATTCCGCGCCGCCAGCTCGGAGGGCGAAAGTTTCCGAATTGAATTTTCATCGACCGCCATCGAACGGTCAAGCACAATTCCGCGTAAAGCAATATCGAGCTTCGTCGTCATCGACTCTTTCCGGCCGTATACAAAAGCCTCGTATCGCGAATCGCCGACGACAAATTCGCGCTCGGTTTGATGATTTGCCGAATCGAATTCGTCAATCGCGTAAACGTTAAAATCGCCGCGTGCGCTGATTTCCTTCTCCAAAAATTGTGTGATTTCCACCGGCAGGCGATTTTGAATTTCTTTCGAAACAGACGTTTTTATCGCCTTTTCAGGATTTGTTCGAATCAATTCCTTAAATAATTCGCGGCGTTTGCGGGCGATTTCCTCGCCGGATTTGATAAACTCGCGCTCGCCCGCGAAATTTCCGTCCAAATACAGCTTTATCCATTCATCAAACTCGGAGAAAGCCTTTGAATCGACAAATTTCCCGCTCGTTAACGTTTCGCCTGCGTCTTTTTGCGCCAGAATCTCGCCTGAGCGCCACATCAAAACGATGGCAAGGAGACATAAAAGGATAAAACAAATTGATTTTCTCGACGAAATAAACGAATAAATATTAACGCTTTTCATTTTGGAGTTTCTGTTTGACGTGGAATTATAGACAATTTGAAAGCCTTAGCAAAGTCGATTGCGCAATGTTTGCAATTCACCTTGCCAACTCAAAAAATATTTTATCCGTATGTGGAAACGATTTTCAGTATCCAGTTTTCACTCTTTCATCATTAACGTCTAACGAAAGCGATGTGACCTGAAAATGCTGGATAGTGCCGCCTTCTACAATGTTCCAGTTATTGACTGTATAAACGCTCCCGTCGGTTGAGAATTTATCGAGCGGAAGCGGCTGAGTCCAGTCTATCTGCGAATTAAAAACGAGCGTCAAAGCAAAATCTTCGCCGCCCATACTCGGGTCATCACTGAAAGGCGTCGCCGCCAGCGTTATCAGAACGCCGCCGTCGCCGTGTTTGGCAAAATTAACGATGGTGATACCAAATGGCGCTTCCGCCCACTGTCCTTCCTCATCTATTATTCCGAACATCGAAATCAGCGGACTTCCGTTTTGCTCGACATAGTCGAAAATGGCTGAATCTCCGTCGCAATTGACCGTGTATGAATACATCTTTGCAGTATTATCCGGCATATATTTCTCCTTTTTGCCAATAACTATAAACTAAAAACGCTCGAATGTCTTTAAATAAATCTGCCTGGCAAAAAATATTTTATAAAACTCGCGAATTATCGGTAAGTTTCATTGCTTAATCCACAGCATATCTATAGACTCACTCAAGGGATTTCGTTCACCGACGCTTTTCCCACAAAATCACGAAAATTTAGAGGATTTACATAATGAAAAAATTCGGAATAATTACGATTGCGGTTACCTTTGCGCTTTTCCTTATAATCGCACAGGGATGCAGCTTCAGCACCGCCAATTTGAGCAGCTTGAAAACTTACAAAGACCAGGCCGGAAAAGAAGAAACTTCCAGCTATAAAGTCGGCGACACGATTTACGGTAAGGCGTTGGTTTCTAACAATCCCGGCAAAGTAAAAGTCAAACTTTCGCTTGCCGGCCCGAAAGGCGAAACCTTAAAAGGCTCGGAAGTCTCGGTCGACATTGACGGCGACGGCGCGGCCAGTTATTCGCTACCGACCGGCGAAGGCATGCCCGCCGGAAGCTACAAGCTGACCGCCGATATGATTAATGATTCAGGCGAAAAGAAAGACAGCAAATCAGCGACAATCACGGTGGCTGAATAAACTCGCCAATTTTACGAAAACCCAACCCTATTTTCGGGCGTCGTATTTTTATAATTCAATAAAACAAAGCGCCCGATATTTTTTTGCAGGCACGAAGAAAAATAATTTTCACATTTGAAGAACTTTTGAGTTCGTGCCATATTATCAAGCGTCCCGCTTAAGTATTTAAATTAAAAAAAACAGGAAGATAAATGAAATGAAAAATAAATTTTTGCTGTCCGCTTTTGCGCTAACAGCTTTAGGAGTCGCCGGCTGCGGCGGCGGTGCTGCCAATAATGCCACCAAACCGGCGAATACGACCAACACGGCGAATACCGCCAACACGGCTAACAAAACTGCCAATACGACGAGTAATTCTAATTCGACCGCTCCGGCGCCGAAAACCGAATTGAAAGACGAAAAATCGCAGAAACCGGCCGGCGACGCCAAGAAACCGACGACCAAAGCGACGATTCCGGCCAATTGGATTGACGTCGTTGACGAAGTCAGAGGCTACGGCTTCCAGGTTCCCGAAGGCACGAAAGGCGATTCGACGAGCGAAGGCGGCGTTGACACATTTGTCGCGCAGACGCCCGACGACATCGGAATCATCGTCTATGCCTTTAAAGACCAGACTTTGACCAAAGAAGATTTGCTCAAACGCGCCGAAGCCGCATGGAGCGCAATGGGCGAAAAATTGACGGCCGGTGAATTAAAAGGCGAAGGCGATAACTATGCGCTCGCCGAAGGCAATTCGGTCGACTCGGAAGGCAAAAAATCAAAAGTTAAAGTTCTCGTCGGAACGGACGTAACCGATAATTACGTGATGTTCGTCTTCACCGACGAAGCCAGCTTTGCAACCAAAGAAGCGACCATCGACGGCATCTGGGGCAGCTTTGAAATGTACAGCGGCGGCGCGAGCAACAACTAATTCAAACCATAAAAATAAAAAAGAGGCGCGTCTGCAATGGAGACGCGCCTTTTTTTCTTTCTTAATAGTTTAATTAACACTTAAACCGGCTTCGATATTATGACCGACCTTTTCGTATTTGTTGCCGCCCGTATATTCATAAATAATACTGGTAAGGTTTTTCATTTCATCATCGGAATTTGCACATTATTTCTTTCGGCAAATTCAATCGCTTTCTCGTAACCGGCGTCGGCGTGGCGGATGACGCCCATTCCGGGGTCGGTTGTCAAAACCCGTTCGATTCGGCGGGCGGCTTCGGGCGTGCCGTCGGCGACGATGACCTGTCCGGCGTGGAGCGAATAGCCGATGCCGACGCCGCCGCCGTGATGAAGCGAAACCCACGTCGCGCCGCCGACGGCGTTTATCATGGCGTTGAGATAAACCCAGTCGGCGATAGCGTCCGAGCCGTCCTTCATCGCTTCGGTTTCGCGGTTGGGCGAAGCGACCGAGCCGCAGTCGAGATGGTCGCGGCCGATGACGATTGGCGCTTTCAGCTCGCCGCTCGCGACCATCTCGTTTAATTTGAGTCCGGCTTTAGCGCGTTCGCCGTAGCCGAGCCAGCAGATTCTGGCCGGAAGTCCCTGAAACTCGACCTGCGCCCCGGCAAGCGTCAGCCAGCGCGTCAGATGGTCGTTTTCGGGAAAAAGATTCATAATCGCTTCGTCGGTTTTGTAGATGTCTTCGCGGTCGCCCGAAAGCGCGACCCAGCGGAAAGGGCCTTTGCCCTCGCAGAAAAGCGGTCGAATGTATGCGGGAACAAAGCCCGGATAATCAAACGCATTTTCGACGCCGCTGTCTTTTGCTCTCTGCCGTATATTGTTTCCGTAATCGAAAACAATCGCGCCGCGCCTCCGAAATTCGAGCATCGCCTCGACGTGCCGGCCCATCGAATCCATCGCCCGTTTCGTGTATTGCGTTTCGTCCGCTTTTCTAAGCTCGGCGGCTTCTTCGACCGACAAGCCTTCGGGAATATAACCGTAAAGCACGTCGTGCGCCGAAGTCTGGTCGGTAACGACATCGGGAACAATTCCCCTTTCGAGAATACGCCAGTGAATTTCGGCGGCATTGCCGAGCAGGGCGATTGATTTGGCTTCTTTTTTTCCGGTAAATTCCTTTACCATTTCGAGCGCTTCGTCTAAATCTTCGGTCGCCAAATCGACTTGTTTTAACTGCAAACGACGGTCGATGCGCCAGCGGTCGACTTCGACCAAAAGCCCGACGCCGCCGTTAAACGTAATCGCCTGCGCCTGCGCTCCGCCCATTTCGCCGAGGCCGGCGGTCAGGACAAATTTTCCGGCGAGATTTCCCCAGCCGTTCTGGCGCGCGAGACTTCCGAAAGTTTCGTAAGTTCCCTGCAAAATGCCCTGCGTTCCGATATAAATCCAGCTTCCGGCGGTCATCTGCCCATACATTATCAGACCGGCGCGCTCCCATTTATCAAAATTTTCCTGCGTCGCCCAATGCGGAACGATATTCGAGTTGGCAAGAAGCACTCTCGGCGCGTCCGTATGAGTTTTGAAAACCCCAACCGGCTTTCCCGACTGGACGAGCAGAGTTTCGTCCGCTTCGAGATTTTTCAAGCTTTCCAGAATCGCGTCGAAAGATTCCCAGTTTCGCGCCGCTTTGCCGCGCCCGCCATAGACGATTAAATTATCCGGGTCAAACGCGACGTCGTGGTCGAGATTGTTTTGAATCATTCTAAAGGCCGCTTCCGCAAGCCAGTTTTTACAGGTCAAATCAGTTCCGGTCGGAGCTTTTACAATACGTTTCATGGGTAAGTTTTCCTAAAATTAATTGTTAAAAAGAATCATTAATGCTAAAAGTTTATTAGCGAAATGTAGATGAAGCAAACTCATAGTATTTTAAGGAGAAAATATGTTTTCGAGGTTGTCAACAAAACCAAGAATAATAACTGGTTTACTGTTTTTTATAATTGCGGCAAATTCCTTTTATCAAGTAAGTGGGCAAACTAAAATAGGACTTTTTCCTTTTGAGTTAGATGGCAAATGGGGATATATCAATAAAACCGGTCAGATTATTATCTCCCCGCAATTTGATGAAGCAGGATTTTTCTCAGATGGACTAGCAAAAGTTAAAGCTGAAAATAAATTCGGATTTATTGATGAAAAAGGCAAATTTGTTATTAATCCAAAATATCTTGAAGCCCAGAGATTCTCAGAAGGAATCGCTGCTGTGAGAATTGACAATGGATTATGGGGAGTTATTGACAAATCAGAGAATATGATCATCTCTCCTCATTTTTATTTTCGCAGCTTTAACCTCAAATCAGAAATTGGGCAAAGTCTTATATTTTCCGAAGGCTTAGCTTTAGTTTGTCAAGATAAATGCGGCTTTATTGATAAAACCGGAGAATTTGTAATTGAACAGAAATTTGAAAAGGCAAGTCCATTTTTCAATGGCATAGCAATTGTAACGGAAAAACAGGAAGATACAGTATATACAAATAATTTCATCGATAAATCGGGCAAATACACAGGCGCGGCTAAAAGTAATTTAGTTATAGCCGAAAGCGTTGACGAATTAGTTTCCAGATTTAGAGAATGGGAAGGTACTTCATTTAATTTTCCCCTTCCCGCATATACTGTTAGTTGGAGTACCAACAATGGATTTGTTTCCCAAAGTATATCAAGCAAAGTTGGATTTGTTGACGCTAAAGGAAATTTTGTTATTAATCCAAAATATAAAAACGCAGGTATCTTTTCGGAAGAACTAGCACCTGTCGAAGTTAATAACAAATGGGGATTTATCAACAAAAAAGGACAAATGCTTATTTCACCACAATTTACTTTAGCGAGTTGGTTCTCTGAAGGGTTTGCTCCAGTTATGATTGGTGATAATTCAGTTCCAGTTTATGTTGGAAATGTAGCCCCAAAAAAGCCTGAAAAAAGGCCTAAATCTGCTTGGGGATTTATTAATAAAAATGGAAAGAGAGTAATTGCTCCACAATTTGACCGAGTTGAGGTTTGGTTTACTAATGGATTAGCTGGCGTACACAAAGGTAACTTTTTTAGTTGGATTAATAAGAGCGGCAAATCTTTATTTCAGTGGGAAAAACAGGACAAAAAATAATTTCAAAAATTGTATAAATTAAATGTTTGGAATAAGTTTTTTTGCAAACTCTCCTATTTTCCCGACAATGTTTTCATTTACTTCGTCCGTATTCGGCGCGAGCTTTATGATTTCCGCCACGATTGCCGAGCCGACAACGGCTGCGTCGGCATATTTCCATGTTTGAGCGACTTGTTCGACGTTTGAAATGCCGAAACCGACGGCAATCGGTAAATTTGTGAATTTTCTGAGGCGTTTCACTAAATTCTCCGCGTCCGAGCTTAAATCGTTTCTGGCGCCGGTTACGCCCGCGCGCGAAACCGCGTAAACAAACCCGCTCGCTTTTTCGCAGATTTTTTCGAGCCTTTCGTCGGATGAAGTCGGCGCGGCGAGCATTATCAAGGCCAAATCTTTGCGGGCTAAAATCTCTCTAAACTCATCGGCTTCTTCCGGTACTAAATCGGTTATCAAAACTCCGTCGACGCCCGCGTCTTTGGCTTTTGCGGCGAAGTTTTCCAGATTAAACTGCAAAATCGGGTTGTAATAGCTGAACAAAATTATCGGAACTTCGCATTTTTCCCGCCGGACATCGGCGACGATTTGCAAAATCTCTTTCAAATTGACGTTTCCTCTTAAAGCGCGCTCGGCCGAAGCCTGAATCGTCACGCCGTCGGCGACCGGGTCGCTAAACGGAATGCCGAGCTCGACGATGCTCGCGCCGTTTTCGGCAAGCTTGAGAATCAAACCTTTCGTCGTTTCCAGATTCGGGTCGCCCGCGACGATAAAAGGAATAAAACCGCCGCGATTTTCGGATTTTAATCGATTAAATTTCTCGTCAATTCGATTTTTCATTTTAATCTTTACAACAAAGATACAGAGAACACAGATTTAATTTGGATTTTATCTGTGTCTGTCCGTTAACGTTTCTCTTAAAAATCTTTGTGTCTCCGTGTCTCTGTGGTGAATCATTTCTTTTCCAGCATCTCCTGAACTTGATTGACGTCTTTATCGCCGCGGCCGGAAAGATTGACGATAATCGTTTCGGCCGGAGACATTTCGGGCGCGAGCTTTAACACATGCGCAATCGCGTGCGAAGATTCGAGCGCGGGGATAATTCCTTCCGTTTCGGATAAAATTTGAAAAGCTTCGAGCGCTTCGGCGTCCGTTGCGGAAACGTATTCGGCGCGCTTGAGCGAATGCAGAAACGCGTGTTCCGGCCCGATTGAAGCGTAATCGAGTCCGGCCGAAATCGAATGCGTCAAAGCAATCTGCCCGTTTTCGTCCTGCAAAAGAAAACTTTTCGTTCCCTGCAAAACTCCGACGCGCCCGCCGCCCGATTCATTAAAACGCGCCGCGTGCTCGCCGAGCGAATTTCCCTTGCCGCCCGCTTCGACGCCAATCATACGAATATTTTCGTCCTGCAAAAACGGGTGAAATAAACCGATGGAATTTGAGCCGCCGCCGACGCAGGCGACGAGACAATCGGGCAATGTTCCGATTTTTTCAAGAATTTGCTCGCGCGCTTCCCGGCCGATGACCGACTGAAAATCTCTGACCATCAACGGATACGGGTGCGGCCCGAGCGCGCTTCCGAGCAGATAATAAGTCGAATCGACGTTCGTCACCCAGTCGCGTAGCGCCTCGTTTATCGCGTCCTTGAGAGTCTTTGCGCCCGACGTGACGCCGCGAACCTCAGCGCCGAGCAGCTTCATTCGAAAAACGTTCAATTCCTGCCGCCGCATGTCTTCCGTGCCCATATAGACGACGCATTCGAGCCCGAAAAGAGCGCAGACCGTCGCCGTCGCGACGCCGTGCTGCCCCGCGCCCGTCTCGGCGATGATGCGTTTTTTGCCCATCCGGCGGGCGAGCAAAATCTGCCCGATGGCGTTATTGATTTTATGCGAGCCGGTGTGTCCCAAATCTTCGCGTTTGAGATAAATCTGCGCGCCGCCCAATTTTTCCGAAAGTCTTCGTGCGTGAAAAAGCGGCGTCGGACGGCCGGAGAAATCCTTTAACAACCGCAAAAACTCGGCTTGAAAGTCCGCATCGTCGCGGACGGCGAAATACGCGCCGGTCAATTCTTCGAGCGGCGACATCAACGTTTCGGGAACAAATCGCCCGCCGAATTCGCCCCAGTAGCCGCGCTCGTTTGGTTGAAAATCCATAAAATTATTTTACTGCAAAAATAAAAGCCCTGAGCTTTTCATGATTTTTAATTCCCTTTGCTTCTTCAATGGCGCTGCACGCATCGACGGCGTATGGCTCGACTTTATCAATCGCGCCGCCGATATTTTTTGTCGAAAGTCCGCCCGCGAGATACATTTTCGGAAAAATCTCCCGCACTTTTTTTGCAATTTCCCAATCAAAAGTTTCGCCGGTTCCGCCGTAATCATTTTTTGAAAACGCGTCGAGCAAAACGGCGTCAACTTCATATTGCAAAACATCTTCCGGCTTAAAATCTTCGGAAACGCGAAAGGCTTTGATGATTTCGAGACTCGTTTTCGCCTTTAATTTGCGAACAAATTCCGGCGATTCGTCACCGTGAAGCTGAATCGCGTCGAGCTTTGCTGTTTCCGCAATTTCTAAAATCCTTTCCATTGACTCGTTGACGAAAACGCCGACTTTCAAAATCTCCGGCGGGAGTTTTTCGATGATTCCGCGCGCTTTCTCCGGCGTAATGAATCGCGGACTTTTCTCGTAAAAGTTAAAGCCGAGCGCGTCTGCGCCGAATTTTGCCGAAACGAGCGCGTCTTCCGGATTTGTGATGCCGCAAATTTTAACTTTCGTCATAATGCCTCAACACAGAGATTTTTAATATTTATTTCACCGTGTTTTCTATCTGTTCGATGACTATTTCTTCCCTTTTTTCGTCTCTTAAACGCGTGATGAGATACCAGATGACAAATAAATTGATGACCAGAATCAAAACGCGAATCCATGTAAATCGCTCGTAAATCTCGTAAATTTCGATTGGCACGAAGACGGCCGTCGCGACAGCAGTCAGAAATTCCGCCCAGCGCTTTTCAAACCAGAGCCCGATGCCTTCTGTAAAATCCAGCGCCGCGTAAAGAAACGAGCCGATGCTGAAAAGAATTAATTTATTATTATCAACGCCGGCGAGCTTTTCCATAATCGCGTGAATGTATCGATTTTCGGCGTCGATATTGTGTCTGGCGATAAACGCCGCAAACCATTCGGCCACGTCTCTATTTAAAAGAGTCAATAATTTAATGCCGATGGCAACAGCCAGTAATCCCTTTATTACCTTCCAGCCCGAAATCAGATGAATCGTCCAGTGACGCTGCTTGCGCGTCTGATTTTTATACCTTAGATGTATTTCGCTCATTGTAAATTTCTTAAAAATTCGGCCGGGTTGCCCGAACGCATCAAAATTTCCCCGATTAAAAACCCGTCGAAACCCAGGTTTTTCAGCTCAATCAAATCTTCGCGCGTTTGCAAACCGCTTTCGGAAATCATCAAGGCATCGGCGGGCGCGTGCTTTATCAATTCTCTCGAAACATCCGTGGAGACTTTGAACGTGTGCAAATCGCGATTGTTGACGCCGATAATGCGCGCGCCGATTTTTTTTGCCCGCTCCAATTCTTCGCGCGTATGGACTTCGACGAGCGCGTCGAGATTTAATTCACGTTCGGCTAAACGATGCAGATTCAGCAAATCCGCGTCGTTCAGCATAGCCGCGATAAGCAAAATCACATCCGCGCCCGCCTCGGCTGCCTCGAAAATTTGAAACTCGTCGAAAAAAAAGTCTTTTCGCAAAATCGGCAAATTCGTGTTTTCGCGCGCCGCTCGCAAATCTTTGAGCGAGCCTTGAAATTTGTCCTCTTCGGTCAAAACGGAAATCGCGCACGCGCCGCCATTTTCATAGTTCCGCGCAGTTTCGGCAATATCGATTTTATCATTGATAATGCCTTTCGACGGCGAAGCGCGCTTAATTTCGGCGATTATATTGATTCGATTTCGCCGCAGATTTTCGCGCAGAGCGTGCGGCGACGCCTTTTCGCGTTTAAGAAGCGCGCTTTTTTTTAATTCGGCAAAATCGTGCGTTTTCTTCGCTTGTTCAAGCCGTTTTTTCTTTAATTCGATAATTTCGGTGAGAATCATTTTATTTTGTATTTTCGATTAATTGGCCGAGCTTCTCAAAAGCCTTTCCGTTTTCCAGACTTTCGTCGGCCAGTTTTACGGCTTCGGTCAAATTTTTGGCCTTTCCGCCGACATAGAGCGCCGCCGCCGCGTTTATGACGACCAGCGAACGCGCCGCGCCGCGTCTTTCGCACATCAAAATTTCCTTTATAATTTCGGCGTTTCTTGCGGCGTCGCCGCCGCGCAAGCTTTCCAGCTCGGAAACGGAAACCGCCTGAAAGCCTAAATTTTCGGGCGTAATCTCGAAATATTCGACTTTTCCCGACGCGATTTCGGCGACAAGTGTTTTATCCGCAACGGTGATTTCGTCCAGACCGTCGAGGCCGTGAACGACCCAGGCGCGTTTTGTACGAAGCGCGGCGAGCGTTTCGGCGACTCGCGGAACCAAATCTTTGTGCCAGACGCCCATAATTTGAAACGGCGCGCCCGCCGGATTTGTCATCGGGCCTAAAAGATTAAACGTCGTGTGAACGCCGAGCTCGCGCCGAATGGCCGCGACGCGCGCCGTCGAAGCGTGATAAAGCGGCGCGAACATAAAGCAGATGCCGATTTCGTTCAAGCTTTTTTCCGAAGTTTCGCGGCTCGTCGAAACGTTGACGCCGAGCGCCGTCAAAACGTCGGCGCTGCCCGAAAGGCTCGTCGCCGCGCGGCTTCCGTGTTTGGCGACCGGCAATCCCGCGCCAGCGATGACAAAAGCGGCGGCGGTCGAAACGTTGAAAGTCTTGACGCGGCTCGAACCCGTCCCGGCGGTGTCTATAAAATCCGTGTGACGCGAATTTATTTTGACCGCGTGCTCGCGCATCGCTTCGGCCATTCCGGCCAACTCTTCGACGGTTTCGCCTTTGATTGCCAGCGCGACGAGCGCGGCGGAAATCTGCGCGTCGGTGGCGCTCGCGCTTAAAAGCTCGTCGAGCAAATGGCGCGCTTCGGCGCGTTTTAAGTTTTGTCCCTGCATCAGATGAAGCAGCAGATTTTTTAATCCTTTCGGCGTCGGCTCGTCCGTCCGCCGCGGCGTCGGCAAAATCCATTGCGGGCGACTCGTTTCAGCTTGATTTTCTTCAGTTTCCGGCATAAATTTCCAAAATAAAAAACCGTCGAAATTCGAGTTTACGACGGTTTTTCCAAAATTTTCTTCGATTTCAAATTTTTACGCTTCGCGCTTTTCGGAAAAACTCTTTGCGCGCCACCACGAAAGCGAGAAATTTCCGGTCGAATTGTTGCAATAGTTTTCCATCAGGCGAATAATTAAACTAAGATATTTATAGCTTACCCGAATTGATTTGGCAAATTATGAGCGAAATTTTCGAAACGGCGACGAGGCCGGAAAAAGATTTGTTTTTCAGCAGTAAGGACGCCAACGACGTTCGTCTCGGAGACGTCGTTACGCGTGAAGAAAAAGATTACGAGGCCGCAAATATCGTTATCATCGGCTGCCCGACCGACGAAGGCGTCACGCGCGGCCAGGGCAGAGCCGGAGCGAGCGCCGCGCCCGATGCGATTCGGCGCGAATTTTACCGTCTCACGCCGTTCGGCATCACTTCCAAAATTTTCGATTTCGGCAACGCGCCCGTCGGCGCAAATTTGGAAGAAACGCACGAAGCGTATTGCCGTCTTGTGACGCAGTTTTTGCGCGACGGGAAAAGAGTCATATCCCTCGGCGGCGGAAACGATATTTCATACCCGCACGGCTGCGCGATGGCCGAAGTTTTCGGGCGCGAAAACTGGATTGCGATAAATATCGACGCGCATTTCGACGTCAGCGTCGCTTCCGAGAGAAACAATACGACGCAGTATCGTCAGCTTTTGGAAGAGAAACTGCTGCGCCCCGATTATTTTTACGAAATCGCATACCAGCCGCATTACGCTTCGCCCGTTTATTATCGATTTTTGCAAAATTTGGGCGTCAATCTCGTAAGTCTCGACCAGCTCCGCTCGCGCGAGACGGCCGACGCCGAGGTCAGGGAGCTCGTCCGGCAGAAATTTATCAATCACAGTTCGGCGCTGAGCACGTTTTTTAGTTTCGATTTAAGCGCGATTCGCGCGTCCGATGCGCCCGGAGTTTCCGCGCCGAGCCCGATTGGTCTGCGCGGCGGCGAATTTTTAACGCTCGTGCAGTTTGCCGCAAAGCTCGTCAATACAAAGATTATCGAGTTTTCCGAGCTTAATCCGAATTACGACGAAGACAATCGGACGACGCAGCTTGTCGCCATCGCGATGCACCGGTTTTGCAGCTCGCAGCCGCGAATCTAATTTTTTATTTTTTCACTGAGAAGCCGGATTTCGTCGCGCAGAGCGCTGATTTCCATTTGCAGATTTTCAATTTGTCCGGCGTCGGCGATTGCCGAATCTTTATTATTGGCTTCGCGCTCGACAAAAAACGTCGCCAGCGTCGCCGTCAGATAGCCGAAAACGATAAAGCCGTACAGCCCGATTAAAAAACAAAGAACGCGGCCTTCGGCGGTTTTCGGGAAATAATCCGAGCCGATTGAGGTGATAATCATCGACGTAAACCAGACCGCCGAGCCGTAAGAATCGATTCCTGTGTTCGGGACTTCGTTTTCAAACGCGAACATTCCCGCCGCGCCGGCAAAAAGCACAATCAAAGTCGCCGCCACGACATACGGGAAACCGCGCCGGCCGAAGCTCGCCGCGAGCGCCTTCATTCCGTGATTGAGCGATGTCAAAACGCGCACGAGCCGCAAACCGCGCGTAAATCTCGCCGCCTGAACAATCCGCATGACGCGAAAAATTCTGAGAATCCGCAGCGCCGGAGCGGCCAGCGCAATCGCGGTTATCCAGTTGGTTTTTAAATATTCGATTTTTTTCGGCGCAAGCGTGAATTTAAGGACGAAATCGGCGATGAAAATTATCCAGATTAAATCGCTGAAAACCGACAGAAACGGAGTCGTTCCCCTTACAAATTCGACGATTAAAAGCGCGAGCCAGCCAAAACCCAGAATCAAAAGCGGAGTTTCCAGCCATCGGTCGAGGCTCTCTAAAATCTCCGTCCGCTCGCGATTGATTTTGCGTTTTTCCGCTTTTGCCATAAAAGTTACGTAAAAATTTTCTCGTAATTTTCGTAAATTTCGGCGACGTTCCGGAAAACTTCGGCGCAGCCGGTTTCGAGCAGTTTTTCGCGCGTCCAGCCGCCGCTTTCGACGCCGAAAATTTTCAAATCCGCCTTGCTTGCCGCTTCGGCGTCATACGGCGTGTCGCCGATAACCAGGACATTTTCTTTATCGACATTTTTTAATTTATCAAAGGCTGCCAGAAAAATATCCGGTTCGGGCTTTGCCTCGTCGGCATCGTCGGCGTTTGTTTCTTCTTCGATAAATTCGTCGATATCCAGCAGTTTTTTGTATTCTTTCAATTCTTCTTCGCTGGCCGAGCTGCCGAGTGCGGGCTGCCTGTCGTCCTGTTTAAGTTTTTCAAAAAGCTCTCTCGTTTTTGGAAAAACTTTGAGATTTGGCAGATATTTTTCGAGAAAAACTTTTTTCCGATATTCTTTCAAATCCTCGCCGATTTTTTCGATTTCATCTCCCGACAAATATTTTTTGAGAATATCGTCAGCGCCCATTCCGATAAGACACTTTAATTCACCGGCGGGCACGTCTTTTCCGAATTTTTTGAAAGCTCCGGCAAATGATTCGGCGTGAGCCGCGTTTGAATCAATCAACGTCCCGTCGATATCGAAAATTACCGCTTGAATCCTGGCTTTATTTCCTTTTTTCATCATATTCAGCCTAACAAATTCACGCAAAACTTGACAGCCTGTGAAACTTTTCGCTATTCTACGAGTTCGCTTTTTGTTTAGGCAGTTTTTTTGTTTAGGCGGAAGCGTATAGGCACTTAGCTCAGTGGTAGAGCACTACCTTGACACGGTAGGGGTCAGCAGTTCAACTCTGCTAGTGCCTACCAAGTTTCTTTATTTTGATAAGATGCTTTCGAAGAACTTTGCATTTTTTACACGAACTACTACGACGCGCTTCTAATGGCGCGTTAATCGGCGTTTTCGCAGAAAACGTAACGCAAAGTCGCTCTTATCAAATCAAATCTTTTTTAGTAGTAGTTGATTGTTATCTGTTAATCGTTTGAATTTGATTCGAAAAGGCTTTGCAAAAGGTCTTGTTTTTCAATTTGAATTAACATTTAACAAAAATATGAGTGAATTAAACTTAAAATTTGGCGAAAATCAAAAGCAGATTCCCGCGCCCGCGCTTGTCTCTGATGCTCTGAAAGCATTTGACCGCGACGCGGCGAAAAAGGCTCTGGCGGCGCGCGTAAACGGCGAAGAAGTCGATTTGAACAAACAGCTGTCGGCGACCGACGAGGTTTTATCAATCGAGCCGATTTTGCCGGAAACGCGCGACGGTTTGGAATTAATAAGACACTCGACCGCGCATTTGCTGGCGGCGGCGATTCTCGATTTGTTTCCCGGAACGCAATTAGGTGTCGGGCCGGCTTTGATGGACGACGCGCGCTACGGTTTTTATTACGACGTGATTGCGCCGCGCGCGCTTTCCGAAGCGGATTTGCCGTCTATCGAGAAAAAAATGCGCGATTTGCAAAAGCGCAATCTGCCGTATCGCCGCGAGGACGTTTCGAAATCGAAAATTCTGGAAATTTTCAAAGAGCGCAACGAACCTCTGAAATGCGAATTGATTGACGAAAAAGTAACGGATGCGGCAAGCGTCTATTATATCGACAATTCGACGTTTATCGATTTTTGTCTCGGCCCGCACGTCCCGCACACGGGCAAAATTAAGGCATTTAAATTGCTTGCGCTTTCCGGCGCATACTGGAAAGGCGACGCGAGCAAACAGCAGATGCAGCGCATTTACGGAACCGCATTCGCTTCGCAGGAAGAGCTCGACGCGTGGCTCAAGCAGCGCGAGGAAGCGGAAAGACGCGACCATCGGCGTCTCGGAAAAGAACTCGATTTGTTTTCGATTCAGGACGACTACGGGCAGGGCTTGATTCTCTGGCACCCGAAGGGCGGAATTATCCGGATGGAGATGGAAAATCTCTTGAAAGAGGAATTGCAGCGCCGTGATTACAGTTTTGTATACACGCCGCATATCGCCAAGCGCGAGCTTTGGCGCATCAGCGGGCACGAAGAAAACTACGCCGACAGCATGTATTCGCCGACGACCATCGAGGACGAGGAATATCGTCTGAAGCCGATGAACTGCCCGTTTCATATCGGCATTTACAAAGCTTCGCCGAAATCCTACCGCGATTTGCCGCAGAGATATTCCGAGCTCGGAACGGTTTATCGCGCCGAGCTTTCGGGAACGGTTCACGGATTGATGCGCGTGCGCGGATTTACCGTCGACGACGCGCATCTTTTTGTTCGTCCCGACCAGATTCAGGCGGAAATCGCCGATTGTCTGGATTTTGCCATCAAAGTTTTTGAAACTTACGGTTTCGAAAAAGTAAAATTCGAGCTGTCAGTGCGCGGCGACGCGGAAAACAAAGGTTATCTCGGCGCGGACGAAGATTGGGCGAGCGCCGAAAAATCGCTCGCGCAGGCTTTGAAAGACCGCGAAATTGCCTACGAGCGCATCGAAGGCGAAGCGGCGTTTTACGGCCCGAAAATCGACATCAAGATTGAAGACGCCATCGGCCGCATCTGGCAACTCGGCACGATTCAGCTCGATTTTAATTTGCCCGAGCGTTTTCAGCTCGAATACACCGGCGAAGACGGGCAGAAACATCGCCCGATTATGATTCACCGCGCGTTGTTCGGCTCGGTCGAAAGATTTTTCGGCATTTTGATTGAACATTTCGCCGGAGCGTTTCCGTTCTGGCTCGCGCCGGTGCAAATCGCTGTTTTGCCGATTACCGACAGAATCAACGAATATGCCGGAAAAATTGCGGATGAATTAAAACAAGCCGGTTTTCGCGTTGAGTTAAATTCAAAATCTGATAAAATCGGCGCAAAGATTCGCGACGCGCAAATGCAGAAAGTTCCGTTTATGCTCGTTTTGGGCGACAAGGAACTGGAAGAAGGAAAAGTTGCCGTCCGCGAGCGCAAACAAGGTGATTTGGGCGCGATGTCGCTCGAAGAATTTAAGGAAATAGCCGGACGCCTGAAACAGACGCGGGCTATCAGTAACGGGTAGTTTACAGAGTTTACAGAGTTACAGAGTTAAAAAATTCTTGCGACTCTGCTAACTCCGAAAACTCTGCAACTCTGTAAACTCTTAAAAAAGGAGATAAAGTATCGCTAGTAAATTTAACAAAAATCGTCCCAGCCGTTTTCGCGGGCCGCTGCACCGCACGAACGAGCGGATTCGAATTCCGGCCGTGCGCGTGGTTGATGAGGACGGCGAACAAATCGGCGTAATGGACACGCGCGACGCGATTCAGCGCGCGCGCGAAGAAGGAAAGGATTTGGTCGAAATTGCGCCGAACGCAAAACCGCCGGTCTGCAAGATTATCGATTACGGTAAATTTCTTTACGAGCAGAAAAAGAAAACTGCCGAGGCAAAGAAAAAACAGGTTACCGTTTCGGTTAAGGAAATCAAATTCCGCCCGGCAACCGACGACCACGATTACGGCTACCGAATGGAGCGCGCGCGCGGTTGGATTGACGGCGGCGATAAAGTTCGCGCCACCATCGCCTTTCGCGGACGCGAAATGTCGCACCGCGAGCTCGGCGCAAATCTGCTGGCGAAACTGCGCGACGATTTGGTCGACATTGCCGACGTCGAAGTTCCGCCGAAAATGGAAGGCTATCAGATGTTTGTTATTTTCGTGCCGAAAAAAGGCAAGATACATAAGACGGATTAACTGATAGTTGATAATGGAAAATGAAAAACCAAACTATCAATTATCAATTATCAATTATCAATTAAATAGGGAGTAATTATGCCAAAACTAAAAACACATAAAGGCGCAGCAAAGCGTTTTCGCTCGACAGCTTCGGGCAAATTCAAACGCGGACACAGCCACGCGCGTCATATTTTGACGAAGAAATCGAATAAACGTAAACGCAATCTCGATATTGACGCGTTGGTATCGGAAGGCGACCAGAAGCGCGTCGAAAAGATGCTGCCATACGGAAGAGATTAATTAAGTAAAAGGGCGAATGGTAAAAGGCAAAATTAATTTGAAATCATTATTTTTACTTTTTACTTTTTACTTTAGCCTTTGAACGACTGGAAGGAGTGAAAAATTATGCCAAGAGCAAAACGTGGAAATAAGCGTTTGGAGAAACGCAAAAAGATATTATCGCTGGCCAAAGGCTATCGCGGAACGAAATCGAAATTGTATCGCTCGGCCAAAGAATCGGTCGAACGCGCTTTAAATTTCGCCTATACAGGCCGAAAACTGAAAAAGCGTGACTTCAGACGTCTCTGGATTGTCCGCATCAACGCGGCCTGCCGTCTGAACGGAATGAAATATTCGCAGTTTATAAACGGCCTGAAGCTGGCGGGCGTGGAACTCGACCGCAAAGTTCTGGCGGATTTGGCCGTCAAGCAGCCCGAAACATTCGCCACCCTGGCGGGACAGGCGCGCGACGCGATAAACACTAATCAGCAGCAAGCGGCGGCTTAAGTAAATTTTCAAAAAATAGACACAGGCAGACATTTTCTTGTGTTTGCCTGTGTTACAGTTTAACCAAATGTTTCTGGGATTGAGAACGGCAATTTATAAAGTCAGCGACCTTCAAAAGGCGAAAAGCTGGTATGCGGAAGTTTTGAATGCCGAGCCGTATTTTGACGAGCCTTTTTACGTCGGCTTCAACGTCGGCGGTTTTGAGCTCGGACTCGACCCGGACGCCGAAAATGTAACGGCCGGAGACAATCTGCAAGTTTACTGGGGCGTTAAAAACGCTCAAGAAACATTTGACGAACTTTTGAAAAGGGGCGCAAAAACGCATTCCGAACCAACCAATGTCGGCGGAGAAATCATCGTTGCGAGCGTCTTTGACCCGTTCGGAAACATTTTTGGGATTATCGAAAACCCCGCGTTTAAAATCGAAAATACGGAATAGCTTATGTCGGATGAGAGAAAACAAATTGAACAAATCCGCGAAGCGTTCGAGAGTGAATTCGGACGCTTTGCTCATTTACGCGCCGAAATCGGCGGCTTAAATCTGGCTGACGCCGAAACTTTGAGCCGCGAGCTGGCCGAGCTAAAAACAAAGCACACGGGCAAAAAGTCGGAAATCGCCAATGCGAAAAAGCTTATCGGACGAGTCGCGGCAGAAGAACGCGGCGCGTTCGGTCAGTTTGTGCAGACGATTGAAAAGCAAATTGTGACGTCGATTGAAGATGCGGAAACGAATCTGAAAAATTTTATTGCCGAAGTCAAAACCGAGCGCGAACGCATCGACGTAACTTTGCCCGGCCGCCGTCCGCGCGCCGGTCATCTGCACCTGCTCACGCTTTTGCGGCAGCAGATTGAAGATATTTTCGTAAGTTTGGGATACGCGATTGAAGACGACCGCGAAATCGAGACGGATTATTACAATTTCGACGCGCTCAATATTCCCGAAGGTCACCCGGCGCGCGAATCGCAGGACACGTTTTACACGACCGACGGATTTGCTCTGCGCTCGCAGACTTCGACCGTCCAGATTCGTGCGATGGAACGACGCGGCGTGCCGATTCGAATCATCGCGCCCGGCAGAGTTTTCCGCCGCGACACGCCCGACATGACGCACACGCCGATGTTTCATCAAATCGAAGGCTTGTGCGTCGATAAAGGCATCACGATGGCTCACTTAAAAGGAACGGTCGCCGAATGGCTGCGCCGTCTTTTCGGCGAAGAAACCGTGACGCGTCTGCGCCCGAGCTACTTCCCTTTCACCGAGCCGAGCGCCGAATTCGATTTTTCCTGTTTCAAATGCGGCGGAACGGGAGTTTTCGAATCGGAACGCTGCCGCCCGTGCAAAGGTTCGGGCTGGATTGAGCTCGGCGGCTCGGGAATGGTTCATCCGAACGTCCTGCGCGCCTGCGGCGTTGACCCGAACGTTTATTCGGGTTTCGCCTTCGGCTTCGGTTTGGAGAGAATGTGCTCGCTGATGTATGAACTCGACGACATTCGCCTGATGTTCGAGAACGACGTCAGATTTTTGGAACAGTTTAAATAAGAAAGTAAATCGTAATATGAATATCAGTTACAGATGGCTGAAAGATTTGGTCGAAACGGATTTGTCGCCGCAGGAAATGGCGCGGAAATTGACGCGCGCCGGTCTGGCGGTCGAAGGTATTCACGAATTTGCAGATGATTTCGTGTTTGATATCGATTTGACCTCGAATCGTCCCGATTGTCTTTCGCATCTTGGCGTCAGCCGCGAAATCGCGGCAATTCAAAATGCAAAATTAAAAATTAAAAAAGCGTCTGACGAAGGACAAAGGACAAAGGACGAATCACAAAATCTCGTAGCGATTCAGGACGAAGATTTGTGTCATAGATTTACGGCGCGGATAATTCGCAACGTCAAAATCGGTGCTTCGCCCGAATGGCTGGTTAAGCGTCTTGAAGCGGTCGGCGAGCGCTCGATAAATAACGTCGCGGACATTACGAATTATGTCATGCACGAGCTCGGACAGCCGATGCATTCGTTCGATTTTAATAAATTATCGGGAAACCGAATCGTCGTTCGTCGCGCGCGTGCAGGCGAAACAATCACGACTTTAGATGAAGTCGAGCGCAAACTCGATGAAACGATGCTCGCCATTTGCGACGCCGAAAAACCCGTCTCGGTCGGCGGCGTGATGGGCGGATTCGATTCTGGAATTACCGAAGAGACGACGGAAGTTCTTTTGGAAGTCGCATATTTCAAACGCGAATCGATTCGCCAGACATCGCGCAAGCTGGGTTTGGCGACCGAAGCGAGTTATCGTTTCGAGCGCGGCGTCGATATCGAAAATCTGATTCGCGCTTCAAACCGCGCGACCGAATTAATCTGCGAGCTGGCAAACGGCGAAGCGGGCGAATTCGTTGACGTTTACGCGACGAAATTTGTGCCGAATAAAATTGAATCAAACGATATTGAGTTTGCAGTAAAAAGATTAACGGGTTTGGAAGTTGAAGAAGCGGAAATTTTGCGGATTCTAAACGCCCTCGGAATTACCGAAAAAGACTCTTCAAAAGTCGAAAATCAAAAATCAAAAATCTTCGTCTCGCCTTCGTGGCGGCACGATATTGCGATTGAAGAAGACCTGGTCGAAGAAGTCGCGCGGATTTACGGTTACGACAAAATTGCCGAAGAATTGCCGCCGACGTCGGCGGCCGGCGAATACCAGCCGAACGAGATGCGGAAAATGAATTTGCGCAAAACGCTCGCCGATTTAGGCTTTGACGAAGCGATTTCATACAGTTTTATCGACACGCGCAGCGACGATAGATTTACGCTCGTTCCGAATTTCGTTCACGAAAATCTGGACAGAAAATACGTCGAGCTGCGCGATTCGATTATCGAAGGCGCGGTTCGGATGCGTCCGAGCCTGCTGTCGGGCCTGCTCGACGCCGTTCGGACAAATTTGAATCATCAGCGCCGCGACCTCAAATTGTTTGAAATCGGCAAAGTTTTTTCCGCGTCGAACAAGGAAAACGATTTGCCGAACGAACGCGAGCTGCTGGCGCTTGTCTTGACCGGCAACGAGACTTTTCAAAATAAAGCGTTGACCGTGCGCGAATTCGATTTTTACGACGCTAAAGGCGCGCTCGAAAGCGCCGTCGATGCCGTCAACGCGGTATCGCTCGAATTTGTCGCTAAAGACGTAAAACATCTGCGCAAAGGACAATCGGCCGAAGTTTTGGTAGGCGGAAAAACAATCGGCACAATCGGTCGTTTGTCCGACGAAATCTCGGCGGCTTATAAATTCCGCCAGCCGGTTTACATCGCCGAAATCGATTTGCAGGCGCTTCTAACGGAAAAACAGCCCGACGTTTTATATCGGCCGCTGCCCGTCTATCCATCGATGCAGCGCGACGTCTCTTTGCTCGCAAAACGCGGAGTCAGCTTTGCGGATATTAAAAAGTCGATTGAGAATCAAGGCTTCGAGCTTCTCAAACGCGTCGAGTTCGTCGATGTTTACGAAGGCAAAGGTTTGGCCGACGACGAGCGTTCGATAACGATTCGACTCGAATACAGAAGCGACGAGCGAACTTTGATTGAAGAACAAATCGAAGAAATTCACGCGCAGATTTTGCGGAAAACCGAAGAAAATCTCGGCGCGCGCCAGAGGTTTTAAGAAAAAATTGATAATATGCTTGAAGTTTTCCTCAAAAATAAACATAATCAAACGAAATCATTTACTTTGAATTTGGAGAAATCAATGAACAGTCTGTCCGGAATGGAAAAATTTTCGCATCTCGAAGACAAAATTTACCTTACAATCGAAGTCGCTAAAAAGATGCGCGAGGAAAAGGAAAAGCTTGAACGAGAAATGACAAGTTTGCGCCACGAAGTCAGCAGCCTTCTGGCTGAAAAAACGCGCCTCGAAGAAAAAGTCGAAGATTTGCTCTCGGAACGCGACGCGATTCAGCTCAAAGTCGAAGCGATGCTCGACGCGATGACCATTATCGAGCCCGATGTGGCTGAAGCGGTAGGGAGATAAAACAATATGATAAAGGGACGGAACGATTCGACCGAGCAGACCATCCGCGTCGAAATTTATAACCAAAATTACAGTATCCGCTCGGACGGCGACAACGATTATATAATTGAGCTCGCCGAATACGTCGACCGCAAGATGCGCGAAATTTCTTCCGGCACGTTGACGGTCGATTCCTTAAAAGTGGCAATTCTGGCGGCGCTGCACATCGCCGATGAATATCATCAATTGCGTTTTGCGCAGAAGCAATCCGATTCGCAGCTCGCCTCGCGCAGCGCCGAATGCGCGGAAATGCTTGACCGCGTGCTCAAATACAAAGAGCCGATGCCGCAGGAATTTGACCGGGAACAATAAGATTTGTAAACAGTGAAAAGTGAGCAGTGAAAAGTTTTGAAATCAGACTTATACTGTTCACTTTTCACTATTAATTATTCACTATTTCGTGTTATTATAAATATCAAGCGGAAGAACTTTCTACTAAGTTCGTGACTGAGCACATAAATAATTGAGCCAACATTTGAATTTACGGGAGACCGATACCGAATTTCGGTGCAATCTTTCATAGTTAAAGATTTGCCATAGAAAGCGGCTTTGATGTCGTCGCAAGACGACAGAAGGTCACCCACCTGTTGAGAAATAGGTTCAATTCAACCGTTTGGAAACGGCTTTGGTGGTATCTTTCGCTAAAATTTTCGAGTCTCAAGTTTCAAGTCCAAAGTCTCAAGTCAGAATCGAATTTCGGCTTGAGACTTTTTTATTTATGAATGTTTTAATGATTGCCGATGTCGTCGCGCGTCCCGGCCGAAGGGCTGTTCTCGATAGAATCCGCGACATTCGCGAGCAATATAAAATCGACATTGCGACGATGAACGCCGAAAACGTCGCGGGCGGTTTTTCGATTACGCCTTCGATTGCCGACGAGCTTTTTGACGGCGGCATCGATTTGATGACTTCAGGCAACCATATTTTTGATAAACACGAGATAATTCCCTACATTCAGAAAAACGCGCGCCTTCTCAGACCGGCCAACTACCCGCCGATGACGCCTGGCAAAGGCCTTTTTGTCGGCGAGATTAACGGGTTTCGCATCGCTGTTTTAAATCTGCTCGGCAGAGTTTTTATGCCGCCCGTCGACGACCCGTTTCGCGTTGCCGACGCGTGCGTTAAAGAAATTCCGGACGACGTAAAAATTCGTCTGGTCGATATGCACTGCGAAGCGACTTCGGAAAAATACGCGATGGGCTGGTTTCTTGCCGGGCGTGTTTCGGCCGTCGTCGGCTCGCACACGCACGTCCAGACGGCTGACGAAAGGATTTTAGACGGCGGTACGGCTTATATCACCGATGTCGGAATGACCGGCAGCTATTCAGGCGTTATCGGCATGGAAAAAGCGGACGTTATCGAGCGTTTTATGAAATTCCCCGCGCGGCGCGCCGACCATTCCAAAGGCGACATCTGGATTTGCGCCGTCGTCATCGACATCGACGAAGAAACCGGCGCGGCGCGCAGCATCGAGAGACTGCGGCTCGAACACGCATTTTAATAATTCAACTCAGCGACATTTTCTGATGCGCGGCGCGTCTCCGCGCACGAGCGTAAATTCACCAACAATCTGATTTGTTTCGGTCAAAACGACTTTCAATTTCATCGTGTCGCCGGAAATTTCTCCCTGAAAATTTGCCGCCTGTGGTTTTGGTGTAAAACCGACGCGAATCGCGCCCATCGCTTCAAATTTATGAAACCCGTTCAAGTTAAAATTTCCTTTTTCGTCGGTGACAAACTTCTGCTTTATCTCGCCCTCGGCGCAGTCGTATTCGATGCTCACGCCGCTCGCTCCAATCGTAAAACCGATGCCGTCGCCGCCCCAGATGCCCGGTTCGGTCGTCTTTAGTTTCTTTTTGACTATCACTTTTTTAACGATTATTTTTTTCTTTTTTTTCGTCGTGACAATTCGCTTTGTCTGTTGAAATTTATAAAAATTTGAGAAATCTCCGGGAGAGCTCGCTTCGACCGTAATATTTATCAACAAAAAAAGTAAAACCAGACTGAAAATTTTTGGATAATACGCGAAAAACAATCTTAAATTTTTCATGACCAATGAAAATCCGCTGAAAATCTCTGCTCAAATATTTTCTGACGAAAGACAATAAATCTTAAATTAATTTTGAGCGAATTAAAAGATTTTTTTTAGCCAAAACTCCGTCAATAAAAAAAAATATTATGAATTTTATTCTTATTAGCCCGGTATTCATTGACTTTTAAAAAACTTTAAAATACTATTTTGTTCCGTAGATAAATTTTCTCGTGATAGAATTTTATTACCGCAACCCAATTAAAATTTGGCTATTTTGTTAGCCGAATTTTATTTTCTCTACATTTTTCTACACTTTAACCTCGGGTAATTTAATATTTCGCTTTGTACCGCAGAGCATCAATTTTTCCGCAACTCACACCCGGATTTTTCAAGTTTTTCGGATAAATTCCGGCTCTTTTGTAGTGCATGAAGTCGTAAATCTAATCGACGGTTTTTCTGAATCTTTAAATGGAGTAAACAATGGACACCGCTAAAAACGTATCGATAAAATCAATTTCCAACTCTTTTATCAAACAATTTTTTCCCCTGACTTTGATTATTTTTCTACTGGCGTCATCGACGCTTCCGGTTTTTTCGCAATCACGCATCGCGGGCGGCGCGAAAACTTCCAAAAATAAAATAACGAAGAAAAAAATCGAAACAAAAAAGAAAGAGCGAAAAGATGATGGCGACAATCTAAAATCCGTTCAAAATGACGATATTAAAGGCGTCAGAATTACTGCGGAAGTAGCCGGTCAATTTACGACCGCGCAGCTTATGGATTTGCAGTCAAGACTCGGCGACAACACGGTGAAGCGCCCCGTAATTGAAGAAAAGGAAGAAGATCGTCCTGAAAAAACTATTCCCGCCGATTCCATCACAATGCCTTTTAATCGTTATCCTTATCCGGCCAAGGACGAACAGGAAAATATTTTTCTTAATCTTGTCCCGACCGCTCCGCAAACGCTCGGAACGCAGTTTGACGGCGCGACCGGACCGGCTGAAACAGGCGGTTTTCCGGGAGATACGACCGGAGCAGTCGGCCCGACGCAGTATTTTGTTTTCTTAAACGGACGTCTTCGAACTTTTAATAAAACGACGGGCGCTGCCGACGGCGTCTTAAACACAACTTCCGACACGTTTTTCGCTTCGGTAAAAACTCCTCCTCTGGCAGGCGAAGTCGTCATCTCGACCGACCCGAACGTACGATTTGACCGCACTTCCAATCGCTGGTTTCTAAATATGATTGACGCGCCGCTGAATAATATAACGTTCTCCACAACCAGAGTAAATCGCATTATGATTGCCGTCTCTGATGCCGCAAGCAACGGCATAATTTCCGGCAGCACCGTCTGGACTTTGTATCAATTTACCGGAGACGCGACGCTTTTTACCGATTACGAATCGATGGGAATCGATTCAAGCGCGATGTACATCGGTGGAAATATGTTCACTTTAGCCGGCACTTTTAATAGAACCGACGCTTGGGTTGTCAGAAAATCCGATATGTTGACCGCTTCGGCTTTGGTCGTAACACATTTTACAGGCTTGGTTGCGACAGCAACCGGCGCGGGTCCCTGGTCGCCGCGCGGAGTTGATAATTTTCAGACGGCGGCTACTACCGAGGGTTATTTTATCGGTACCGATAACGCGACATTTAACACATTGATGGTGCGCCGCGTTTCAAATCCCGGAAGCGCCGCGCCGACGATTTCGGCAAATATTTCGATTGCGACTCCTTTAACGACTCGCTTTCCCGTGAAAGTTCCGCATCTCGGAAATACCGGCGGAACAAACGGCAGGCTCGATTCGCTTGACGACAGGCTTTATCTGGCAACTATGCGAAACGGGCGACTTTGGACAGCGCACAATATCGGCGTAGACAATACGGGCGTTGCCGGAGCGACGAATAACCGCAACGCGGCGCGTTGGTATGAACTGCAAAATGTAATCAGCCCGGGAACTCCATCGGTTCTACAATCCGGTACGCTTTTCGACAATAACGCGACGAACGACGCCAACCAGCGAAATTACTCGATACCTTCGATTATGGTTTCCGGTCAGGGACACTCCGCGCTCGGATGCACAATCGCCGGAACAAGCGAGCGCGCCAACGCTTTTACAACCGGAAGATTGTCGGGCGATACGCTCGGTACTTTGCGTGATGGGCCGGGCGGAACGGCGTTTCCCGGTTACACCGCCAGTTCGACGGCTTACAATCCGCCGAGCGACTCGGGCGGCGGCAACGGACGGCGCTGGGGCGATTATTCGAACACGAGTCTCGACCCGAAGGACGATATGTCGATGTGGACGATTCAGGAATATTGCAACGGCACAAACACATACGGCGTGCGCGTCGTGAAACTGATTGCGCCTGCGCCGCCGCCGGCAGGAAGCAATACGTCTACGCCTGCAAGCGTCGGGTCGGGCGCGCCTTCATTGACTCTTACCATTAACGGCACTTCGCCCGCCGGACAGGGATTTTACGACCCGGGCGCAAATCCGCCCGCTCCGCATACGACGTTCAATCATATTAGCGCGTCAGGCGCGGGCATTATCGTCAATAGCATAACCTACATCAATCCGACGCAGGTTAAGATAAGCGTCAGCACCGTCGGCTCGACTCCGGGAGCTAAAACCATAACGATTACAAATCCGGACGGGCAGACAACGACCGTTCAGGTTACGGTGCTTCCGACGACGGCCGCGGGCGCGCAAATCGCGGGCAAAGTCAGCGCGCCGAACGGAAATCCTTTAAGAAACACGGCGGTCGCGCTGGTCAACGCTTCGACGGGCGCAGCCGTTTCCAATACGCTAACGCAGCCGGACGGAACATATCTTTTCGAAGACGTTCCGGTCGGAAACGCATACGTCGTGACGCCGACCAGAGCGGGTTACACCTTTAATCCACCGACCAGAACGTTTAACCTGCTGGAAAATTTGAGCGGCGCAGACTTTACGGCCTCGTCGGATGCGGCGCATTCGCGCACGATTATGAATGATTTTGACGGCGACGGCGTCAGCGATTACGCGGTTTATCGCCCGTCAGACGGCGTCTGGTATATCCTGCAAAGCTCGACCAATTCGATGCGCGCCGAGATTTTCGGCATCGCGTCCGACATTCCAATCGCGGCCGATTATGACGGCGACGGAAAAACCGACGTCGCGCAATGGCGTGCGTCCGAAGGCAACTGGTACATCAAGCAAAGCTCCGACGGCGCAATTGTTACCAGACATTACGGGCAAAACGGAGATATTCCGGTTTACGGCTATTACGACGACGACGCAAAAATCGATTTGGCCGTCTTTCGACCCGGCACGGCAACTTGGTGGATTCGAACTTCCTCCGATAATGCGGATAAAACCCTCAACTGGGGACTTTCGTCCGATAAACCCGCGCCACAGGACTATGACGGTGACGGACGAACCGACATTGCCGTCTGGCGTCCTTCAAACGGAACCTGGTATGCGATTAAAAGCACGAGCGGCTCATATCAAATCCAGCAGTTCGGTCTGGCCGGCGATTTTCCCGCGCTCGGCGATTTCGACGGCGACGGACGGGCTGATTTAAGCGTTTATCGCGCCGGCGATTTGACCTGGTACACGCTTGAATCGGCTAATTCCCTGTTCAAACCGATGCAGTATGGCGCAAGCGGAGATAAAATCGTCGCCGGTGATTATGACGGCGACGGAAAATCCGACATGGCGGTCTTCCGCCCGTCAAACTCGCTTTGGTATACCTACCAAAGCTCGAATCAAACGATGACGACAACATTTTGGGGCAAAACGGGCGATATTCCGGTCGTTCCGCCTTCGATGAGGTAATCTCTGAGAAATAGAAAAACGCGCAATGGTGAAGAAATTCTTCACCATTGCGCGTTTTTCTATCAAATTCACTTTTCATTAAAAAACGAAGCCCCGGATTCTTACAAAAAGCGTAAGAAGCTAACCCCGGGGCTTCGTTTCACAAATCAGAAGTGTCCACTATAGTATATTAATAATTTACGATAGTCAAGTACTTTTTTTACAAAATGGAAGAAAAAATTAAACAATGTGATTTTTTCGACATATTTTAACTATTTACAAATCTTTTTCGAGTTCCTTGCGGATTTCCTCTTCCATTTTGGCTGATTCCAGAGCGAGCGGAAGCTCCTGTGTGCGGGCGGAGAGCTTTTTCAGCGCCAGCTCAGCGTCGGCCAGATTTGTTCCGCGGCGCGAGGCGGCTTCTATCATCTGGATGCGGGTTTCGGCTTCGACGCGCATTTCTTCGGCTTCGGTTTTTATTTTATTTAGTTTCTCGAAATCGGTTTTCAGCTCGTTTTGCAAGGCGGCGGAGTTTTCCGATTTTAAGTATTTCAATTTGTTCTGGCGGCGTTGAACGAGCTGCAATTCCTGTTTGGACGCTTTTAGAATTCTGGTCGCGGTCAAACGCGCGGCCAGCGTGTCGCGAAACGCGTCGGCTAAAAGAAGATTTGTTGATTCGATTTCCTTTAGGGATTTTTTTTCGGCGGAAGTCAGCTCGTGTGAAAACCATGTGACTTCGTTTGCTTTTATGCCGTCGACCGCGATTCGCTCGCGTATCTTCGTCAGCCAGCGCGAACGGTAAACCATCAAACCGCCGGAAATCGCGAGCCCGAGCAGAAAGCCGCCGATGAGCGACGCGATTGATAGAAAAAGCCAGACTGCCGCCGTCGGCGGAGCGCTCGACAGCAGAAAAAAGAAAAAGAAAATCAGCGCAGGAATTATCGAAAGCACGAAGGGCAGCGTCCAGGCGCCAATTTTCAAGGCTTTATTCTTGGCCAAATCTTTGCGCGTAATTTCGTATCTCGGCTCTAATTCATTCATCTTTACAGTCTTTCAAAAAATGCGGATATCAGATGTCGGATGTTGGATTTTAGCCCGCTTCTGATATCTAAAATCTAACATCTGCTTTGTCTTTACGGCTTTACAATACAAACTCTGCAAACTTTAATCAAATTTACCGCATCATAAAATTTAGTTCTTAAATCAAAATTGTATTATCATACTTTGGTAGAGCTTTCTGTTAAGTTTCGAAAAGAAAAGGTATGTCAAAACTAAATTTCGCAAAATTCTTCGGCGTTTTTCTCATTTCGGCGATGTTTTTCAGCTCCGCCCACGCCCAGCCTGAAAAGGAAAAAAATAAAAAGAAGCAGGACGGAAAAGTGCGCACGATGACGATTCCGATTTCGATTTACGGCAAAAAGGAACTAAAGGAAAACCAGACCGAAGAAATTCTCGAAGCCGGAGACATAATCGTCAAGGAAGACGACGACGAACAGGTGATTCTTTCAATCAGAAGCGTCAGCAACACGCCGCTCGCGCTCGCGGTTTTGATTCAGGACGATTTATCGCCGAACGCGAATCTACAGCTTAAAAGCATCGCCGATTTTATACGCGCGCTGCCGAAAGGTTCGCGCGTGATGGTCGCTTACCTGCGCGGCGGCTCGATGCAGGTCAGGCAGAAATTTACCGAAGATTTGGATAAGGCGGCGAAATCCTTACGAATCGTTATCGGCAGCATCGGGCTTGCGAGCAGCCCGTATATCGGCGTCGATGAAGCCCTCGGGCGTTTTGACGCTCTGCCGACCGGACGACGCGCCGTTCTGCTTGTCTCCGACGGATTGGACGTGACGGCCGCGTCGGGAAATTTCACTTCGACGCAAAGTCTCGAACTCGACCGCGCGATTCTCAAAGCGCAGAGAAAAAGCGTCGCCGTTTATTCTTTTTACAATGCCGCGACGCTGACCGAAGGCGGAAACTCGCAGCTCGTTCTCGGAGCGCAGGGCGCGCTCAAACGGCTTTCGGAAGAAACCGGCGGGCGCGCCTTTTTTCAAGGCAGCACTTCCCCGATTTCCTTCGCGCCGTTTTTCACCGATTTGACTCTCGCCTTAAACCGGCAGTTTGCGCTGACATATCTTTCGACGCACATGAAAAAAGGCTATCACAAGGTTCAAGTTCTGAGCACCAACCCGGAGATAAAAATCGAGCATCCGAAAGGCTATTATTACAGGTAAGTTTGGTTTGAAATTATCAGGTTTGGCTGATTGAAAGGCCGCAGACCGGGCACACTCTGACGTCTTCTTTTATCAGTAATCCGACCCAGAAAAGCGGGAAAAACGCGACCAGCAAAACGGCGAAAACAATCCAGCCGGTCTGCGATATTTTTCGCTCAAAGCGCGGAAAAAGCTGGCTGCTGCAGCGCGGGCAGCGATAATCGGCAAGATTTTGCGGCTGTTGGTGAACAAGCGGCTGCGGCGCGGGCGGCGGCTGAAACGGATTGTTTAAGGGCTGCGCCTGGTTGGGTTGCTTTTGAAAATTTATCTGCTGAGTTTTTCGCGCTTTGCTTTCGGAAATCTGAAATTCGTCGGTTTTCCAGACATATGGGC
>DASWRI010000038.1:0-52125 GCA_036403235.1 Pyrinomonadaceae bacterium | reverse complement strand
CTGGACGGCGAGACAGGCCAACGCGGAAGCCGAAAACTTCGGTTTCGGCTGGTGGCAGATTTGGATGAAGGATTATATCGGGGATTATTACCGCAACTTTAAAAAGTGAAAAGTATAAGAAAATTCTTTCACTTTCCACTTAATAAAACTATGACCGAGCAGATTATCGAAAATTATCTTTCCGACGCGATTAAATCTTTTCGCAGTTACAAACAGATGGCGGAAAAGGCGTTGGCACAGGTTCGGGACGAGGAGTTTTTTGCAGCGATTGATGCCGAGGCGAATTCGATTGCCGTGATTGTCAAGCACATCGCGGGAAATCTGCGTTCGCGCTGGACTGATTTTTTAACGTCGGACGGCGAAAAGGCCAACCGAAATCGCGATACCGAATTTGAGCTGATTGATGATTCGCGCGAATCCCTGATGGAGTTCTGGGAAGCGGGCTGGCAAACGCTTTTTCTGGCGATTGAGCCTTTGACGCCGGAAGATTTCGGGCGCTTTATAACGATTCGCGGCGAGCCGCACACGATTTGCGAAGCTTTGAATCGCCAGTTGACGCATTACGCTTATCACGTCGGGCAGATTGTCCTTTTGGCAAAACATTTTCGCTCGACCGATTGGAAAACTTTAAGCGTGCCGCGTAACAAATCGGCCGAGTTTAATCGATTTCTGGCAGAGCGTGAGGCGAAAGGAAGCCGCTTCGACTCGATTGAAGAATTCGCCGAAAAGAAAATCTAAAGAGTAGATGGAAAAACTTTACGAATACAAATCAGATTTTTATTCGGATGGGCGTTCGGAAAAAGTTATCTGTCAGGGAAGAAAATCTTTTATTGAAAATTTTCTTCCTCAAAAGGAATTTCACGAACTCTTCGGCGGTCTTATATTATCTGGAAATGTTGAAAGCGGAGAAGAATTTGTCGGAGTCTGAGGAAGAAGAAAGTGTCAAAAACTCAGACGAATTTTACGAGAGCGCGGCGCTGAATTCATTTTAACAAAAGAATCGCCTGCGTTTAGAAGAATATATACAAGCAGCTTAAAATAAAAATTGAGCGAGAGAGGAGAGTAGATTCTCGCCCGTCGTTTGTTTAGCGAACGCGAATCCGGTTGATGACTTTGGTTATCGTTCGGCCGTTCGGCATGTATCGGGTTTGAATCGTTTCGCGGAAAACGCGGCCGCCGGCGCGAACGATGCGTGTGGTGGTAACGACGCGAACGCGGTTGTTGCCCCAGCGACGATTGTTCCGGTTTCTCTGCCACTGCGGCGCGGCGCTGAGCTCAATTGAGCCGGCGGCCGTTTCATTTGAAGTTTTCGCTTCGGCAGACGTCGCTGCAAAAGCCATCGAACCGAGAATCATTGATAAAGCCAAGAATTTTTTCAACATATTATTTCTCCCTCTTGAAATTTTTACGGCAAAATTGATTTGCCTGACTATTGAGACGTATTAAAAAAATTATAAGTTGACACTTATTTATGTAAATTTATGTAAATACGCGAAAAGTGAAAGGTGAGAAGTGAAAATTGAAAGCTGCTTTACGCTCTCACTTCTCACTTCTCACTTCTCACTTATTACTTTTCATGTGCTAATCTGTTGTTCGTATTTTATGAAATCAATCTCCATTCTAGGTTCGACCGGCTCAATCGGATGTAACACGCTGAAAGTCGTCGAGCATCTCGGGGAGTTTCGCGTCGTCGCGCTCGGAGCGGGCGGAAACGTTACGGAATTAGCCGAACAAATCAAAAAATTCGTGCCCGAGCTGGTCGCCGTCAAGGATGAAGCTTGCGCCGAAGAGCTGCTCGAAAAGATTCACGATTTAAAGTTAAAAACGCCGAAAATTCTCACCGGCGAACAAGGTTTAATCGCCGTCGCGACGCACGAAGCGGCGGAAATCATTGTTTCGGCGACGGTCGGCGCCATCGGTTTTGTCCCGACTTTGCGCGCGATTGAAGCGGGAAAACGCATCGCTTTGGCTAACAAGGAAACGCTCGTCATGGCGGGCGAGCTGATGACGCGGGCGGCGCTGACAAGCGGCGCGGAGATTTTGCCGGTCGATTCCGAGCACAACGCGCTGCATCAATGTCTGCGCGGCGAATCAAAAAAAGAAGTCAAACGCCTGATTCTGACCGCTTCGGGCGGGCCTTTTCGCGAAAAGACGAAAGAGGACATCGAAAACGCGACGCGCGCGCAGGCGCTCAATCACCCGAACTGGAAAATGGGCGATAAAATCACGATTGACTGCGCGACCTTGATGAACAAAGGTTTGGAAGTCATCGAAGCGAAATGGCTTTTTGATTTTGAAGCGAGCGAAATCGCGGTCGTCGTTCACCCGCAGTCAATCGTTCATTCGATGGTCGAGATGGTTGACGGCTCGATTATCGCGCAGATGGGCGTCACCGACATGCGCCACGCGATTCAATACGCTTTGACATATCCGCAAAGAAAACGGACGGAGCTTGCGCCGCTCGATTTTTCGTCGATTTCGCATCTGACGTTTGAAAATCCCAACTTTGACCGTTTTCCGTGTCTCGCCCTCGCCTATAAAGCGCTGGAGAAAGGCGGAACGATGCCCGCCGCTTTGAACGCGGCCAACGAAATCGCGGTGCAGGCGTTTCTCGACAACAAAATCGGCCTTTCGGAAATTCCGCGCATTATCGAAACGGTGATGGACGAGCACGAAACGCGCGCGGCAGCGAGCCTCGAAATCGTTCTCGAAACTGACGCGTGGGCGCGAAATCGCGCTATAATAAAACTTGAAAAAACGGCTTCGGCAAATTAAAACGAGCCGTTTTTGCCGGAGTTTGCTAATCTCAATCGAGAGATTTACACTTTTATTTGCAACTTGAATTATAAATTTTGTTTCTAAAAAGCAAATAATCCCGAAAGGTTTAAGAAAAAAATGCCCGATATTTTATTAGTCATACTTGCAGTCATATTCGTTCTCGGCGTCGCCATCAATATCCACGAGTTTGGACATTTTCTGGTCGCCAAGCTTCTCGGCATACGCGTCGAAGCTTATTCGTTTTTCGGTTTAGGCCCGCGCATCTGGGGCTTTAAGAAAGGCCATACGGACTACCGCATCAGCGCGATTCCGCTCGGCGCATACGTCAAGCTCTACGGCGACGAAGCGACCGCTCCGCTCGAAGGCGGCGATTCGAAGGACGAAAAAGTTCCCGATTCGGAGCTTTACGAGCTGCGCCCGCGCTGGCAGAAATTTCTTGTCATGATTGGCGGGCCGTTTATGAATATTATGCTCGCGCTCGCCATTCCGTTTACCGGCGCGCTGCTTTACGGCGTCCCGTCGATGCCCGCGCCGATTGCCGGATATGTCAAAACGGGCGGCGCGGCCGAGCAGGCCGGCGTCAAGACCGGCGACCGGATTATCAGCTTTAACGGCCAGGAAAATCCGACGTGGGAGCGCATTAAAAACGACTCGCTCATCTCGCCCGGACAGGAATTGCCTTTGACGGTCGACCGCGGCGGGCAGAAAATTCCTTTGACGATTAAGCCGACTCGAACCGAGGAAAAGGGAAATTCCGTCGGCGACGTCGATTTTTTGCCCGATACGGGCGTCGAGCCGATTGTCGTCGGGACGATTGTCGCGGACGCTCCGGCGGCGCAGGCCGGTCTGCAAATCGGCGACAGAGTTCTCGCCTTTAACGGAACGACCGTTAGAAACGCCGACGAGCTGACCGCGCAGATTCGCGAAAATAAAGACACTCCGGCGAAAATGGTCGTCGAAAGAAGCGGCGAGCGCAAAGAAATTCCGATTAGCGCCAAGCTCGACGATGACGGCGTTTACCGCGTCGGCATCCAGTTCAAAAGAGACAACATCACGACGCGCGAAAAAGCGAGCGTCGGCGGGGCAGCGGCGTTTGCCGTCAATTACAATCTCGAAATAGTGCGCCTGACGGGCAAAGTCTTCGGGCAGCTTTTCACCGGCAAGCGTTCGGTCAAAGACGCCGGTCTGGCCGGCCCGGTCGGAATCGTCCAGCTTATCGCGCAGATTGTCCGCGAAGCCGGTTTCGCCGGCCTGATTTCGATTCTGGCGCTTATCAGCCTGAATCTCGGCGTTTTCAATCTGCTGCCGATTCCGCTTCTCGACGGCGGGCAGATAATGGTTTTGGGAATCGAAAAAGTAATGTCGTGGTTCGGCCGAACGCTTTCGATGGCCGTCAAGGAAAAAATTCAGCTGGCCGGTCTCGCGATTATTTTGCTTTTGATGGCCTTTACGCTGTTTCTGGACGTTTCGAGATTTTTCTAAAATTGACAGGAAATTTACAGGGATGCCAGGATAAATAGGATAAGAAGTTATCCCCGTCTATCTTGTCATCCCTGTAAATTTTTGTTTGAGTAAATAAAATGAAAAGAAATTCAAAGGCCGTAATGGTGCGCAATATTCAAATCGGCGGCGGCGCGCCGGTCGCCGTCCAGTCGATGACGAAAACCGACACGACCGACGTTGACGGCACAATCAGACAAATCGAGGAAATGACCGAAGCCGGCTGCGAAATCGTCCGCATCGCCGTTCCCGACAACGACGCGGCGCTGGCGATGAAGGAAATCCGCAAGCGAACGGAAGTCCCGATTGTCGCCGACATCCATTTTCATTACAAACTCGCCTTAATTGCGCTCGAAGCCGGAATCGACAAGCTGCGCATCAATCCGGGCAACATCGGCTCGATTGACCGCGTCCGCGAAGTCGTCCGCGCCGCCGAAGCGCAGAAAGTTCCTATCAGAATCGGCGTCAACGGCGGCTCGCTCGAAAAAGACCTTTTGAAAAAATACGGCACGGCGACGCCCGAAGCGATGGTCGAATCGGGAATGCGTCACATCAAAATTCTCGAAGATTTGGGTTTCGGCAACATCGTCATTTCTTTGAAAGCGTCAGACGTAAATAGAATGGTCGCGGCTTACAGGTTGATGGCCGCAAAGGTCGATTATCCTTTGCATCTCGGCGTCACCGAAGCCGGAACGCCCTTCGGCGGCACGATAAAATCGTCAATCGGCCTCGGAATTCTGCTCCACGAAGGCATCGGCGACACGATTCGCGTCTCGCTCGCGGCCGAGCCGCACGAGGAAGTTCGCGTCGGCTGGGAAATCTTAAAATCTCTGGAACTCAGAAAACGCGGCGTGACGGTTATCGCCTGCCCGACCTGCGGGCGGCTCGACATCGATAATTTCGTTGAAATCGTGACCGAGGTCGAACGCCGTCTCGCTCATGTCGAAGAACCGCTTCATCTTTCGATTATGGGCTGTGCCGTCAACGGCCCGGGCGAAGCGCACGACTCGCAGCTCGGCATCACGTTCGGCCGCAACGTCGGGATGATTTTCAAAAACGGCGTTCCGATGCGCAAAGTTTCCGGCGCCGACATCGTCGAAGAATTCGTCAGGGAAGTCGAAATTTTGCGCAAGGAAGGCGACAACGCCAAATCGCTCGTCGAAGACAAACCGCTCGTCCAGATTTCTTAAATCGAGCGGTCAGACCTGCCCAAAAACACCATCAACTGCCCGTTGAGCGGCATCATTCTCGTAAAAAGGGAGAACGATGCCTCTTTTTGCGCAATTAATCACGTAAAAAGCTCCATCAATTGCCAAAATTACGTCATCAATCGCCTGATTTACGCCGTCGATGACGTAAAAAGGGAGATTGTTCTCGTAATTTTTGTCATCGGTGGAGCAAAAAGCGGCATTAATCACCAAAAAAACGTTGTTGATGGCGTAAATTACGCCGTTAGCGGCGCAAAAAGCATCGACGTTCCCGCTTTTTACACGAAGCCTTGTAAATTAATTTTTCTTTTCCAGTTTCTGCAAAAGCTCGCGCATTTTCGCGGCGCGTTTGGCGATTCCGAATCGGACGGTTTCGTTTCCCAAATCAAGCACGCTGACCGTAATGCCGAGGACTTCGCCCGTTTCGAGCGAGCAGACCGGCGCGCCGCTGTTTCCGGGCATTATCGTTATATCCGAAAAAATGTCCTCGTTTTTATCAATCATCGAGACGTTCCCGATTGAATTAAAAGGAAATTGATAATCGCCGTAATAGCCGATGGCGACGACTTCTTCGCCAATCGGCGGCAGGTTTTCGGCGAGCATCAGCGGTTTTATGCCGGAAAATTTCGGATTCGTTTTGATATCGGCGTCGTCAAAACGGTAAATGGCCAAGTCGCTGTTTTTGTCCGATACAAAAAGCTCGATTGGAAATTCGACATAATCGCCCGACGGCAGAGTCTTCCAGGCAACGATTTGCGAAGTGCCTTTGTTGAATTCCCCGGCCAGCTCTCCGGCTTTCGTCTGAACGTGGAGCGCGGAAGCGAGCAAACCGCCGCCGATTAGAAAAGCCGTCCCGACCGAGTATTTTCCGTTAAAATCCTTGCCTTTGACGCGAACTGAAATACAGAAAACGGAGTTGTTGAGCGCGTCGATGCGCTCTTTTTTGTTTTGATTAACGACGGATTTGTCCGGCGCGGCAGCGAGCGGCGTCTCGTTTTTGACGATGTTTGTGCAGGCGGCGAGCAGAGACGCGCAAAGCAGGCCGAAGAAAATTTTCCGCGCAAATTTCATTACGGGGCTAAAAATGTAAAAGGATAATAGGGCAGATTTCTGGCGACGGAAAAAATCAGCAAAAGCGCCAGAAAACCGTAAACCAGCTCGAGCCGCAAAAATTTAAAGGAAAGACCGCGACCGCGCAGCGCGACCAGCAGCATCGAAACGCCGAAATACGCGAACGTGAAAAAATAAATCGGCAAAAGCGCGTTAAAGTGAAGCGCGCCTAAAATATCGCCGTGAAAAAGCGCGTGAAAACCGCGTGTCAGGCCGCAGCCCGGGCAATGCAGTCCGGTCATCGCGTAAAGCGGGCAGACGGGGAAAAATCCCGCCGTCACCGGGTTAAAATACGCGACGACGGAGACGACCGCCGAGCCGGCTAAAACGCCCGCCGCCGCCAAAATTCGCTCGGTTTTTGAACAGGAATCACTCACTCTTAAAATTAATCAGGCGAAATCGTGTAAATCAATTTTTTCATTTTAACGGCCATAACCGCCAGCAGTTCTTCGCCGTCCAAATCATTTTTAGCGGCCAAACTACCCAAATCCTTTATCTTTTCCAGCACTTCGGCGGGCATATCCGCGGGAGCTGAATCGCTCAGCTCGCGGATTTTCTCCAGATTTATTTTTAACGCCGCAGTATCAATCTTGTAATCGGAATCGTCTGATTTGTATTTCTTGGCTTCGGCCATAATTTTGCCCAGGTTTTCTCCGAGCTCGAATTGCCACGCTTCAGTCCCGCTCAAACTGCTTTTAAGCGTTGAAATCATTTGATTGATTAATTTGACTCTTTGTTCTCTGGAAGCATTTTTGGCCGGCGCGAAAGACTTTAATTCGGGATAATAAGTCGGAATCTGGGTGAGCATTGAATTTAAATCTTCATCTGACACGCCTAATTCCTGGTAGGAAAACAGCATCACGCCCAGCGCTATAGTTCGTAATGTTTCTTCGTAATCCGGCTTGATTTCGGGCGCAACGAAATTGTAGACGATAATTCCGGTAACTTTAACGGCCTTTCCGGAAAGATATGTCGGCGTAAATTTTGCCTCAAGCGCCGCTTTTTCAGACGCCGCACGAAGCAGCGGATGACCGGAAACCGCGGTTGCCGAAACGACGTCTCCCTGTTCGTCAATCGTGACCTGCACGTTGACCGCTCCGTTGGCGGCGATGGCCCGCGCGGCCGCCGGATATTCCGGTTTCGGCAAATTTACCGCTTTGCTGTTGACGACGCCCCCGGCGACGGTTTTGGGCGCGACGGTTGTTTGTTGAGCCAAAACGGGCGAGACGATAATAGTCAGGATAAAAAATAATGTGTAAAAATTTCGTGGTTTCATTGCTGATTTTTTGTGACGAATAAAGCGATTATAAATCAAAGACGGGTTTGATGCCCGAATCTAGCCGGCCATTTGCATAAAAAGCGCGTCGGTCGCAATTTTTTTGTTGAGGTTGACGGCAAAACGCTCGCGCATCGTTTCGATTTCCGAAAGCCACGCGGCGAGGCGCTTCGCGTCCGCTTTTTCGGCAAATCTCGCGAGCGCCGCTTTGATATCGGCGTTGACGACCGCCTCGTCGTTTCCGCCGAAGCGCACAGTCCAGACGTCGTGAATCAGAGTTTGCAGGATGTCGAGAAAATTTTCGTATTTTTCCTTATGTTTGGCGTCATTCATCTCTTCGGCGGTTTTTAGAAGAATCGAGCGGTTCGGTTTTATCAGAAGGCTTTCCAGAACTCGCAGCATCACCTCGCGCTGCTCGCGAAATTTGATTAAATCAGTTTCGAGCGCGTTCCCGATGCTGCCCGAAGCGAGCCGCGCCAGAATCTCGGCGTCGTCGGACGCGAATTTTTTTGTCTCAAGCAGATGGTTTTTTATTTCCTTTGCCTCGACCGGCGCAAAGCGAAGCGTCTGGCAGCGCGAGAGAATAGTCGGAAGGAGCGCGTCGGGACGCGATGAAATAAGAAAAATATACGTCGTCGCGACCGGCTCTTCGAGCGTTTTCAGAAGCGCGTTGGCGGCGTTGTCTTTGGCCGAATTGAGCTTTTCGGCATCGTCGATGATAAAAAATCTCGCCCTCGCTTCATACGGGCGAAAGTTCGCTTCTTTTTCCAAATCGCGAACGGCGTTAATTAAAATGCCGTTTTTGTATGGAATGACGATTCCGACGTCGCTGTGCTCGCTGAAAAAGACTTTTTCAAAATCATCTTTTTTGTCGTCGGATTTCGGAAACACAAATCTATCGGCGCGGCGGCACGCCGAACACTTGTCGCACGCCTCGGCGCCCGTTGGATTCTGACAGACAAACGCTTTGGCCAGCTCGAGCGCAAATCGTTTTTTCCCGACGCCCTCGGCGCCCGCAAAAAGCAGCGAATGCGGAACGCGCTCTTTTCGCAGCATCCGCCGCAAAATTTCCTTGATGTGATTGTTTCCGATGAGCTTGTCGAACATAAAAGCTACTGAAAGAATTGAGCCGCGAATTACACGAATTACACAAATAAGAAAGAAATAATAATTCGTGTTATTCGTGTAATTCGCGGCTAGTTTTTACTTCCCAGAAATTGAGTGACGATTTCCAAAACTTTCGTCTTGATTTCCTCGACCGGGCCGTTGGCGTCGATGACGCGAAAGCGTTTTTTTTCCGCTCCGGCGATTTCGAGATAAGCCGCGCGGACGCGCTCGTAAAATTCGACCGTCTCCGCGTCCATACGGTTTTTTACCGTTTCCGCAGCGGAGCGCGAATTTGTCCGCAAAACCGCTTTTTCGACGGCAAGGTCGAAAAATAAAGTCAAATCCGGTTTTATTCCGTCGGTTGCGAGTTTGATAATTTGACCGACCGTTTTTTCCGCAAAACCGCGTCCAGCGCCCTGATATGCGGCGGTCGCGTCGGCGAAACGGTCTGAAATAACGATTTTTCCTTCGGCGAGCGCGGGTTTGACGAGAAAATTTACGTGCTGCGCGCGGTCGGCGGCAAACAGCAGAAGCTCGGCGAGCGGCGCGACCGTTTCTTCGGTTTCCAGAAAAGCTTCGCGCAGGCGGCGTCCGAGCGGCGTTCCGCCCGGCTCCATCGTCGTTAATACATCAAACCCGCGATAACGAAGCTCGCTGGCAAGCATTCTGAGCTGCGTTGATTTGCCGCTTCCGTCTATTCCTTCAAAAGTTATAAATTTCCCGCGCAAAATGTTTTATTCCGAATCGATTTTCCGTCTGTCCTGTCGCTCCTGCGAAACGGTCGAAATAGCGTGTTTAAAAATCAAAAAATCCTGTCCGCCGACGTCGAGCAATACCGAAAATTTATCAAAACTTCTGATTCTGCCCGCAAGTGTTGCGCCGTGTAATAAATGGATGATGACGTTGTATCTTTCACGCCGGGCCGTGTTTAAAAACGCATCCTGTATGTTTTGGGCAGTTGGTTTTTCCATAACATTTTCTCTTTTATTTACATAGATTTGTAATTGCACATTGATTATAGCAAATTTGTTTTCACATACAAGAAAAATTTCACAAAAGAGGGACTTAAGTGAAAACTGAAAACTGAGAACTGAAAACTGACGAACCTGGCTTTCAGTTCCTAGTTCTCAGCTTTCAGTTTTTATAATTTCCCAAAGCGTCTCCTGTGTTTTTTTATCGTCGCCGAAGCCTTCGAGCCAGATGACGTCTTGTTCGCGCCGAAACCATGTCATCTGGCGTTTGGCATAATTTCGAACGTCCTGCTTGGTCTGCTCGACGGCGCTTTCGAGTGTGCGCTCGCCGCGCAAAAATTCGCAGACGCGCCGGTAGCCGTGAGCGCCGAGCGCGTTCGTGTCGTCGCGCAGACCGCTTTCTCGCAAATTCCTGACTTCTGCGACGAGGCCTTTTTCAAAATGAATTTCGGCGCGCTCGTTGATTCTCCGGTAAAGCTCTGCGCGCGGCGGATTTAACACGAAAATCTTTATTCTTCCGGCAAATTCGGGCGGCTTTTCGCGTTTCGGCTGAACTTCCGAAAGGCGTCTTCCGGTTTGAAAAAAAACTTCGAGCGCGCGCATCGTGCGCACGTAATCGCGCGGAAAAAGCTTTTCGGCCGAAGCTTTATCGACTTTTTGGAGAATTTTGTGCAAATGCCCGGCGCCTTTTTGCTCTTTGACGCGGCGTAATTTTTCTCTTAAATTTTCGTCGGTTTTCGGGCTTTCAAAAAAAGGCCGGCGCAAAGCGTTCAGATAAAAACCCGTTCCGCCGACCAGAATCGGAATGCGTCCGCGCGCTTCGATTTCGCGGATTTTTTCGGCGGCATCGCGCGCCCAGTCGGCGGCGGTGTAGTTGATTTCGGGCGCGACGTAATCAATCAGATGATGCCGGACGCCGCGTTTTTCTTCTTCCGACGGCTTGGCGGTCGCAATCTCGATTCGGCGATAAATCTGCACCGAATCGCAGTTGATAATCTCGCCGCCTAATCTTAAAGCCAATTCGACGCCGAGCGCGGTTTTGCCCGAAGCGGTCGCGCCCGCGATGGCGTAGATGTTTTTTTCAGATTTTTCGTCCGGCACTTAAACAGTTTAAGGAAAATTTTCGCAATCGCAAAAATTACTACCCAAAGTAATGATAAAAAAGTTTTTGCGGGCGGGCAGTATAACGAGGGCTTTTTGTTTTAAGATTTCGATAAACTTTTAGTCAGCCACAATGTCAAATCGTCGTCGACAATTATCCGGTCGCCGTATTTCAAAAAATTATCTCCTTGAAAAATTCCGTTTCCGTCCGGTATATATCCGCGTTTGACGTAAAGACGCTGCGCTGCGCCGTAATCGTGCGTCAGACCGACGCCGATGCCCGCAATTTTCGACGTTTCGGCAATCAGATTTTCCGCCGCGTCCATCAAAGCCGCGCCGATGCCTCGTCTTCTGAATTTGATTAAAACATTAAAATCGCTGATTTCGGGAATGTTTTCTCGCCGAAAATGCGGATATTTCGATTTTTGAATAATCGTCAGATAACCCGCGAATTCGTCTTCAAATTCCGCCACAAGCACGACGCGTTCGCCGCTTTCCTGCTCGGCCAGATATTTCTCAAACTGCTCGGACGGTTTATGCCAGTCCTGTTTTAGAAACGCTTTGGCAATCGCCTGACAATCGTGCGTGGTCAATCGTCTGATTTGAATTTGTCGGCTCATAATTTTTAGGAATCTTTGTCAATTTTCGGAACAAAGAATATAGTATTTTTAGCTGTCTTCTGGAAACTCCGAATATGAAAAAAGTTTTTGTCTGCTTCGTCCTTCTGGCTCTGCAAGCGAATTTATTCGCGCAAAATTACATTCAATACGTCAATCCGCTCATCGGCACGCGGAAAATGGGACACACGTTTCCCGGCGCGACCGTGCCGTTCGGCGCCGTCCAGCTTTCGCCCGACACGGACAATCAGCCGTATCTCATAAATGGAAAATACAACCCGGACGTTTACAAATACTGCGCCGGTTATCAATACGACGATAAAACCATCGTCGGTTTCGCGCACACGCATTTTTCGGGCACGGGACATTCGGATTTGGGCGATTTTCTGATTATGCCGACCGTCGGCGATTTGCAATTAGAGCCGGGCGACAAAAATAATCCGAAAAGCGGTTTTCGCTCCGCCTTTTCGCACGACAGCGAGACGGTCGAGCCGAATTATTATCGCGTCCGGCTCGACGACGACAATATTCTGGCGGAACTGACGACGACGACGCGCGTCGGCTTTCATCAATACACTTTCCCGCAATCCGACAGCGCGCACATCATTCTCGATTTAATGCACGGAATTTACAACTACGACGATAAAAACGTCTGGACTTTTGTAAGAGTTGAAAACGACCACACCGTCGTCGGCTACCGCCAGACAAACGGCTGGGCGCGAACCAGAACCGTCTATTTTGCGATGGAATTTTCCAAGCCTTTTACGAATTACGGCTTCAAAAATTTCGAGACGCAGACTTATCGCGGCTTCTGGCGCAAATTCGACCAGTCGAAAAATTTCCCCGAAGCGGCGGGCAAGCAGATTCGCGCCTTTTTTGATTTCAAAACCGCGAAAGACGAAAAAATCAAAGTAAAATTTGCGCTCTCGCCCGTTTCGACCGATGGCGCGATGAAAAATCTAAACACGGAAATTCCGCACTGGGATTTTGAAAAAACAAAACGCGAAGGGCAGGCGGCGTGGAACAAAGAGCTCGGAAAAATCGCCGTTACCGCCGAAAAGAAAGACGATTTAGTAAATTTTTACACCGCGCTTTATCACACGTTTCTCTCGCCGACCGTTTATATGGACACGGACGGCAATTATAAAGGCCTCGACCAGAACACGCATAACGCCAAAGGATTTACCAATTACACGACGTTTTCGCTCTGGGACACGTATCGCGCGCTGCACCCGTTTTTCAACATCGTACAGCCCGCGCGCAACCGCGATATGATTCAATCGATGATGGCGCATTACGACCAGAGCGTGCACAAAATGCTGCCCGTCTGGTCGCATTACGCCAACGAAAACTGGTGCATGATTGGCTATCATTCGGTTTCGGTCATCGCCGACGCCGTCGTCAAAGGCAATATCAAAGGCCTCGACGCCCAGAAAGCGCTCGACGCTTCGGTTCAGACGGCGCGGACGAAATATTACGACGGTCTGGAATTTTATATGTCGCTCGGCTACGTGCCGGAAGACAAAAATTCCTCGTCCGTATCGAAAACTCTCGAATACGCCTACGACGACTGGGCCATCGCGCAAATGGCGAAAAAGCTGAACCGGACGGAAATTTACAACGAATTTATCAAGCGTTCGGAAAACTGGAAAAACGTCTACGACTCGTCGGTCGGCTTTATGCGCCCGAAGCTGTCGAGCGGCAAATTCGGCGAGAAATTCGACCCTTTGAAAACCGAAGGGCAAGGATTTATCGAGGGAAACGCGTGGAATTACAGTCTTTACGTTCCGCATAATCCCGACGAGATGATTCGGATGATGGGCGGCAAAAAGAAATTTGCGGCGCATCTCGACGAGCTTTTCACGATGCAGCTGCCCGATTCGTTTTTCGCCGAAACCGAGGACATCACGCGCGACGGAATTATCGGAAACTACATTCACGGCAACGAGCCTTCGCATCACGTCGCGTATCTCTACAACTGGGCCGACGAGCCGCAGAAAACGCAGGAGCGCGTGCGCATGATTTTGAAAAATCAATACAGGGCGTCGCCCGACGGCCTCGGTGGCAACGACGACTGCGGTCAGATGTCGGCGTGGTATCTTTTCAGTTCTTTGGGATTTTACCCGGTCGCACCCGCGTCCGACCAGTACGCGCTCGGCAGCCCGGCGGTAAAAACGGCGGTTTTGAAACTCGAAAACGGCAAAACCCTGACGATTGAAGCGATGAATCAATCGGACAAAAACGTCTACGTCGAAAAAGTCGTCGTCAACGGGCAGACGCTCAATCGAAACTACCTGACGCACGCCGAAATTATCGGCGGCGGGCGAATCACGTTTTATATGAGCGACAAACCGAAAGCATAGAAAATTCTAACCACAGAGGCACAGAGATTTTTTAATTTTCTCTGTGCCTCTGTGTCTCTGTGATGAAATTTACTCCGGAGAAATTACAAGCCTAATAATTGCGAGCAGCAGTATTGCGCCGAGAAGGATGAGCGAGCCGATGATTTGTTTGCGGGAAAATCTCATAGTAGATTTTGAATTTATGACAGCTAAATTATCTTGTTGCTCTTAGCTAGATTGTGCCGCGCGCATAAAAGCTGAACGTTTTCCGTTTTGATTGAAGTCCCGCCTTTTGAAAACGGCAAAATATGGTCAAAGTGTAATTCATCTTTAGCTCCGCACTCGACACATTTTCCTTCGTCTCTTTTCCAGACTTCGAGTTTTATTTCGGTTGGAATAATTCGTCTCCGTTCGTGGAGTTCGATTGTTTCAGAAGTTAAATCAATATCTTCAATGGCAACGAGTTTGAATTTGAAAACATGTCTTTGGCTGTCGTTTTCAATCCACGAATCTATTAATTCAAAAATCCCGTTGTATGACCAAATTCCGTCTCGAATTTTTTCATAAACCTTTACGAGTTCGGCAGCACGCAAATTATTTTTATAATCTTGCGCCGCTTTGTGAAATTTTCCGTTTTGCGTTAAGCTGCCTGTAAAATTTTTTTCAGATTGGTCGACTTCTTTTGGATTAAGATTATAAGGATTTTTGGGAATGTCGTGTCCTTCATAAATCAGAACAGTTCCATCTTCGATAATTTCGTCTTTATAAGGCGCATTTTTACGCGTTGACATTAAAATAACTGAATAACTTCTACCGATGCGAAAATTCATTCCGCGTTGGAGAGATGTTTTCTCGCGAATACACATCTCCATGTATGAGATAATTTCATTTGCCATTAATAAGCCTTAGTCAAATCGATTCCGGTGTAATAATGTTTCAAAATCGCATCGTATTTGACGCCCATTTTGCCGAGGCCGTAAGCGCCGTACTGGCACATGCCGACGCCGTGTCCCCAGCCGCGTCCGGTGAATGTGTAGGAAGTCGCGCGCCCGCCCGCGTAGCTTTTATTGATGACGAAAAGCTGTTCGCGGAGACGCAGCGCCGAGCGGATTTTTCCGCCCTTGAGGTGAAACGTGCCGTTTGAGGCGACGATTTCCAAATCGACGGCGCGGCGCGAATAGCCTTGACGGGCGACTTTTACGTCAATCAGAGAGCCGAGCCCGCGGACGTAGCGCGAGAGACGCGACTGAACGGCCGAAGGCGAAAGCGACGTGTTCCAGAGCGTAAACGGCGACATTTTTTCGGCCGTGACGGTCGTGTCGGCGGGTTTGATTTCAAGATAAATTACCGCGCCCGAGGCGTCCGTCTGAAAATTTACCGATTCGCCGCCGACGAGCGCGGTTTCTCTAATCGGATAAAACTGCTCGCCGAACTGCCGGAAAAGAAAAACGTCCGGTCGAATGGCGACGCTTCTTTTGCCTTTGCCGACGCGCAGATTTAACAAACCGTTTTCGGTCGCTTCGGTGACGCCGCTTTGCAGGCTCGGCATCCATTTCTTTTTATCGTAAATCTGCTTGATTAACTGGAGCATCTTGGCGCGCGAAAATGATTTGTTCGGCTTGATGGTCAAATCGGGATAAATCGCGAACCAGCCGTCGCGCAGCAGGATTGCGACGTCGGCGCGGCGCTCTTTCGGGATTTCCGCGGCGTCGTCAAACGTCAGTTGATAGCCGATGTCGGCGTCGGACAAAAGCGTGTTGGCGTAATTTTCACCGTAAATCATCGTCGATAAAATTCGCGCCAGCTCCAAGGGCTTGGCCGAATCCTTCGTCACGTTCGGGAAGGTTTTGCCGAAGTGCGAAGCGAGCTGATTCATCCAGTTTGAAAGCTCGCTCTGCGTCGGCGCGTCCTCGAACCATTCGTCGGTCATCTGCAAAGTATTTAATTGAAAACCGCCGACGGCGGCGAAAAGCGACATCGTGCGCGCTAATTCCAGATTTTGCTCGTCGCGCAGCTTGGCCGGCTGGCGCACCGTTTTTATCATAAAAGGCTCGAAATGTTTGCGCCCTTCGAGCGAGCATTCGACGCCGCGCAGATACGGCTCGGCAAATTCGAAAATGTTTTCTGAGTTTTCCGTTCGCCCGCCGCAGGTCGATGTGTACAGCGCGTTTATCGGTTTTCCGTCGTAGGTCGCAACGATGCCGCGCGTCTGCGAAACGGCCTCGGTTCCCATCGAAGTTTCCGCCGAGACGCCGCCGTAAACCTGCGAATAGATGGTCGGGAGCAAATCAAACCCCTGCGAGCCGAAGCCGTCCCGGTTGGCGATGGCGTAAGTCCGCGCCGCGACCGCCTGCGCCTTTTCCGCTTCGAGCGACGGCAAACCGAGCTCGCGCGGCACGACGCCCAAAAGATAGTCTTCAATCGGCACGACGTTGACGACCGTCAAAGTTCCGCGCGAATTGACGAAAACCTCGATTTTTCCGCGATACGATTTGCCGTTTAACTTGACCGGCACGGCGCGCTCGTTGAGCGAGCCGAAGGCGACCGGCTTGAGCGACGAAAATTTTGCGATTTCGCTTTTGCCGTTGACGATGACTTCGCGCAGATTTGTGTCGAGCGGCTGGCTCGTGTTGGTCGGTTGAGTCGAGCCGGTCGGTTTGACGAGACTTCGCACCTCGGTTTTTCCGCCTTTTTTCAACTGCTCCGAAAGCGCGACGGCGTCGTCCGACGGCTGCACTTTTTTTTCGGTGACGATGACCACGTCGTCAAAACCCTTTTCGGCCAGACCGTTTTTGAATTGATTTGCTTCCTCGATGATTTCCTTCGCTTCGCCGATGCGCACGCGCCATTTTCCGGTCGCCGCATCGATGCTGACAAACGTCTTTTCGCCGGTCGTTTCGCGAATGTCGCCGGCCGTCGAGTCGGCCTCGATTTGCGTTTCGATATTCGGAATCTCGAAATTATAAATCTCGATTTCCGGCGGGCGATAAGCGCGCGCCGTGATGGAAACGCTCGTCGTCGCCAGCAGCTTGTTCGGCTCGTCCGGAGACGCCGCGACGAGCTGCGAGTCGGTCGTCGCAATCGAAACCGAGCGCGCGTTGGTCGACAGACCGATGCGGATTAAAGGCTCGCCCGTCATATACAAATATTCGGTCTCGGCGGCTGAAATTGTAGATATGAACGAAGCGAAAAGTAAAAATAAGAAAACAAGGCGTGCAAGCATAACGATAAATTTTACCACACAGACGAATTAGATAGAGAAGAAAATTGAAACACGATGGACAGGATAGGCAGGATGGAAACTTTTTTATTTAAAGATTTAAAGTAAAACTTGAATCTTAAATTTAAAAACAATTTATCCTGTCCATTCTCTTTCAATCTATCTGAGCCAATCTTTCTGTAATCTGGCAATCGCGATTTCCTTGTGTTTGGCCTCGACTTCAATCCACGGAGCGAAGCGGAAAACGCCGGGCATCGCAGAAATTAAATCGCTGTGCGCGCGGTCGCCGAACTTTTCGCGCCCGTTCGAGATATGAACCATTTGATTGGCGGGATTGGCCCACGTTTCGCGCGCCGCCCAGAACGCGTCCGCAACCGATTTATCGTTGTAATCTTCCAGCCCTTCACGGCAGACATGGTGATGCGCGTCGAAAACCATCGGAACGCGCGCGCGGCGGCAGACTTCCAAAATTTCCTTTGAGCTGTAGGCGTATTCGTCGTTTTCAAACGTGATGCGCGAGCGGATTTCTTCGGGCAGGCTTTCGACCGTCGCAACCAATTTATCGATGCGGCCGGATTTTCCGCCGTGAATGTTCATCGCCGCCCATTCCGAGCGCGGCTGCATAAGCAAATCCATCGTTTTGGCGTGCATTTTTAAAATTTTGACGCTGTTTGCAATAACGTCGTTCGAATCCGAGCTTAAAACGACGAACTGGTCGGGATGAAGCACTAGACGCAAGCCTCCGGCGAGCGCGCCCGCACCGATTTCGGCGAGCGCCGGCGCAAACTGCGTTTCTAAAATTCGGGCGCCCAGCGCTTCGTCGGAGAAGGGAAAAAGCGCCGAAGTCATTCGATAAAGCCGTATCGCTCGCGCCGCGCAAAATCGAATCGCTTTTTGCAGTATTCCGATATTTGCGGCGTAAATCGAGCGCAGCTTTTCCGCCTGCGCCGTCTCGTCCATCTGCAAAAGCGCTTTGCGCGTGACAGTTTTATAACGCACTTCGTCCGAAGTCGTGATACAGACCAAACCGAGATTGTTTTTGACGCATTGCGTCTCAGCGTTCATAAGCTGAATTTTATCAAAATCACAACTCCTCGCGCTTTAACCGGAAAGAAAATTTCTATTGAATAGCGATTAAACTCTGTTTTAATCTTTATTTTTCGAGCGCGTTAAAAATGAACGGAAACGTTCCGAACGTCTGGCCTCGATGCTGCGGGCGAAAGGCAAAAAGAATGATTTTGCCTTTGCCGTAAGCGGTTTCGGCGAGCGCGGATTTTCCGCTGAGATATTTTTCGCCGAGCATCCAGCCCGAAAGCAGAGCGCTGGCGCCGGCGTAATCGGCGACCGATTTAACGCGCGTTTTATCTTCGATTTCAAACGCCGAGCTTTCGATAAAATAAGCCGCCGTTTCCTTTTTTAAGTTCCTGGCGAGCGGATTCGCCGTATCGACGTTTAAGCGGACAATCGAGCCGGGATTATAAAACTCGTTTCGCTTCAGGTTTTTCAAAACGTTTTTCAAAGGCAGATTAAACCGCTTGATAATAAGCTCGCACGAATCGTCAAAACAAATTAGCTTTCCGCCCGCTTCGACGAATTTTTTTAAGTTTTCAACTCCTTCGTCGCCGATGCCGCCCGCAAATTCGTCCGCATAGCGCTCACTGCTCAAGCCTTTGACAATCGAGTTTTCGCTGTCGGCGGGCAAAATTATAACGTCAAAATTCAAGCGATTTTGCCGGAAATCTGAGTCGGAAACTGACTGGAAGGGAATCTGAAAAGTATCGAGCACAAAACGCGTCCAGCCTTCGTCCATCGAAGCCGTAAAGCCTTTGTAAAGCCCGATTTTCGGATTCGATTTTAAAGGGTTCGGAAATTTGGCGAAAGATTCGGCGTTCGGATTCAGATTCAAAACGGCGCGCGCCTGATTGATGTTTTCCACGCGTTTCAGAGTATTTTGCTGCCCGGCCAAATCTTTTATCTGCCACGCCGCCAGATATTCGACGCCCATCTGCAACGGCAGAGTCCAGCCCGCGACGTCGTATGGAACTTCGGCCTCGCCGCCCGCGTTGACGCGATTCGGATAAACCTGTTTTTCAAAAAGGCTCAAAACGTTTCTTTTCTGCGGCTGGTTCGTAAAAATGAGAAAGCTTCCGAGCGGAATTTCGTGAAAGTCGTTTCGGTTTTGCTCTTCCTGCGCGACTTCCAATTCACGCGTCATTTGAAAAACTTCCGCGCCCTGCCACATCAGAATTTCCAGAAAACGCGAAACGCTCTCGGCATTCGGCTGCCCGGCCGTAACGATAAACGCCTGCGGCTCGTCCGGCTTGCTGTCCAGATTTTCGCGGCCTAGCTCGTAAAAATTCCGCAAATAACGCGGGCGAAATTTTGCCGCCATCTGCAAAAGCGAGCGCGAGGCAATCGTCTCGATGCGCGCAATGTCGGCCGCGCGCCAGAGCCCGCCTTCCCAGACGTCGGGAAAATTCGTCGCGTTTTCGAGCGGCGAGTTGAGCCCTCGCTCGCGCCGGAAAGCCTGCATTTTTTCGCGCGTAACCGTCGTCGGCGACATCAAATCCGCGCTGGCAGCTTCAGACAAAATGCCGATTGAATTGTGAAAATAAGGAGCGGAGCGAAAGCCGCCGTGCCACCACGTATCGAAAGTCGTGTTGGTCGCAATCCCGGCAATGCGCGCGGCCTCCAAATCGGCCGCCATCTTGTAGCCCAAGAGCCCGACTTCGCGCAAAATAATCGGCGAGATGCGCGGGTTCGGCGGGTCGAAAAACGGCGGAATGACAAAGCGCGCGCCGTTTTGTCCCATCTGATGCACGTCGTAAACAATCTGCGGAAACCACTGTTGCCAGAAAAGCCTGGTCACGTTTTGCGTCTCTTTCAGATTGAGCATAAACCAATCGCGATTGTCGTCGTGTCCGGCATAAGCGTGATAAAGCTCCGGCGGCGACGTGCCTTCGGATTTCGTGCCGAGAGTTTTGCGATACCAGTTGGCGACGATGTCGATGCCGTCGGGATTTGAAGACGGAATGAGCAGCAGAATCGTGTTGTCGAGTATTTCCTCGGTTTCCGCGTCTTTTGCCGTCGCCAGCTCGTAGGCGAGATTCATCGACATCTGCGAGGCGACGATTTCGGTCGAGTGAATGGAGCAGGAAATCGAGACGATGGTTTTGCCGTTTTTGACGAGATTTTCGAGCTCCTCCGTGTTTTTAATCGTGCGCGGGTCGGCCAGCCGAGCGTTGATTGCGCGGTATTTTTCGAGATTTTTGATGTTTTGCGACGACGAAATAAAAGCGACGATAAAAGGCTTGCCGAGCGTCGTCCTGCCGATTTCCTTGACCGTCACGCGGTTGCTCGCGGCGTCGAGCTTTGTAAAATAATCGTTTATCTGCCCCCAGTCGGCAATCGTCCGGTCATCGGTCGGCTGAAAACCGAGAACCGATTTCGGCGACGGCACGTTTTGAGCGAAAACAGTTGACGATAGGCAGAGGGCAGTAAACAGTAAAACGACCGCGCGGCAAACAAAACAACTGGCCACCGATTTTGAACTTTGAGCTTTTGACTTTAGACTAATAATCATGCAAAACCTTTCCTTAGAAGCGATTCGGGAAAACAGGAAAATGACTTTTCCTATTAAAAAGTCTAACAAATCGCGCGCCGTCGGCAAACTTCGTTACTGGTGGTGCTGGTTTGTCGCCTCTCTCCTGCTGCTCGTTTTAGGCGCGCCGTCGTTGATTTTTCTGGCGCTTATCAACCGGCGAATGTGGCTTTATCCGGTAGCCGAATTCGGCGCGAAAACGTGGCTCAAAGCGTGCGGCGCGCGCATCGAGGTCAAAGGTTTGGAAAATTTAGAGCAGGATAGAACCTACGTTTTTATATCTAATCACCGCTCGTATCTCGATACCGCCGCGCTTTTTTTTTACGCGGGCAAACAGATGGGACTCGTGGCAAAAAAAGAATTATTGAAAGCGCCAGTTCTCGGGCCGGGAATGAGCTATGTCAACATCATTGCGATTGACCGGACGAACCCGGAGCGCGCTCAGCGGTCGATGGAAAAAGCGCGCGAAGTGATGAGACAAGGCTATTCTTTCGGCGTTTTTGCCGAAGGCACGCGCGCGATGCCGGGCGAGCTTTTGTCATTTAAAAAAGGCGCGTTTCATCTCGCCTTGCAGACGGATGCGCCGATTATTCCGGTCGCCATCAAAAACACGGACTGGATGATGGGCAAAAAAACCGGCGTTTTGTTTCCGGGAACGATTGAGATGGTTTTGCTTGCGCCGATTGAGACAAAAGATTTTTCGGATGAAAATTTGATGGAGCTGCTCAGACAAACGCGCGCGGCGATTGCAAAAGAGTTGATAGCGGATAGCGGATAGTTAAAAACATAAAAACTATCAACTATCAACTCTCCACTAGTTAAGGCTTTTTCGGCGGCGTATTGGTCGGCGCAGGCGTTGGCGTCGGCGTCGGTTTGGCGTCGTCTTTTACTTCTTCAGCGTCGTCGCCGATTATCACTTCGGTATGGCCGAGCCGGTAATTCGTATATTTGACTCGAAGTTTGAGTTTTACCGACGTGCCGTTTTCAAAAAGCAGCTCGTCGTCCGAGCTGGCATATGACGGAAACCAGTATTTGCCGTCGATATTTTCGCGCCACGTTTCGACCACCGGAAATTTGTTCGTTTTTGTTTCGGGAACGCCTTTGCCTTTTGATTTGGCAATCATCAAATCTTTATCGTCAACCCAGATGCGGCCGGTAAAAAGCCGCTGTTTCGATTTTTTCGGGTCGGGAATGACCTTTGGCGAAACTTCGAAAACATACAAATCGAGGTCGTCAATTTTTTCCTTGCCGAGATAGACGAAATTATATAGATTGACGACCGAAGGCTCTAATGCAAAAGGAGTTACGCCGCCTAGGTCTTCCAAATCCTCGGCCGTTACAAAGCCGAGCGGTAAGGTCGAAACCGGATTGAACGTAACTTTTTCGAGACGCTCGCCGCTCTGCGTCAGCGACATAAACGAATCGCGCCGGAGCAGCCCCGTGATTTGTCCGCCCATGCCGAGCGTTTGCAGCGTGACGCTTCGATTAAAGACATAATTCGTCAGCGCGCCGCGAAAATGCGCTTCGTTTTCGGTAAATTTTTTGATGATGCGGTCGATTTCCGGCTGGCTCAAATCAAATCTGGTAACGGTTGAAGTCTGAGCGAAAACAGAGAGAACAGACAAGCAGAAAATTATTAAACTGACAGCGAATATTTTTTTCATTAATTGCACCTTTGTGTTTCGGAAACTAAACAATAGATGCGAAAAGCGCGGGAAAAGTTGACAAAGCTTTGTTGAAAGAATTGTCAAAAGTCGAAGGTCAAACTGAATTTCGACCTTCGACTTTTGACCTGCGACCTATTTTATTCGACAAAATCGACTTCGACCTTATTTTTGATGATTCCTTTGTCGAATCCTTCCTGAAGCAGACGCTTGACGCCTTCGCGGCCGCGCGTCCCGTAATCGAGCGTCAAATCGTTAACCCACATGGCGACGAATCTATCAGCCAATTCCGTAGGCATATCGCGGGCAAACTGCATCGCGTAGGAAAGCGCGTCTTCGCGGTTTTCCATCGAATACATAATGCTTCGGTGAAGATGTTTCGAGACTTTTCGCATCAAATCTTCGCCCAAATCGCGGCGGATGGCGTTGCCGCCCATCGGCAAAGGCAAACCGGTTCGCTCGTGCCACCATTCGCCCAAATCGAGAACTTTTTTGAGGCCCATCTGCTTATAAAAAAGCTGTCCTTCGTGAATCAAAAGCCCGGCGTCGGCCTTTCCGTTGAGCACGGCGTCGATAATCTCGTCAAACGGAACAATCACGTATTCGAAATCCTGATTGTAAATCCGCAAAGCGAGAAAGGCGCTCGTCAATTCGCCCGGGATGGCGATTTTCAGTTTGCCGATGTCTTCGGGTTTATACTGCTCTTTTGAAACGACAATCGGGCCGTATTTGTCGCCGATGCTCGCCCCGTGCGGCAAAAGAGCGTATTTGTCGGCAACATAAGCGTAGGCGTGAAAGCTGATGGCCGTCACGTCGAAAACGCCGTTTTTCGCGTCTTCGTTCAGCGTTTGAATATCTTTTAAGGTGTGTTCGAACTTCAAACCGTCGGTTTCCAGCTTGTTTGTGGCCAGGCCGTAAAACATAAATGCGTCGTCCGAATCGGGCGAATGCGCAACGGTAATTGTCTTTATCTCAGGTCTTGCTTCCATAAATTAAATCTGCGAGTAGTGAACATTGGTGTCGTATAGAATTTGTATTTTACCGTTTTCCGCGTATTTATCAAAGAGGCGTTTTAGGTCAATAACCATCGGCTCAAAGCGCAAATCCGTTTCCGCCGGCATATACGAAGACGACAGCGCCCGCCCCTTTAATCCCGAAAAATCGAGCGTTTGGACGTTTTGAAAGGTTTTCGTGCAAAATTCCGTCTGAAAAAAATCCGCTAAAATTTTTTCGCCGATATTTTCGTGCCGGACTTTTTCGTAATCCGTCCCGAAACGAATCAAAAACTGCTCGTAATCGCGCAGAAACTCGTTTGTATCAAGCTGGCGCTCGTTCCAGATGAGCGCGACGTAGCCATTTTTCTTCAAAATTCGCTTAAATTCGGCGCGCGTACGCTCCGCGTCAAACCAGTGAAAAGCCTGTGCCGCGATGACGAAATCGACTGAATTCGCGGGCAAAGACGTGTTTTCCGCCGTCGCGTCGACGCTTTTGAAATTCGGAAAATCTTTTAGAAACATCTCCGCCGCCTCGCGCATCCGTGCGTTTGGCTCGACGCCGAAAACCGCGTTGCCGTTTTCGAGAAAAAGTTTCGCCGAAATCCCCGTCCCCGAACCGATGTCGGCGAGCTTTGATGATTTTTCGAGCTTCATTTCCGTCTCAAACAAACGCAAAACCTCGCGCGGGTAGTTCGGACGATATTTAACGTAATTTTCGACGCGATTTGAAAATCTTTCGACTGTGCTCTTCATAAATTTTATTACAAGGGAGATTGAAACATGATGGACAGGATAAAAACCCTTTTATTTACATTGTTAAAATAAAACTCGAATCTTGATTTTAGTAAACAAATTATCCTGTAAATCCTGTTCTATTTCTCCTTTACTTCATCGCCCGTCCATTGCGTTTTGCGCGCGTGCGGAATATCGAACTGGTCTAAAATGCGAAAACAGAGATGGTCGACCAAATCTTCAATCGCTTTCGGCTTGTGATAAAAGCTCGGGCTGGCGGGCAAAATGCAGACGCCGATGCGCGCGAGCTTTAACATATTTTCCAGATGAATCGGGTTGTAGGGCGTTTCGCGCGGAACCAAAACGAGTTTTCGCTGCTCTTTCAAACAAACGTCGGCGGCGCGGTGAATCAAATTAGCTCCCGCGCCCGAAGCGATTGCGCCGAGCGTTCCCATCGAACACGGCGCGATAATCATTCCGGCCTGCTTGTTTGAGCCCGACGCGGGTTTCGCCGCCAGATTATCGAGCCGCCAGACGCGAATCAATTTTGAATTTTCCCCGAGTCCGAGCCATTCGTTGATTTTTTCGGCGGTCGGCTCGCGCAAATTAACGCCCATTTCAACCTGCGCGACGGTCGCCGCCGTACCCGATAAAATCAGATTTATCGTTTCCAAAGCGCCGCTCGCGGCTAAAAGCTGCAAAGTTCTAAATCCGTAAATCGTGCCCGACGCGCCTGTGATTGCAACGGTCAATTCCATATTTTTTTTACTTTTGTCGATAATCGTTTATGACAATTTAACGCTGAATGTTCAATAATAAATGATAAATGCAGACGGAAGAAATCAAAAAACTAATTGAAGCGCACGCGCGCGGCGAAATTTCCGCCGACGATGCAACTCGCGCGATAAAAAACTTATCTTACGAAGACATAGGCTACGCGCGCGTCGACCACGCCCGTGCCGCGCGGCAGGGTTTTCCCGAAGTGATTTTCGGAGCCGGCAAAACGCGCGAACAGATTGTCGGAATTTTTGAGCGGCTTGTCGCGCGCTCGCCCAACGTTTTGATTACGCGGACGGACGCCGACACGTTTGGCGAAATCCGAAACGTTTTCGTTGAGGCCGAATGGCACGAGACGGCGCGGTTGATTCGCGTTTTTCGCGATAAAGCCGAATTGGGCGCGGGCGAAATCGCGGTCGTCACGGCCGGAACGAGCGATATTCCGGTCGCCGAAGAAGCCGCGCTCGTGGCCGAAACGATGGGCAATCGGGTCAAAAGAATCTGGGACGCGGGCGTCGCCGGAATTCACCGGATTTTGTCGGAGCGGGAAATTTTGCAAAACTCGCGCGTGGTCATCGTCGCGGCCGGAATGGAAGGCGCTTTGCCTTCGGTCGTCGGCGGTCTGGTGCGCGTTCCGGTCATCGCCGTCCCGACGAGCATCGGCTACGGCGCTTCTTTCGGCGGCGTCGCCGCGCTTTTGGGCATGCTCAATTCGTGCGCCTCAAACGTGACGGTCGTCAATATCGACAACGGTTTCGGCGCGGGCTTTGTCGCAAGTTTGATAAATCGCCGCTGGGAAGAGAAATAGTGAAAAGTGAAAAGTTAAATGAGAGAAAATTCTTAAACTTTCCACTTTCCGCTAAAATAAATATGCTTCGTCAATCGAGAAATTCCTGCATCGCGTTTCTTTTGCTGTTTTCGGCCTGTTTTTCCGGCTGCATCGGCGGCGGGAAAAAAGTTCCGAATCTGAATCTGATTTTTGCCGCGACGAAGACGCAGAAAGGCAAGCGCCCGGTCATCATAATTCCGGGAATTCTGGGAAGCAGGCTGGAAAATTCCGAAACAAAAGAACCGGTCTGGGTAAATTTGTCGCCCGCCAAAGGCGACGGCTTGAGCCTTCCGATTTCGCCGAATCTGGCGCAAAACCGTGACAGTTTAGTTCCGAAAGGAATCGTCAAAAAAGTAAATCTTTCGCGTTTTCTGCCTGAATTTTCGATTTATCAGGCTCTGACCGACGCGATGGAAAATTACGGCGGCTACACTGAAGGCGACTGGGAAAATCCCGACGTCGCCGCCGGAGGACTCGATAAATACTACATTTTCGCTTACGACTGGCGGCGCGACAATGTCGAAAACGCGCGGCTTCTGATTCGCAAAGTCGAAGAATTAAAAACAAAGCTCGGCAAATCCGATTTACGCTTTAACGTCATCGCCCATTCGATGGGCGGCTTGATTGCGCGTTACGCGGCGATGTACGGCGACGAAGATTTGCCTGCCGGTGACGAAAAATTTTCGCCGGATTGGGCGGGCGCGCGGCATTTTAACAAAATTTTTATGTTCGGAACGCCGAACGAAGGTACGATGACGGCGCTCGAAGTCATTCTCAAAGGCTACACCATCGGCGGTTTTTATATAAATAATCTGAACCCCGAGGCGGTCATCACGTCGCCCGCAATTTTTCAGCTTCTGCCGCACCAGAAAACCGCAAAATTTTACGACGAAAATCTAAATCCGCTCGAAGTCGATTTGTATAATCCCGAGACGTGGAAAAAATACGGCTGGTCGGCTTACGCGAGCCAGTCGTTTTTGGATAAATTTTCCGGTCAGCCGAATGCGATAGGCAAAACGGGCAAAAAAAGCGAATTTGCCGACGTTACGCTCGCGCAGCTCGACGAGTATTTCGCTTCGGTTCTCTATCGCGCAAAACGCTTTCACGAGGCGCTCGACGCCGAGACGGCGGTGCCGGCGTCAATTTCGTTTTTAGCCTTCGGAAGCGACTGCGACCCGACGCTCGACGCAGCGATTATTATAAAAAACAATCAGAACAATCGGCCGCAGACGCTCTTCAGCGCGCGCGCGTTCAAAAACGCTGATGGAAAATCATTTGCCAAAGACGTTGTCAGCCGGATTCTTTTCGCGCCCGGCGACACGCGCGTCACACGCCGCTCCTTGCTTGCCGAAACCGTTCCTCAGGACAATAAGCAAAGCTCGATTTTTAAAAAATCGTTTCCCGTCGCCGCCACGTTTTTCTGCGAGCTGCACGAAGAACTGCCGAACAATAAAATTGTGCAGAACAATTTTTTGACGGCTCTCATGTCGGAAATAGCTCACTAAATAAAACATTGTAAAACAATCGCTGCTCCTGCTAAACTATTCAAGGCTTTAACGCCCGAAAAAAACTGCTCTTTGGAGAATCGAAAAATGTCTAAAAAACATATTGCAATAGTTTTTGTCCTGTCTTTTATCTTCACTCTTAACACGTTTGCGCAAAACATTTCCAATCAAAAATCAGACCGAACGGATTCACTCGTCGTCAATCAATTATCGACAAACGACCGCCTCGTGATGCACGCGATGCGCACGATTCATTCGGCCGAGATGACTTATTTGATGACATACGGCGCGGGAAACTTCGGCACTTTGACGCTTTTGAATGTGGCTGATTTGCTGGATCCGGCGCTCGCTTCGGGCGAGAGATACGGTTATCGTTTTACGCTGACGGCCAATTCCGCCTCGACCGTTTTCCAATCGTCGTTCGATTTGACGGCGGTTCCGGCCGTCAGGGCAGCGAGCCGTTTGTCGTTTTATATGAACGAAAGCGGCGACATTCGCGGCGCCGACAGAGGCGGACGGGCGGCGACCGACAGCGACCCGATTCTCGAATCCTGCGGATTTTCGACGCGCTCGGAAAATGAAAGGCTCGCGGTTCAGTCGGTCAGAAATATTCACGCCGCGCAGGTGACATATCAGGCGTCTTACGGGGCGGGCAATTTCGGCACGATGAGCCAGCTCTTTCAAACCAATCTGGCGACCACCGGCTTTGCTCTGACGTATCGCTATCGCGGATATTCCTCGGCCATGACTGTGACGTCTTGGACGCCGAATTCGCCTTCCCGATTCAACATTCAGATAATTCCCGAATTATACGGCCGAACCGGAATAAAATCGTATTACATCGACGAAACGGGAGTTTTGCGCGGAGCGGACAAACACGGGCTGGCGGCAGACGCCAACGACCCGCCGGTTGATTTTTAAGCTTTTAAGGATTTAATAAAACGTATAGACGGTCAGCCCAATCGGATTTTGTGCTGCGAAGGATTTCGTATTGAATGTTTGCCGAATCGCGGTCGCCGAGCTTCAGATAAGCTTTTCCGAGATTAAATCGCGCGCGGTCGAAATTCGGATTATAGCCGACGGCGCTGTTAAAAGCGCCGACGCTTTCTTCGGTCTGTCCCAATTCAAAAAAGCTTTCGCCGAGATAATTATAAGTTCTCGCGTCGGGTTTGTAGGTTTTTAACTGGTCAAAAACGGCGAGCGATTCGGTGAAGCGTTTTTGTTTGAAATACGCCAGACCGAGCTGTTCGAGCGCGTTCGGAAAATCGGGTTTGATGGTCAGAGCGCGTTTGTAAGCGAGAATTTCTTCGTCGCTGCGCCCGAGTTTGTTGAGCGAAAGACCGAGCGCGTATTGCGCGTCCGGATTGTCCGAGTCGAGCTTAATAACCTGGCGATAAGCTTCGACCGCGTCTTTGTATTGCCCGAGCGCGTAAGACGACGCGCCGATATTTACAAAACTCTGCGCCCATTCGGGACGAAGCCGCGCCGCCTGCCGGGATGCTTTCAGAGCGTCGGCGTGGCGTCCGAGCATTCCGTAGCAAAAGCCCGCCTGATACCACGCTTCGGCATAGTTCGGGTCGGTATCGACCGCTTTTTCAAAAAAAGGCAGCGCGCGCGTGTAATCGTCGCGCGATAAAATTCCGAGGCCTTGCGAATACAAGCTCTGCGCGATTGAGCGTTTGTTTTTCTGCGTTTCGGCCGTCACCGATGCGAAAGTCTGGAGCTCGCCCGATTTTAACTGCGCAATTCTCTCGGACGGAACGGCGAAATTCAAGCTCTGACCTTCGGCCGCCTGCAAAGTCGCGACGCCGATGACCTGCCCGCGCATATTGACGACCGGCGAGCCGCTTGAGCCGGGAGAAATCGGCGCGGTGATTTGAATGATTTTGCCGTAGCCGGGAATTTCGCGCACCGCCGAAACGATGCCGTTCGAAACCGAGCCTTCGAGCCCGAAAGGATTTCCGATAACGACGATTGATTCGCCTTCGAGCGGCGCGTTTTGCACGAGCGGCAAGGGAAGCGCGAGCTCTTTCGGAACATCGACCTGAAGGAGCGCCAAGTCGCCTTCGCCGTCAATCGCCAGAACGCCTTTTGCCGTGTATTTCGAGCCGTTCATCAAATGAATTTCGACGCGGCTCGATTTTTCGATGACGTGGCGATTGGTGATGATTTTATCGGCCGAAATGAAAAAACCGCTGCCGCGCGCGAGCGACGCGCCTTTTGCGTCGAAAGTCTCGATTGCCACCGCCGAAGGCTTGATGCGCTTGACCAGCTCGGGCAGAAAATCCTGCCCCGACGCGCCGTGCGAACAGGCGAGAAGCAAAATCGTAAAAATTAAAATTTTGGAGAAATTAAATTTCATTTCGCGGCAAAAGTGCGGTTTCACTCGAATTATAAAGTCTTTCTCCGAATCAGACAAACTTCGGGCAATTAAAAGATGTTCAGAAAGACTAGATGCAGAATTTTCGGAGAATCGTTGCCGAAAATTAATTCGCGTAGGAAATCGGCCGCGAAAAAGCACGTTAGGAAACTAACTACAGAGACACACAGAGACACAGAGAAAATATTAAAGAACTTTGTGTCTCTGTAGTTAAAATTCCGGTGAAATTTCGTGTTTCTTCGCGGCTAATTTTTTAAGTCGCGCGCGAATCGGGCGAGGTCGGCAAAGGTTTCGACGAAATGTCCGGCGGCGAAACGCCGGCGCGTTTGATTGTCCGAAAGCGCCCGGCCGCCCAGCGCAATTGAGATTCCGAGCCGCTCGGTCTGCTCGATAAAGTTTTTGAAATCGCGCGAGAAGCGCTCGATATCGTCGATAATCGTCGCCGAGATACAAATCATTTTCGGCTGATACTGCAAAATTTCTTCCGCCAGACAATAAAGCGGCGTGTTGGCGCCGAAATTCGCCACCTCCCAACCTTCGTTTTCCATCACAATCTGCACCAGGAAGGTCGGAAGCTCATGAAAATCGTCTTCGACGGCGCAGCACATCGCCAGCCTGCCGCCCGACGTTTCGGGAACGGGAAGGACGTTTCTGAGCTTGTGTACGGCGTTGCAGGCGGCGCGCGTCGCCAGATGCTCTTCGGTGACGGTCAGCTCGCCGCTCGACCAGAGCTCGCCGATTTGACGCATCGCCGGGCAGACGAAATCGTCGAAAATCTCCGCCAGCGCTTTTCCCTGAAGATATTCGCCGATGAGCAGATTGGCCGCTTCTTCCTCGCAGCCGCCGAGCAGAGTGTGAAAAATCGGCGAGCCGGACAGCAATTTCAAATCGCGCCGTCTGGCCGTCGCCGTCAGAATCGAAGCGTCGCCGTGACAGCGTTTTATGCCGAGTCCCTGCCGTCGCTGAAAACGCGCGATTTCTTCGGCGCGAAAACGCCTGTGTCCGCCGCTCGTGCGCTCGGATTTGAGCAATCCGTCGTCTTCCCAACGTTTGACGGTGGCGTCGCTGACGTGGCACAGGCGCGCCACTTCTCTGGTTGTCAGGCTTCTGGAATCGGGCATTTTAATTTCTGCTCAAGTCAGGCTCGGAAAACCTAAAGTAAAGTTTCTGTATTTCTAAATTAACATTTTTCGCCGAAAATTTTTACAAAAAAAGTTCGAAACGCCGGAAAATTTCAGTTTTGCAAGATTAAATAACCGGGTTTTACTCTTTCGGCGGAAAGGATTAAAATTCCTACAAAAAGGAAAAAAGAAAAAATGAAAATCGCACTCGGCGCAGACCACGCAGGCTTTGAAGAAAAGGAAAAATTAAAGAAAACGCTCGACGAGCTCGGCGTCGAATACGAAGATTTCGGCACAAATTCGCTCGAATCGGTCGATTATCCCGACTTCGGCGCGAAAGTCGGCCGGGCGGTCGCTTCGGGCGAAGTCGAGCAGGGAATCGTCGTCTGCGGCTCGGGCATCGGCATCGCCATCGCGGCCAACAAAATTGATGGCGTCCGCGCGGCGCAGGCGTGGAACGAAGAAACGGCGAGACTGGCGCGCCAGCACAACGACGCTAACGTTCTCTCAATCGGTGCGCGCGTCATTCCCGAAAAAGAAATCCCGAAAATCGTCAAAGCGTGGTTCGACGCCAAATTCGAAGGCGGACGGCATGAACGAAGAGTTGAAAAAATTACGGAATTGGAAAAGTAAAAAAGAAAATTTATCTGAGGAAATATAATGAACAATTCTTTTAATGCAAATTTAGCCGAAGTCGACCCGATTATTTCGGAGGCGATTGATAATGAAGTTCGGCGTCAGGCAAACGGTCTGGAATTAATCGCTTCGGAAAATTTCGTGTCCGAGGCCGTGTTGCAGGCGATGGGCTCGGTTTTTACGAATAAATACGCCGAGGGTTATCCGAAAAAGCGTTATTACGGCGGCTGCGAATTTGCCGACGTCGTGGAGCAGACGGCGATTGACCGCGCCAAAGAAATTTTCGGCGCTGAACACGCCAACGTTCAGCCGCATTCGGGCGCGCAGGCGAATATGGCGGTCTTTCTCGCGTCTTTGCAGCACGGCGACCGGATTCTGGGAATGAATCTCTCGCACGGCGGCCATCTGACGCACGGGCATCCGATGAATTTTTCGGGCATCAATTACGAAGTCTCCGATTACGGAGTAAACAAGGAAACCGAGCAGATTGATTACGACGAGCTTCGAAAAACCGCCGAAGAAGCCCGTCCGAAAATGATTGTCTGCGGCGCGAGCGCTTATCCGCGCACGATTGATTTCGAGAAAATCGGCGAAATCGCCCGTTCGGTCGGCGCGATTATCATGGCCGACATCGCGCATATCGCCGGTTTGGTCGCGACCGGACTGCATCCTTCGCCCGTTTCGCATTGCGAATACGTCACGACGACGACGCATAAAACGCTTCGAGGCCCGCGCGGCGGTTTGATTTTGTGCCGCGAGGAATTTGCCAAAGACGTTAACAAAGCGGTTTTTCCGGGCGTACAGGGCGGGCCGCTCGTTCATATCATCGCGGCCAAAGCCGTCGCGTTCGGCGAAGCTTTGCGCGAAGATTTCAAAGCTTATCAGCAGCAAATCATCGCAAACGCCAAAGCGCTCGCCGACGAATTAAAAAATCAAGGTTTACGTCTCGTTTCCGGCGGGACGGACAATCATCTGATTTTAATCGACGTTTTCGAGAACGGAAAGGGAATTACCGGAAAAGTCGCGGAAAAAGCGCTCGACGCCGTTCACATCACGGTCAACAAAAACACGATTCCGTTTGATACCAACTCGCCGTTCGTCGCTTCGGGCGTAAGAGTCGGAACGCCCGCTTTGACGACGCGCGGAATGAAAGAAGCGGAGATGAAAAAAATCGCCGAGATGATTGCTTCGGTCGTGCGCGAGTCAGAATCGGAAGAAGTTCAGGCGAAAGTTAAAAGGCAGGTTGCGGAGCTCGCCGAAAAATTTCCGCTCTACGCGCACCGTCTGAAAGAAACTCGCGCGTCGGCAATTTCAGCGGAATAAATTAACCACAGAGACACAGAGAGAGCACAGAGAAAAATATTAAAAATCTCTGTGCTCTCTGTGTCTCTGTGGTTAAAAATTTTCCTAGCCGAATTCTTCAATATCCAGCTGCTCCAAAACTTCGCGCGCTTCTTCGGATTCGAATTCGAAGGCTTGCTGTTCGAGCGCGTTGCGGGCGATTTCGAAATAAATCGAATCGTCCAAAATCGGCAAAAGCGCGGAGACGGGCATCAGGGCGAGCGTTTCAAACGCGATGGCGCGAATCTGCGCCATTTCCGTCTGGCGAATGATTTCGGCGATTTCGCCCGCCGAAAAGCGCTCGCTCAAAATGTCTGCGAGCCGGTCGATTTTTCGAAAATCGTTGCGCTGCAGAGTGCGCGTCGCGAGCTGGATAAAAACTTCCGCCGACGCGGTTTTCGATTCGAGAACCGAGGCGCACGTTTCGGCCAGCTGGCGAATCTCGCGCAGCTTTGCGGCATCATTTTTTACTTCCGCGTTTTTGGCCTGTTCGTCGAGAGCCGAGAGCAGTCGGCTGAGTTCCCAATCGGCGTGAGCGTCGTAAGAAAATTGTGTCTGAGCGGTTAGAGAGTTCACGCTGCCTGCCTGAAGCGCTCCAACTAACATTTTTTTTGTAATCGGTCGCAAGCCTTCCCAAACACTTTCGACTCGCGCACCGAAATCTTTAATCGTCATTTCAACAAACGTAGTTTGCAATAAATTTGTGAGTTTGTAAATAGAAATCGGAAAATTAATTTTCCGATTTCCGGCCCGGAAGATTTGATGTTTGATTTACCAGACGCGTTTGCATTTCATTTCGGATTTCTTCGCGCTCGTCTTCGCTCATCTCGTTCGGAAAGACCTGTACGAGGGCGAAAGGCGTTGGCGAAAGATGCCTGATTTCCCACGTCTCGCCCGTTTTGCCCGACGCGCGCGAAAACCAGAGCGCGTTCAAAAAAGGCGAGGAAACGATTTCCGCGCCGCCGAAAAGCGGCTGAAGCAGCTCGTTGAAATTTACGCGAAGCTCGTCCGAAAGCAAAACACGGCGTAAATTCCAGCCGTGTTTTTTGTAAAGCGATAAAATTTCTTCGATTTGGTGCGCCGTTATCATTTCGCCTTTCGTTTTTCGAGCGCCGGTTTTATCGGCATCACCTGAACCGTGTTGACGTTCGCGTTGGCGTTCGCCATGCTGTTTGCGGGCGGATTCATCGGCGGCGATTGCGGCACGAGATTCGGGTTGTTTTTGTTCGCTTCTTCCTGCTCGCGCACCGCCTGTCCGAGTCCGGGTTTTTGATAAGTTCCCTTAAACATATCGCCCATCGCGAATTTCCAGACGCCGTCTTCCTTTATAAACGGCAAATCTTCCCAGCGCTTGTCTTTTTCGTTCCAGACTTCGATGGCGCCGAATTCGTCCTTGATGCGCTCGTCGCGCATTTTCGGCAGAGTTTCGGAAAAAGTCGTCGCCGTAAAACCATTTTCCAGAACCTGTTCGATGGATTTCTTTTGCTGGCTGGCGGCAAATTCGGCCAAACCGAGCGAGTTTTTCGACATCACCTGCTTAATCTGCTCCGCGTCTTTGCTTTTTACGGCCTTGAATAATTTTTCGTAAGCCTGACCGAGCTCGCCGCTTGACGCGCCTTGATTTTGACACGAGAAAACGAGCAGCGACGAGGCGAGCAGCAAAAAGAGAGCAAAGCTTTTCTGTATAATATTAAATCTCATTATTTTTACCTTATCATTAAATAATCTTGTGAAAGTATAAATTATTAAGTGAGAAGTGAAAAGTGAAAGCTGAAAATAAGAACAGTTTTCAGTTCTCAGTTTTCAGTTTTCAGTTGTTTCGTTTATTATTTTAGCGAAAAGCGCGAAAGTTATGAAACATTGTCCGAGCTGCAAAACCAATTACGCCGACGACACGCTGCAATTTTGCCTGCAGGACGGAACGCAGCTCGTCGAGCTGGCAAACTCGTCGATGCCGACCATCGCCTTTAACGACGCCGAGGCGGAAACCGTCGTCAGGCTCAAACAGACGGCGCAAAACCGGCAGCAGCAGACGAGTCCGCCGGCAAGCTTTGTTCCGCAATACGCCGCCCCGCCACCGCAAAAATCGAGCACGGCGCTGGCCGTTTTGCTGACGGCTTTTGTGATGCTCCTGCTTTTCGGCCTCGGCTTCGGCGCGTGGCTTTTTCTCGGCAATCGAAAAAACGTCGCAAACATCGGAAACAGGGATTTCCCGACGGCGACTGTTTCCAATGCAAATTCCAATACAAAACCGACCGCTTCGCCGAGCAGCACAATCAGCAATTCAAACGCGAATGTAAAAACGCCGACGCCCGATATCGACGCGGACGAGATAGAATCGCAAGTCTCCGGCGAATTGAACGCGTGGAAAGCCTCGCTGGAATCGGGCAACCTCGATTCGGTAATGGGCCATTACGCCACCACCCTGGATTATTATTACAGAAGCGGCACCACAAATTCGGCGACGGTTCGAGCCAATAAAAAGCCCGCTTTCGACAAATATTACGAGTTTCACGTGAGTATCAGCGGAATGCGCGTGACGCCCGACGCGAGCGGGCAAAAAGCGACCGCCGTTTTTAATAAAAGCTGGCGGTTCGAAGGCTCCGGCGACCGCAGCGTCGGGACGGTTCGCGCGCAGTTTCAGCTGACGAAAATCGGCAGCCGCTGGTTCATCACTGGCGAAAAGGATTTATAAAAGACGCCGGCCGCCTGTAAAAGAGTCTGCCGTTTGCAATCGGTTCAGATTTTGTAAATTGATAAAGCTGATTCAAATTGATTCAAATTGTCCGCTACCTAGAACTGGCGCAATTTATACGAATGAATGATGATTTCGAAATTTTTATCCGTCCGGCGACAAACGAAGATTGCGAAAAAATTCAAAACCTCGTTTTCGGCGTTTTGCGCGATTACGATTTGCCGCTCGATTTGGAAGGAACGGACACGGACGTCGGCGACATCGAAACGCATTACCTAAAACGCGGCGGCTGTTTTGAAATTCTCGAAGACGCGGAAGGCAATTTGCTCGGCTCAATCGGTCTGTACCCGCTCGATGCCGAAACCGTCGAGCTGCGAAAAATGTATTTCGACAAAAAACTGCGCGGGCGCGGCTACGGCAAATTGATGCTCGAAAAAATGATTGCGCGGGCGCGCTCTCTCAGCTATAAAAAAATTTATCTCGAAACGGCGAAAATCTTAAAGGAAGCGGCGCATCTTTACGAAAAATACGGCTTTCTCCCGACCGAAGAAAAACACACGCCCCGTTGTGACGCCGCCTACGTTTTGGAATTGAATTCTATGACATCAAAAAAAATAGGTGAGAATTTTCTAAAAAAATTAATGATTGGACTAATTTATCCTGCTATTTTGGGTAATATTATCTACATTATATTAACATTCATTTTTACCCAAGATGAGCGTTACACCGTAAAATTTGTATTGCTTTTAATAACTGCTTTCTTTTATTTATTCGACTATTTATATATATATTTCACATACGATTTTAAATGGTGGATGTTTATTTTAGACCTTATTTTTGTAATAGGGCTCTTTTTCACTTATCAGAATCTTCATTTCCCCTTAAATTCTTCGAAAAACGATATTGCCCCGCCTAATCTTTTTATGATTTTAATTTGTTACGCGGTTTTTATTCTACTGTATCTAATTTGGGACAGCATAGAAAAAAAGAATTCCAAAACATCAGAAAAGAGTATGTATAAATGGATTGTTTGGTGGGAGATAATATCGCTTTCCTTACTTGGGATAAATATTGTACTTCAATTTCTAGCAATCCTTTCCAGCTATAATAAAAGTATAGTTGTCATATGGACATTAATCTTCATCACAATTGGTTTCGGCCGTATCAATTGGGAAAAGTACAAATTTTGGAATGCAAATGAGTTAGAAAACACATCTAAGAATGCTTATTTATGAAAGCACTCAGATTTTTTAACCACGAATTAAAACTCGCCGAAATCGCTAAGCCCGACGACGAGAGCGAGGCACTCGTCCGTGTTTTGAAATCGGGAATCTGCAACACGGACGTCGAAATCGTGCGCGGCTACGCCAATTTCGAAGGCACAATCGGTCACGAATTCGTCGGTGTCGTCGAAGAAGCGCCCGATGCAAAACATCTCGTCGGAAAAAGAGTCGTCGGTGAGATAAACGCGGGCTGCGGCGTCTGCGAATTGTGTCGCGGCGATTCGAGGCATTGTCCCGCGCGAACCGTTCTCGGAATTGTCAATCGTGACGGCGCGCACGCCGAGTTTCTGCAACTGCCCGCCGCCAATCTTTTCGAAGTTGCGGACGAGATTTCCGACGAAGAAGCCGTCTTTACCGAACCGCTCGCGGCGGCCTACGGCATCACCGAGCAAATCGAGATTTCGCCCGAAACGCGCGTCGCCGTCATCGGCGACGGAAAACTCGGCAACCTTTGCGCTCAATCCATCGTCTTAAAATCCCAACACGTTTCACTCGTCGGAAAGCATCGCGAAAAACTTATTCTCGCTGCAAGACGTAATATCGAAGGCGTTCTTCTGGAAGACGCTTTGAAATTGAAAAGAGAATTTGACGTCGTCGTCGAGGCGAGCGGCTCGGAGTCGGGCTTTAACCTCGCGCTCGATTTGCTCAAGCCGCGCGGAAAGCTCGTTTTGAAATCGACGTTTCACGGCACTGCAAATTGGCAGGCGTGGCGCGTCGTAGTAGATGAAATAACGATTGTCGGCTCGCGCTGCGGGCGCTTCGCTCCGGCGCTCGAGCTTTTGAAAAAAGGTCTGGTCGATGTCAAGCATTTAGTCAGCGAAGAATTTTCGCTCGCCGACGGAGTCAAAGCGATGAACCGGGCGGAACAAAAAGGCGTGATGAAAGTGTTATTATCAGCGGCGGATTAAAGAAATGATTTTTGAGCTTTGATTTTCGATTGTTTTTCAAAGGTCAAAGGCCAAAGTTCAAAAATCTAAAAATGTTCGTAGTCCGCGAGTTTCTCGTGTTATATTCGGTAGTGCAAAGTTCGCCTGCCGAATCTTGAAGTTTAAGGAATGCAATTTATGACCGGTTATAATAAAGAATCGAAAAATATTAATTTGGGCGCAGCGGCGCGTTTGATTAGCGCGCTTGCCTTTGCGTGTCTGGTTTTCGGCATTAATGCAAACATTTCGTTTGCGCAGACTAATTCGGGCAACACGACTTCGGAAAAACTTTCGGCGTCGTTTGCCGAAGTTTCGAAGCGCGTCGAAGCGGCAGTCGTCAATATCGATACGAAAGGAAAAGTTCAGGACGTGACCGTCAGAGGCAACGGCGGCACGTCGGGCGGTTCGAGCGGCGGCAGCGAATCCGACGACATTATGGATTTTCTGCGTCGCCAGACGCGGCGGCCGAGCGCGGCCATCGGCAGCGGTTTTATCGTCGATAAAACCGGCTATATTTTGACAAATTATCACGTCGTCGACGATGCCGCGCGGATTATCGTGCGTCTCCAGTCGGGCGAAGAATTTGTCGCGCGCATCGTCGGAACGGACGAGGAAACCGATTTGGCCGTTTTGAAAATCGAGCCTGGACGCGATTTGCCGTTTATCAAGCTCGGCAATTCCGACGCGGTCGAAGTCGGCGACTGGGTTCTGGCCATCGGCTCGCCGTTCGGCCTCGAACAAACCGTGACGGCCGGAATCATCTCGAAAACGCGTCGCGAAACGCCGAACGGCAGCGCGTTTCAGAAATTTATACAGACCGACGCGGCGATAAATCGCGGAAACTCCGGCGGCCCGCTCGTCAACATGAACGGCGAAGTCATCGGCATCAATTCGCAGATTGCGACCTCGACCGGCGATTACAACGGCATCGGTTTCGCGCTTCCTTCAAACGAAGCGGCGAGCGTTTACAGCCAGATTGTCGCGAGCGGAAAAGTGCGGCGCGGATATCTGGGCGTCATTCTCGACTCGGTAAAAGCGGAATTTGCCAAAGTTTACGGTTTGACCGAAGCGAAGGGCGCGATTGTCACGGACGTTCGCGACCGTTCGAGCGCCGCCGCCAACGCCGGTCTGCAAACGAACGACATCATCGTCGAGTTTAACGGCGCGCAGGTCTTGAGCGCGCAGGATTTGATTGAAAAAGTCGCTTCGACTCAGCCGGACAAGGAAGTCAACGTCGTTTATTTGCGTGAAGTCGGCACGAAGCTCGAACGCAAAACGGCGCTCATAAAGCTTTCCGAGCGTCCTTCGAACAGCATTTCGACCGATATCGAAACGCCGAAGAAGCTGCCGATTGACGGGACGAAAACGCTGGTTGAGCCGCTCGGCCTGACGTTGATTGAGCTTTCGCCGCAACTCGCGGCGATTTACAAGCTCGAAGGCGAAAAAGGCTTAATCGTCAAGGAAATAAATCCGGCGAGCTATATCGCCGACGTCAAGGCGGCCAACGGAATGGACACGGCGCTCAACGAAGGCGACGTCATTCAGCGCATCAACCGCGTCTCGGTCAACGACGTCAAGACTTTTAACGACATCGCGGGCGGCCTCAAAAAAGGCGACGCCGTCGTTCTGCATATCTTGAGCTACGACCGCCAGTCGCGAACGGCGCAGCAGCGCATCGTGCAGTTTACGGTTCAATAAAAGACAGTCTCAGGTCGAAAGTCCCAAGTCTCAAGTCAATTCGCGTTCTGCTGACTTGAGACTTGGGACTTTCGACTTTAGACTTAGAAAATATGGCTAGAGCGAAAGAAGCAAAATCGAGAAAAACATCAAGCAAAACTTATCATAATTATATCGGCGGCGAGTGGATAAAGAGCGTTTCCGGCGAATGGTTTGAAAACACCAATCCGGCTGACACGTCGGACGTCATCGGGCGTTTTCCGTTATCCGTCGAAGAAGACGTCAACGCGGCGGTCGAAGCGGCAAAATCGGCGGCCGTCAAATGGCGTCGAACGCCCGCACCGAAACGCGCCGAAATTCTTTTTACGTTGGGCGAAATTCTGCGTAAAAACAAAGACCGCTTTACGCGCGACATGACGCGCGAGATGGGCAAAGTTTTAAAAGAAGCGGGCGGCGACGTGCAGGAAGCGATTGACTGCACGTATTACACGGCGGGCGAAGGACGTCGCCTGCACGGTTTTACGACTCCGGCGGAAATGCCCGACAAATTTGCGATGTGCGTCCGCCAGCCGGTCGGCATCTGCGGGCTTATCACGCCGTTTAATTTCCCGATGGCGATTCCGTCTTGGAAACTTATTCCGGCTTTAGTGTGCGGCAACACGGTCGTTCTCAAATCCGGCGAAGACGTGCCGCTTTCGGCCCTGAATCTGATAAAAGCGTGCGAGGAAGCGGGAATTCCGCGCGGCGTTGTCAATCTCGTCAACGGTCACGGCGCAGATGTCGGCGCGCCGCTTGTCTATCATAAAGACGTGCGCCTGATTTCGTTTACCGGCTCGACCGACACGGGACGCGTCATCGCCGAGCAGTGCGCCAATCAAAATAAAATCGTCAGCCTGGAGATGGGCGGCAAAAACGCGATTATCGTGATGGACGACGCCGACATCGACAACGCCGTCGAAGGCTCTTTGTGGGGCGCGTTCGGAACTTCCGGCCAGCGCTGTACAGCTTCGTCGCGGCTCGTCGTTCACAAAAAGGTTTATAAAAAATTCTGTCAAAAACTCGTCGAAAAAGTAAAAAATCTGCGTGTCGGCAACGGTCTCGACGAGCGAACCGAAGTCGGGCCGGTCATCAATCAGGCCGCGATGGAAAAGATTTTGAGCTATATCGAAATCGGGCAGAAGGAAGATAGAGCGACGCTCGCGTGCGGCGGAAATCGTCTGACCAAAGGCGAATACAAAAACGGGTATTTTATCGAGCCGACCGTTTTCACCGACGTTAAGCCGAAAATGCGCATCGAGCAGGAAGAAATTTTCGGGCCGGTGACGTGCGTCATTCCGTTTTCGACTTTGGACGAAGCCATCGATATCGTCAACGACACGCGCTACGGCTTGTCTTCGGCGATTTACACGCAGGACGTCAACCAGGCTTTTTACGCGATGCAGGAACTTTACACCGGCATCTGCTACGTCAATTCGGCGACCATCGGCGCGGAAGTTCATCTGCCGTTCGGCGGCACGAAGGGAACGGGCAACGGTCATCGCGAAGCCGGAACGCAGGTTTTAGACATTTTCTCCGAGTGGAAATCGCTCTACATCGACTATTCGGGCAAGCTGCAAAAAGCGCAGATTGACCTTGTCGAGATTTAGTTAAAAATAAAAGCTGAAAAAACAGCGAAGCGGCACGAAATAATTCAATTTATTTCGTGCCGCTTATTTTTATGTACGTGGTTCATTCTTTTTCTGTAAAATGAAAAAATGAAACTTAGCCTGCTTTTAATTTGCTTGTTTTTGCTGATTATGACGACGCTTGGACAAACTTTACAATCGCCCGACGGAAAGTTTTTGCTGGGATTTAGAGTGAACGAAGAAGGCCAGCCTATTTACCGGCTTTCGCTCCGAGGCAAAATAATTGTTAATGACTCGCGACTCGGCCTCGAACTCGAAAATCAGCCGCATCTGACGAAAAATTTTCGCGTGGTGAAAGCAACGATTGGTCAGCAGGACGAAACGTGGCGTCCCGTCTGGGGCGAAGTTCGCGAGATTCGAAACAATTACCGCGAGCTCGCCGTCACGCTCGAACAAACTCTGGAAAATCAGGTGAAGCGAACGGTTATCGTGCGTTTCCGGCTGTTTAACGACGGTCTCGGATTTCGTTACGAGTTTCCCGCGCAAAACGATTTGCGATATTTCACCGTCAGCGAGGAAAAAACCGAGTTTAATTTGACGGGCGACCACAAGGCTTTCTGGATTCCGGGCGATTACGACACGAACGAATACGCCTACTCGACGACGAAATTGAGCGAGATACACGCGTCGGAAGTCTCAAAAAAAGCGACCGAAATCGGCACGCGGCAAAATTTTGCCGACAACGCGGTGCAGACGCCCTTGATGATGAAGACGGCGGAAAATCTTTACATCAACATTCACGAAGCGGCGCTCGTCGATTATCCGGCGATGTATCTCGCGGTCAATCGCGAAAATTTTAGTTTGGAGACGCACCTCGCGCCGAACGCCGTCGGCACGAAAGCGATTTTGCAGACGCCCGCGCAAACGCCCTGGCGAACGATTATCGCGAGCGACCGGGCCGCCGACATTCTCGCTTCAAAACTCATCTTAAATCTCAACGAGCCTTCGAAAATCGAGGATACTTCGTGGATAAAACCGCAAAAATTCATCGGCGTCTGGTGGGAGATGCACGTCGGGAAATCGAGCTGGAATTATTCGGACGCGGGCAATATAAAACTCGCCGGAACGGATTGGAACGCGCTCAAGCCAAACGGCAAACACGGCGCAAACACGGCAAACGTTAAGCGTTACATCGATTTTGCGGCGCAAAACAAAATCGATTCGGTGCTCGTCGAAGGCTGGAACGTCGGCTGGGAAGATTGGTACGGCAACTGGAAAGAGGAAGTTTTCGATTTTCTGACGCCCTATCCCGATTTCGACATGACCGAGCTGAAAAATTACGCCGCCGCGAAAGGCGTCAAGCTGATTATGCATCACGAAACTTCCGCATCGGTGACGAATTACGAGCGGCGCATGGACGAAGCGTTTCGCTTTATGAAACAGAATGGTTACGACGCCGTGAAAACCGGGTATGTCGGCCGAATTATTCCGCGCGGCGAATGGCACGACGGCCAATGGATGGTCAATCATTACATTCGCGTCGCCGCGCTTGCCGCAAAATACAAAATTATGCTCGACGCGCACGAGCCCGTTCGTCCGACCGGACTTCAGCGCACATTCCCGAACTGGATGGCATCGGAAGCGGCGCGCGGAAACGAATTTAACGCGTGGAGCGTCGGCAATCCGCCCGAACACGAAACGATTCTGCCTTTTACGCGGCTCGTCGGCGGCCCGATGGATTACACGCCGGGCATTTTTCAAATCAAGCTCGACGCCTATCAGGCGGGCAAAAAAGAACAGGTTCACACGACGCTCGCCAAACAGCTCGCGCTTTATGTGACGATGTACAGCCCTTTGCAGATGGCGGCCGATTTGCCCGAAAATTACGAAAAACACATGGACGCCTTTCAATTTATCCGCGACGTCGCGGTCGATTGGGACGACACGCGGATTTTGGAAGCCGAGCCGGGCGATTTTGTGACGATTGCGCGAAAAGCGAAAAACGAAAACGAATGGTTTGTCGGCGCAATTACCGACGAAAACGCGCGGACGGCGACCGTCGCGCTCGATTTTCTTGCGCCCGGGCAGACATATCTCGCGACCGTCTATTCGGACGCGCCGGACGCGCACTGGCAGCGAAATCCGCAAAGCTATAAAATCGAAAATTTTCTGGTTGACGAAAAAACTGTTTTGAAAATCGCTCTCGCCGAAGGCGGCGGTGCGGCGATAAGCCTGAAGACGGCGACAAAAGAAGATTTGAAAAAGTATCAAAGATACAATCGGTAGATTCTGTTGACGGTTGATAAACTGCCGAAAGCTTTAGCCGGCGGATAGATTAAAAAAAGACAAAAGCTTTATCAATTGCCGCTAGCTGAAGCCGGCGGCAATTGATAAGACAAATATCTGCGTAACCGGCCCGGTGATTGAAAAGAAATCAATCTTCGATTCCGACGGTTTTCAAAATGTGCCGGAATCGCTCGTCGTCCTGCAAAACAAAAAAATCGAGCTCGGCTTTGAGATGAATCAATCGCCAGTCGCGTTTTTCGATTAATTGGTTCAGATATTCAAACGCTTTATCAAATTCGCCGAGGTTCGCGTAAATGGTTGCAAACTCATAGGCGACGTCGTTTTCTTTAGCGAGATTTTCGAGTTTTTGCAGACAGTTTTCGGCTTCTTCCGTGTTGCCCGCGCGGGCGAAAGCGGCGCCGAATGTACCGATTAATTCTTTTGCGCCGTCAAAAGAACGCATCGAGAGCGTTTCGGCCTTTCGCAGCAGCGCGAGCGCGACGTCGTGCTGCTGCCGCATCGAATAGCTCGTGCCGAACAGCAGATAAACGTGATAAAGCTTCGGCTCGTCTTTGTATTCTTCGATAAGTTTTTCGCCGATGTCCCACGCCAGCTCGAAATTTTTCTCGCGGTAATAGATTTGCGCTTTGAGCCAGAGCGTCTGAAACGACGACGAATCGAGTTCGAGCGCGCGCTGGATTTGCTCGTGCGCTTCGCGAAAACGACCTTTGCGACTTAAAAAATTGGCGTAAAGCCGGTGCGTCTCGACGTCGTTCGGACTGATTTCCAGCGCTTTTTGAAATTCCTTTTCGGCGCGCTCCCAGTTCCAGTCGTAAAAATATGCGAAATAGCCGAGCGTCGCGTGCGCTTCGGCGATGCCCGGGTCTAATTCGAGCGCTTTGGTCAGCCACGCGCGCGCTTTGGTGAGATGCTCGCTCGCGGGCGAGAGCGACATCCTCAGGTGCAGATGCGCGTAAACGTCGGCCAGACCGCAGTATGCGAGCGCAAAATTCGGGTCGAGCTGCGTGGCCGAAACGAACTGCTCGAACGCCTCCCAGAGATTCTGCGGCGTCTGCTTGCTCAGATAAAAACGGCCTTTCAGATAAGCCTGATACGCCTGCGCGTTCGGCATATATTTCGGCGATAAAGCGGCGCGCTCCTCGAGCGTCATATTCAACAAAATCTGCTGCGCGATTTGCTCGGAAATCATATCCTGAAGACGCGGCAAATCGTGCAGTTTGGCTTCGAATTTCTCGCCGTAAGTCGAGCTTTGGCTGGCGAGATTAATGCCCTGAACCGTGATGCGCACGTCTTCGCCGATTTGCATCAAAACCCCGTCGAGAACAAATTGAACGTCCAGTTCCGCGCCGATTTGCAGCGGATTTCTGTCGCGGCCGGCATACTGCAAAACGCTTCCGGTCGGGCGGACGACGATTCTTTTAATGCTGCTCAGACGCGTTATCAAGGAATCGGCGAAACCGAGCCCGAGATATTTGTCTTCTTCGGCCAAACCGATGGTCTGGAAGGGAAGAATCGCGAGCGAAACCGACTGCATCGGATTTTCGGCGGAAGTTTTGGAAATTTTCTGCACGTCGGCGACAAAGCGATAACCGAACCTGGAGACGGTTTCGATAAATTTCGGATTTCGATGGTCGTTGTCGTCGAGAACTTTGCGCAGCACCGAGATATTGCGCGTCAGGCCGATTTCTTCGACAATCACGTCGCCCCAGACGATTTCCATCAGCTCGTCCTTGGTGACAAGGCGATTTTCTCTTTCGACCAGCGCGAGCAACGTTTCAAAGGCTTTGGGCGTCAAGGCAATTGGACGCGCATTACGCGAAAGCTGGCGTTCGGCGGGCGAAAGGCGATAATCGCCAAACTCGTAGAAAAAAGATTTATCGCTAGCGGTTTCAAGCATTTTTATCAGGAAAACGAAACAAAATTGTAAGCATTTTGTAAGGACTTTCGCCCGTCGCTTCGACTACAATTTTCTCACATCGGAACAACTGTTTTATATCGTTATCACGAACGGCGGGCAGTTGGCAATCAAAATTGAAAAGGCTGGGAGAAAAAGATATGCGGCGAATAATAAAAGACAAACTAATCGGCGAAAATTTTTTGATAAAAGCGGGCGCGAGCCTTTTTCTGCTCGGATTTCTTTTGCTGAGCGCTTTTCCGGCGGCGGCGCAGGTGACCGGAGACCCGTGCGACTATGCGGCGTGGTATCCGGCTTCGAGCAGCGTCGCTCAGCTGCGTGACGCGAATGAAAATGTTCTCGGCAGCAGTAATTTCGATATATTGAGAAACGGGGAAATGAGCATCGACGCCGGCGTCTATCCGCCCGCGCCGGAGCCCGACAATACGGTTTATGCGGTTATTTTGAATAATGTTCAAATCGCGACGCTGTTCAAAGGGGCAGACCACGGGCGGGAATTCTGGAACTGGGGCACGCTGGCCGACGAGCCGCGCGAAATCGCGCGCGTCGGCGATGTGATGAAGATAACCAGAAACGGCCAATTATATGCTTCCGGCAAATTTATTCGCTACGCATACAACTGGGCGTTCGTTCTCGGCTCAACATCGCACGAAACGCCGCCGGGCTTTCAGACTCTCTGTTCGATAACAAGCGCCGTGGTTTATCTTCCCAATTCGCAATATCCGCGCCGTCTCGCCGTTTACAATGTAGTCCAGACGACTTCTCCGGTGACGAGAATTACGATTAACGGCCCGAGCATCCTGCCCGGCGGCGTCGGCCCCGAAGTTGCCGACGTGCCGCTGCTTCCGCCCGGTGCTTCAATTCCGCTTCCGCCGGGCTGGATGAGCACGTACGCCGAAAACCTCGACATCAGGCTGACCGAAGTGCAGTATCAACAGCTCAAACAGGGACTTCTGACGGTCAACGTCTTTACGGAAAACGAGCCGAACGGTTTTTCGCAGATGCCTCTCGGCGTTTATTACATCAACGCGGGCGGCGATTACGAAGGCGACGGGCAGGCCGATTTGGCGGTTTTCCGGCCGAACGAACAGATGTGGTATCTGCTTTACAGCTCAAACAATCAGTTTCAGGCGATTCCGTTCGGTCTCGCCAGCGACAAGCTCGTCGTCGGCGATTTCGACCACGACGGCAAAAGCGACATCACGGCTTTTCAAGTCGATAATCCCGATTATCCTAACTTGGGCGTCTGGAAAATTCGCAAATCGACAGACGATTCGACCGTCGCGATTCAATGGGGCTTGAACGGCGATATCCCGCTCGCGATGGACATCGACGGCAACAATACGTCCGATTTGGTCGTTTTCCGGCCGTCGAACGGGACGTGGTATATCCAGAAAATGGGCGACATTATCAAGCCGCGCTCGGACACTTCGCAAAACGTCTCGCGTTTCAGAACGATTCAGTGGGGCGCGGCCGGCGACAAGCCTCTGGCCGGAGATTTCAACGCCGACGGGCGCGACGACATCGTCGTCTTTCGCCCGTCCGAGGGAAATTGGTACATCTACGACGATTTTAATAAAAACTACCGCATCGTCCACTGGGGCGCGAGCGGCGACATTCCGATGGCGCGTGATTTTGACGGGGACGCCAAAGCCGATTTCGCCGTTTATCGCCCGTCCGAAGGCAAATGGTATATCCTGAGCAGCATTTTCGACACGATACTCATCAGGCAGTTCGGCCTGAACGGCGATATTCCCGTCCCGTCCGATTTCGACAAGGACGGCGTCAGCGACATTGCCGTCTTTCGCCCGTCGGACGGCACCTGGTATATCACGCGCAGCTCGGACAACACGTTTTACGCGGCGCAGTTCGGCGTCGACGGAGACATTCCGGCCATGGCATATAGATAGCGAATATCAAAGCCCTCCTAGCCGGTTTAAGCGGAAGCCAGTAAAACGGTTTCCGCTTTTTTTTGCAAAATACGGCGAAAATCTTCCGCAAAGAGCGTCAACGGTCAAAATTCGAGCGTCAGAGGTCAAAATTTGACCTCTCAAGGTCGTTTTTCGACCTCTGACGGTCGTTTTGCGACATCCGTCGGTCATTTTTTGACCTCCGGCGGTCAAAATTTGATGGTTAGCGCTTGAAAATGCAGAAACGCGCGCAAAGTAAGGGCGTAATAGTTTAGCGTATGTGCGTCCTTACCTCGTGCGTGCTTCTGCATCTTAAAAACACACGGCTAATTTCAAGCCAGCGCTATCAGATTAGAAACATTACCGGATACTTTTCACTTTTTCCCAATCTGCATTAGGAAAAAATCGAGAAAATTGGGCATAATAGGAATATATTTCAGTAAATATAACTACAACATAATTTTGGAGTGAATAATGAAAATCGGATTACCGAAGGAAATTAAAGATAATGAATATCGCGTTGGACTGACGCCCGCGGGCGTTAATGCTTTAATCAACGCCGGACACGAAGTTTACGTCGAAAACCGCGCCGGCGAAGGTTCGGGCTTTCCCAACGAGCTTTACGAAAAGGAAGGCGCGACGATTTTAGGAACGGCCGATGAAATCTGGCAGACGGGCGATATGATTGTAAAGGTCAAAGAGCCGATTTCGCCCGAATATCCGCGAATGCGCGAAAATCAACTGCTTTTTACATATCTGCATCTCGCGCCCGAATTTGAGCTGACCAAGCAGATGATGGAGCGCGGCATCACGGGCGTCGCCTACGAGACGATTACCGATAAACAAGGACGTCTTCCGCTTCTGACGCCGATGTCGGAAGTCGCGGGCCGAATGAGCGTTCAGGTCGGCGCGACGTTTCTGGAAAAAATGAACGGCGGCAAGGGCATTTTGCTCGGCGGCGTGCCGGGCGTTCCGGCGGCCAACGTCGTTATTTTAGGCGGCGGCGTCGTCGGCACGGAAGCCGCGAAAATGGCTGTCGGTCTCGGCGCAAAAGTGACGATTATCGATATTAATCTGGATCGGCTGCGCCAGCTCGACGACATCTTTTTATCGAAAGTTCAGACGCTCGCCTCGTCGCGCTACGCGATTCAGGAAGCGATTTCGCACGCCGATTTGGTCATCGGCGGCGTTCTGGTCGTCGGCGCTGCCGCACCGAAGCTCATCACGCGCGATATGCTCAAAGATGTTCCGCAGGGCGCGGTTCTGGTTGACGTCGCGGTCGACCAGGGCGGATGTTTCGAGACGACGCACGCGACGACGCACTCGAACCCGACTTATTACGAGGAAGGCGTTTTGCACTACTGCGTCGCCAATATGCCGGGCGCGGTGCCCAGAACTTCGACGTTCGCGCTGACAAACGCGACTCTGCCGTATGCTCTGGCGCTCGCCAACAAAGGCTTCGAGCAGGCGATTCGCGACGACGAGGGCTTAAAAGCAGGCGTCAACACGTACGCCGGAAAATTAACCTACGAGGCCGTCGCCCAATCGCAAAACCTTGAATACACGCCGCTCGAAAGTTTAATCGACGGCCTCGCCGCAAAAGCAACGAACTAACTGAAAACTGATAGTTGATAGTTTATTTTTACTATCAACTATCAACTATCAACTATTAACTGTTAACTAAATTTTGTCTGTGAGAATAAAAATCCTAACCGCCGTCTATATTTTTATTCTCGCGGGCATTATCGTTTTGGCCGACCTGAAAGGAACGCAATATCTTTTGAATTTCGTTCGTTTTGTTCCTTACGGCGACAAAGTAGGGCATTTTCTGTTGATGGGAACGTTTTCGTTTCTTTTGAATCTGACCTTAAACGCAAAGACGTTTCGGCTCTGGCGAATAAATTTTCTGCTCGGAACTTTGATTGTTTTGGTAGTCGTGACGCTTGAAGAATTTTCGCAAATCTTCATTCGCGGCAGAAGCTTCGATTTGATTGATTTAGCCGTCGATTATGCGGGAATCTTTCTCTTCGGCGAGCTTGCGCGGCTGATTTGCAGAAAGTTTTTGAGAAAAGAATCAGCCGCGAATTACACGGACAACACGAATGATAGGCAATAATAATTTGTGTAATTCGCGGCTAAATTTCTTAAAAATCTCTGTGTCTTTGCGCCTCTGCGGTGAAAAAACCGGCGAGCGTTTCGAGCAGTTCTTCTTTTAGGTTCGCGCTTTTAACGAGATACACGTCGGCGAGGCAGTCGTCATTGTTTTTCTGCTCGAGCCCGCTTAAAATGACGAGCGGAATTTCTTTTTTGTCGGGATTGGCGCGCAGCATACGGCACAAATCATAACCCGTCAGATTCGGCATTATCGCGTCGGCGACGACTACATCGATTTCCGTTGCGAGCGCAATCTGCATTGCCGACAGCCCGTCTTCCGCCGCGATTACCTCGTAATTCGCTTTTTGCAGAACGATTTCGAGAAAACGCCGCATCGAAGCGTCGTCGTCGGCCAGTAAAATTTTCTTTTTCTTTGGCGAAGTCATAATTTTTCAGACAGATATTTTTGTCTAAAGACTTTCTGAGGATTTGCAAAAACTAATCTTCGGGGGATTGTTTTTTGTGGGAAAGTAAAGATAGATTAAGAAACTTGCCAACCTTTTGTCAATAAATCTAAACTAAAACGTTTATCGATATGTACGAATTTGCAGTCACACCGGCGATTACGCAGCTTCGCCGTCCCGGAGTTTTAATAACCGAAATCACGCCCGCAAGCCTCGCCGAAGAGCTGGAGCTCGCGCCGGACGACCGGATTGTGCGCGTCAACGGCCGCGTCGTCCGCGATTATCTCGATTTTCGTTTTCAGACGGCCGGCGAGACGGAGCTGACGATGCTCGTCAAAAAGCCGAACGGCGAGACGTGGGAGCTCGAAATCGAGCGCGAAGAGGGCGAGGATTTCGGCCTGATGTTCGAGCAAATCGCGCCGCGCCAGTGCGCCAACGAGTGCATTTTCTGTTTCTGCAAGGGAAATCCCGAAACGGCCAGACCTTCGCTTTTTGTCCGCGACGAAGACATCAGGCTTTCATTTCTCTACGGAAATTACACGACTTTAAGCTCGATTACGCCCGACGAAATGAAGCGTATCGTCGAACAGCGTCTCTCGCCGCAATACGTTTCGATTCACGCGACCGACCTCAAAACGCGCGCTTATTTGCTCGGCGTCGATGAAAAACGCGCCGATATTTCGGACAAATTAAAATTTCTGCTCGACAATGATATCGAACTCCACGCGCAGGTCGTTCTTTGCCCGGAAATAAACGACGGCGCGCAGCTCGAAAAAACGCTGCGCGATTTGGCCGCGCATTACCCGAAAATTGTTTCGACCGCAGTCGTTCCCGTCGCTCTCACGCGCTATAACACGGACGAGCGCTTAACGCGCGTGACGCCCGAATTTTGCCGCCGCACAATCGCCGAAGTCGAACGCCTGCAAAAGGAATTTCGCAAAACCCTGGGCGTCACGTTCGCTTTTCTCGGCGACGAAATCTACGTCAAAGCCGGTGTGAGCGTGCCTTCCCGGCGGCATTACGGCAATTACCCGCAAATCGAAGACGGCGTCGGAATGATTCGCTCTTTTACGAATTCGTTTGAAAGTTTATTAAAAAAGCTGAGCCGCAAAGATGACGAAACACCGCGGAATTTTGTTTCCGAAAACGTCAGAACTCACGCGCTCGCCATAAAGCCGAAATCCAAAAATCCAAAATCCAAAATCAACGGTCAAAAATCCCTCGACGGCACGATTCTGACGGGCGAGATGTTCGCGCCGATTCTCGCCGACCAAATCGAAAAATTAAATTCTCTGACCGGCTCGCGCCTCAAAGTTCTCGCCGTCCCGAACACGTATTTCGGCGGCGACGTCGCCGTTGCCGGGCTTTTGACGGGGCAGGATTTTCTCGCCGTCAAAGACGAAATAAAAGGCGATTTCGCAATCATCCCGAAACATACAATCAAATCCGACGAACCCGTTTTGCTCGACGGAATGACGTTTGACGAATTAAAAGCAAATTTTCGTGTGCCGATTTATGATTTGGACACAAAGGATTTTATCGAATTTGTGAAAGAGAGTTTATAAGGTTGGCAGAAAGTTAACAGAGTTACAGGAAGTTGCAGAGTTGCAGAGTTACAGGAAGTTAACAGAGTTGGAAGAGGTTTCCTAACTCCTTAACTCCGCAACTATCCGCAGCTTCGGTAAGCTTTTTTATTGAAGAGCAAATTTATAAATGATTATTCCCGTCACTTTTACCGGCTGCTGACTTAAAAGCGTCGGGGTAAATTTGGCGCTGCGGGCGGCCCTTTCCGAGTCGGCTCTGAGCAGAATGTGTCCCGAAACGGCTTTTGCCGAAATAACGTTTCCGCGCTCGTCAATCGTCACCTGAACGCTCACATCGCCCGCCGCTCTGACGGCTTTTGCCGCCTCCGAGTAGACGGGTTTCGGCAGGGAAGTCGCCTGACCGTTGATGACGCCTTTGGTGACAATCGTCGGCAATTTGTTTTCCTTGACGACAACCGGTTTTTTGATTTCGGGAATTTCTTCCTTTTCGATATTTTCAGACGTTTTCGCCGAATTGTTTTCGCCGAGACTCGAGCCGTTTTCGTTTCCTTCACGGCTGACGGAATTGCGCAACACGTTGCCGGTTTCCTCAGTTGCGTCTTTTATTATAAAAGCTCCGACAGGGCGCGGTTTTTGCGTGTTCGGGGTGACGGAAATCTGGTTCGGCACAATCGGATTTTCCTCAATCCGCAGCGTATTCGTCTGGCGTATGGTTTCGTTGACGATTTTCTCCGTCGAGTTTTTTTGCTGCTCGACGGTTTTCGGCGGTTCGGGCTGCACGTCAGCCGGTATAATCGGCGCGACGAGACTTGAAATTTCCAGCTCCTCGTTTCCCATTCCGAGATTCATCGCAAAAAGACTCGACAAAACCGCG
>DASWRI010000037.1:0-46458 GCA_036403235.1 Pyrinomonadaceae bacterium | reverse complement strand
CCGTCATAATCGGCGGCGACCGGCTTATCTTCCGCGATGCCGAAATTGACGATGGTCGATGAAAGCGTCGCGCTGTTGTAGATATACCACGTTCCGTTTGACGGGCGATACACGGCAAAGTCCGTTTTTCCGTCGCCGTCGTAATCGCCGGGCGCGGGAACGTCGGTCGATATTCCCCAGTGCGTCGCACGCTGTATGTTGTCGTTGCTCGACTGCCACCACCAATCGCCGGTTGAGGGCCTGAAAATCGCCGCGTCGGATTTGCCGTCGTCGTCAAAATCTCCGGTCACGGGTTTATCGCCCGTCTGCCCAAACGGCGTGATGGAAACTTGTCCGGTGCTTCCAAATCGATACCACGTACTGTTTGAAGGACGAAAGACGATAAAGTCGGCTTTTCCGTCGCCGTCGAAGTCCGACGGGCGCGGAACGTCGCCGCTTGCGCCCCAGTGAATGTTGTTAAAGACGCCCGAGATGCTGCTCTTATACCACCAGTCGCCGGATGTTGGGCGGAAAATGCCTAAATCCATTTTGCCGTCGCCGTCAAAGTCCGCCGGCGCGGCGATGTCGCCCGATAAACCGAAGCTCTGCGCCGTCACTTGCGCGTTCGAGCTTTGAAACTCGTACCAAACATTGGTCGAAGGTCGAAAGACCGAAACGTCAGCTTTGCCGTCGCCTTCAAAATCAAACAGACGCCCGGCGAGATGCGGCGCGACGATTCCCGCGTTAACCCGTACGACATAGAACGGCCAACTTGTTTCAAGACCGTTATTTACATTCCAACCGGCGGCGACGATTTTATTATCCGTTTGCAGCGCTACGCCGCTCGCGCTCGCCTGCGCCTGAAAATTCGTGCCGTCAAATCCGATGTGAATGCTGCCTTCGCCGTTGTTGAATGAATAATCGAGCGAAAGAGCGTGATTATAGCGCAGTATTACAAATCCCAGATAAGGATGCAGACCGCCGAATCCGGCGGCGACGATTTTTCCGTCCTTTTGCAGCGCAAGAGCCTTTATTGCCAGAGAACCCGGGCTTTCATTACAGTTGAAAGAACTCGTTTCGATGCTGCCGGCGGCGGTAAACCGAACCATCGGAGCGCAGGTCGGGCTGGCGCTCGCGGAAGTCGTCGAGCTTCCGCCGGCGACGATTTTCCCATCCGCCTCGACCAAAACCGCATATGCCGTATCCGAAAAATTAAGTGCCGAATAATTCGCGTAGCCGTTTACTCCGAATGACGTATCGATAGCGCCGTTCGAGTTAATGCGCGCCACGACTAATTTTTGATTCGTGCCCGCGCCGACGATTTTCCCGTCCGGCTGCAAAGCGACGGCATAAAACGTAGAAACGCCGCCGACTGTTACGATGCCGTCAAGGTCAAATGTCGTATCGAGCGAGCCGTCGGCGTTATAACGCGCGGCCGCTCCGGAAGAATTAGAGCCGTTTACGCGCGAATCACCGGCGACGACGATTTTGCCGTCCGTCTGTATTGTCACGGCGTATGCCGTATCGGCCGTTCCCGCCCCGATGTCGGTTAAAACCAGACCGTCGCCGTCAAATGTCGTGTCGAGCGAGCCATCGGCGTTATAACGCGCCAGCGCGAAGTCGGTGTTGAAGCCGCCCGTTCCGCTGACTCCGGCGACGATGATTTTACCGTCGGCCTGCAAAGCAATCGCTTTAGCGGCGTCAAATCTCGTGTTGCCGAAATTCGTCGTAACCTTTCCGTCGCCGTCAAACGCCGCGTCGAGCGAGCCGTTCGAGTTAAACCGCACGACACCGAAATCCGCGCCGAGCGTGCTGCCGCCCGAATCCACGTTGACGACTCCGGCGACCACAATCTTACCGTCCGGCTGTACGACGACGGCATTCGCCGTATCGCGTTTCACGGAAACTTGTGCAGACATCTTGCCGTTCGTCCCGAAACAACTGTCGAGACTTCCGGCCGCCATCGTTGAAGGCACGCACGTCTGCGCCTCACATACCGCGCTCGATGCCGCTAAAACGAGCAAGAAATAAATAGTTCTCAAAATTCCGTGTTTTTTCATTTTCCCGACCTCGACTGCAAGTTTTGTGAGAAGCTGCTCTATAAAAAATTTATACGCTCATTTTAGAGAATATCCTAATCATTTGAATTAACTCTCAGCCAAACGCCGCCTCTTAATCTTTTGATGTCGTTTCCTCGTCGTCCGAAACGCCGCCGATAAAATATGCGGCCAGCGATGGCGGCGTTTTAATTGAGAAAGTTAATTATGTCTGTCAGCCGCAAAACATACAACGACTTTCTAAAGATGTTAGTGTTATAAACAATATGATGACAAAACCTTTTTTGCTTTTAATCCTCATTTTCTCTTTTGCCACACTAGCTTTTTCTCAAGCAATCTCGTCCGCCGACGACAATCGCCAAATCGTAAATCCAATCGTTAATGAGTCCGTATCCGCGCCAAATACTCTATCCGACGGCTGTACGATGTGGTTTAACGGTGAATATCGAAAATGCTGCGAGGAACATGATGCGGCTTATTTCAAGAGTGACGGCTGGCACGCACGATTGCAGGCCGATAACCGGCTTTTTAAGTGCGTCGCTAAATTGGGTTTCGGCTATTCGATGGTTGCGCCCGTCATGTGGCTCGGCGTTCGTATCTTCGGCAGTCCTCTGTTTCCGTTTCACAAGAAAAGAAAAGTGAAATGATTGCGGATTGCGGGTTATGGACTGCGAAACGGAAGCTTTAGCCAGGAGCAGCTGACGATTATTCTGATTCCGCTAATGTAGGTGCTCAACTTCGTCCGGCTCGAACACGGAAAATTTTGAAATGGTAAGTGCTGAGCGGAAAGCCGTAAGTTTTGTTTTCCATTTACCACCTGCCGTTTACCGTCTAGCACTTTCAAAATTTTATTGCCATTCGCGCGGATTCCTGATAAATTATAAAACATACAAAGTTTTTCGAACACGGAGGGCGGTTTATGAGCAGTTACGAACTTGATAAGTATTTTCCCCTGAAAGGAACTTGTTTTCATTGCGGGCGCGACGCGCGTCACTGGCTACTCGATGAAATCAAAGAGCGTTTTTCCGGCGGCGAATCCGTCACTGCGCTTTCTGTCGAATTTGATGTGCCGGGACAGGCCATCGAACTCGTCCTGCGTCAATACTCATCGCCGCTCGGCATTACTTTTAACTCAACTTTGAGGACAAGAGCCGCTGCCGCCTGAAAAATTATTGTAGTTTGGTTTTGAATTTACGGCTGCGCGCCGTTTTATTTCCCCTTATGCCGAAAACGGTTCTTATTGTTGAAGATTATGCCGACACGCGGACGATGATGAAGTATCTTCTGCAGGGCTACGGTTATCAGGTTTTAGAAGCCGAAAACGGTCAGGAAGCCGTCGAAAGCGTCAAGCGTCAAACTCCCGACCTTATCCTGATGGATTTGTCTCTTCCGATAATGGACGGTCTGACGGCAACGCAGATTATCAGAAAGTTTGACGGCGTCGGCAAAGTTCCGATTATCGCCGTGACGGCTTACGGAAATTCGTATTATCGCCAGGCAATCGAAGCGGGCTGCGACGACCTTATCAACAAACCGCTCGATTTTAACAATCTCGAACCGATTCTCGAACAATATCTTGCCACGTGATAGTGAATAACTGATAGCTCTTTCTTTTAACTATCAACTATTCACTAAAACTCAATTCCCTGCTGAGCATAGATTCCGGCTTGAAAAGGATGTTTGATTTCTTTCATTTCCGTGACCAAATCCGCCGCGTCGATAAGCTCCGGCGGCGCGTTTCTGCCGGTCACAACGAGATGCAGATGCGGCTGTTTTTCCCTGACCGCTTTGATTTCGTCGATTACTTCCCGCACATCGAGAAATTTGTAATCGAGAACGTAAACAAGCTCGTCGAAAACGAGCAAATCGTATTCTTCGGAGCGCATTTTCTCGACGCACAGCGCCCACGTTTCCTTTGAAGTTTTTATGTCTTGCTCGGGATTGTTCGTGTCCCACGTAAAGCCGTCGCCCATCGTGTGAACTTCGATGTCGAGGAGTTCGGCCGATTCGTGCTCGCCGTAACGGTCTGTCTTCGACTTCATAAACTGAATCATACAGCAGCGCATCCCGCGCCCCGCCGCCCGCATCATCAAACCCAGCGCGCACGTCGTCTTGCCCTTGCCGTCGCCGGTATTGACCATCAAAAGGCCTTTTGTATTTTCCCTGTAACCCTCGCGCCGCCATTTGTAGCGCTTTTCTTTTTTATCAGTCATTTTTATGAAATTAATTACAGAGGACACAGAGAACACAGAGATTTTTATTTTAATTTCCTCTGTGTTCTCTGTGTCCTCTATGGTTAATATTATCTAAGCCAAATTCAATTCGAGCTCTTCAATCATTTTGGCAAAACCGGTTTCCCTGTTTTCGACCGTTTTGATTAATTCGGCTAAAAGCTCTTTTTCCATTTCGTCCCAGACGCCTTCGACGCGGCATCCGGCGGCATTTTTATGACCGCCGCCGCCGAATTTTTCGGCGACGCGCGCGACGTTTATATCGCCTTTCGAGCGCAGGCTGACGCGATACGCGTTCGGCGCCGACTCGCGCATATAAAGCACCGCTTCGACTTCGCGCGCGGCCAGCGGAATATTGACGAAACCGTTGTTGTCGCCGTCGACCGAGCCGGCTTTTTCCGACATTTCGAGCGTCTGCCGCATCCACGCGACGCGGCCGCTTTCGCTGCGCCGGACGGTATCGAGCACCTGCCGCATCAATTCTATCCGCGACCACGGGTAACTGTTGTAAACGACTTCGGAAATGCGTGCCGGCTTGACGCCGACTTTGATGAGTTCGGACGCGACTTTCAAAGTGCGGTCGGTCGTGTTCGGAAAGTGAAACGAGCCCGTGTCGGTGACGAGCGCCATATAGACGCATTCGGCGATTTCTTTGGTCACGCGCCCGCCGATGGCCTTGCAGAGATTGTAAATCATCTCGCCGACCGCCGAAGCCGTCGCGTCAATCCAGTTGATTGTGCCGAAATGCTCGCATGTCGCATGATGGTCGATATTTACCGTAAATTGATTTATCAGGCCCTTGATGCCGGGACGCGTGATGTCCGAGCATTCGATGACGAAAATCGCGTCATAATCTTTATCGATTTCCGAAACGATGCGGATTTCGTCCGCCCCGGGAAGCTGCGTGTAGGAAACGGGAATCGGGTCGCGCGAGATAACTTCAGCCGTTTTGCCGAGAGAGCGCAAAAGCCAGCAAAGCCCAAGAGACGAACCGACACCGTCGCCGTCAGGCCTGACGTGCGTTGTGATAGCAAAATTCTGCTTATTTTCAATTAACTCAACTACTTGACTTAACACATCTTAGGAAGTGAAAAGTGAAAAGTGAAAAGTGAAGAAAAAATCTTCTTAAACTTTTCACTTTTCACTTTTCACTTAATTCATTCCTTTCTAAATTTTCGCCCTTTTGTTCTAAATCCTGTAAGAGTTCATCAACTCGTGCGGCGTTTTCTTCGACCGTATCGCGCACAAAATTGAGATGAGGCGCGTGGTTCAAATCGAGATTAAACGCGACCTGCTGGCGGACAAAAGAAGCTGCATTCTGCAGCGCTCTTAAGGCTTCTCTTATTTCTTTTTCTTCACCTTCGACGATGACGAAAACTTTTGCGTCGCGCAAATTTTCCGAAACGACGACATCGGTTACGGTGACGCCTAAAAGGCGCGGGTCTTCCATTTCGAAACCGACGACTTCCGTAATTTCTTCGCGTAAAACTTCTGCTAATCTTTCGGGACGACGCATAAAAAAGTGAAAGGTGAAAAGTGAAAAGTGAAAAGTGAAATCATTAGTTTTTCACTTTTCGTTATTCACTTTTCACTGTTAAAGTTCCGTTGCCGCGATTCTTTCAATGACAAACGCTTCGATTTCGTCATCGACCTTGATGTCATTGAAATTGACGAGGCTGATACCGCACTCAAAGCCCTGGCGGACTTCGTTGGCATCTTCCTTAAAGCGTTTGAGCGAGGCGATATCGCCCGTCCATGCGACGACGCCGTCGCGGATAAGCCGCGCTCTGGCCTGGCGGCGAATAAGACCGTCGGTAACGCGGCAGCCCGCAATCGAGCCGACTTTCGAGACTTTGAAAACTTCCTGCACGAGCGCTTTGCCGAGAATTACTTCTCTTTCAATCGCATCGAGCATTCCAATCATCGCGGCGGTAATTTCTTCTTCGACCTTGTAAATGATTGAGTGGAGGCGAATATCGACGTCTTCCTGTTTGGCGACATCGGCCGCGCGCGACTCGGGACGCACGTTGAAACCGATGATGACGACCGCCGTCTGCGTATCGTCCGCCTGCGTCGCCGATGCGAGCAAAACGTCCGATTCGTTGATAGCGCCGACGCCCGCGCGAATAACCCGAACTTTGACTTTTTCGGTCGAAAGTTTTTCAAGCGTTCCTTTGAGAACTTCGACGGAGCCCTGAACGTCGGCTTTCAAAACAACCAGAAGCTCCTTGATTTCCGCCAGTCCGAGCGATTCGATTCCGCGTTTCGTCGTCTTGAGCATTGCGACCTGACGCGCGTGCATCTGTCGCGTATTTGCGATTGACACGGCTTTGTCAATATCCGAAACCGCCTGGAATGTGTCGCCGGCCTGCGGCACGCCCTGAAGCCCGAGAACTTCGACCGGAGTTGCCGGCGGCGCTTCGGTAACGATGTCGCCGCGGTCGGAAAACATCGCGCGCACTTTGCCGTAAAAATTTCCGACGATAAACGGGTCGCCGACGCGCAGAGTTCCCTGCTGGACGAGAACGGTTGCGACCGCGCCGCGTCCCTTATCGAGCTTGGCTTCGAGAACGACGCCCGAAGCGCGACGCGTCGGACTTGCCTTTAATTCCAGAACGTCGGCCTGAAGCAGAACCGTTTCTAAAAGCGTGTCGAGATTTTCGTGTTTTTTGGCAGAAACCGCGACCATTTCGGTTTCGCCGCCCCAATCAATCGGCTGCAGACCGAGTCCGGCCAGGCCCTGTTTGACTTTGTCGGGATTTGCGTCGGGTTTGTCGATTTTGTTGATGGCGACGATAATCGGCACGTTAGCCGCCTTCGAGTGCTCGACGGCTTCAATCGTCTGCGGCATCACGCCGTCGTCGGCGGCGACGACTAAAATAACGACGTCGGTCGCCTTCGCGCCGCGCGCGCGCATCATCGTAAACGCTTCGTGACCGGGCGTATCGAGAAAAACGACGCGGCGCTGTTCGTCCGGATTATCCGGATTCGGCACAAAAACGCTGTATGCGCCGATGTGCTGCGTGATTCCGCCGGCCTCGCCTTCGGCGACGTTGTCCGAACGAATCGCATCGAGAAGCGAAGTTTTGCCGTGGTCGACGTGCCCCATGACCGTAACGACGGGCGGGCGCGAAATCTCGACATCGTCGGCGTCGGCCGCGATGAGGTCTTCGAATTCCTGCTCGATGACCATTTCTTCAAACGGCACGAAGCTGACGTTAAAACCAAAACTGACGCCGATATCTTCGGCCATCTTTTCGCCGATGGGCTGGTTGAGCGTCGCAAAAATTCCGCGTTTTACAAGCAGCTGAACGATGTCGCGCGGCGCGACGCCGAGCGCTTCGGCAAATTCGCGGACAGTCGCGCCTTCGGTCAAACGCGCCTGCTTGAGATTGCCTTTATCGACCGAGCCGACCTGCGCGAGCAAGCGTTCTTCAATCGAAAGCGGGCGCGGCGCCGTAAATTCTTTTTCCTCGAATTTTCCGCCTTTCTCGGCAAACGTCTTGTCGCCTTTTCGACCGCCGCGTCCGGGTTTGCGGCGATTGTCGGTCGGCGGCGTGTAAACCGTAATCGGCGTCGCGCTCTCGCCCGGCGTTCCGCGAAATTCGGGTTTGCGGCCGCCGCGCTGAAAGTCTTTTCTGTCTTTTTCCTTCGACTTTTCTTCGGGTTTGAATTTTCCGGTTTTGGTCGGCGCGTCGCTGACCAGCCGCTCGCCCGGTTTTATTCCTTTATCGAGCGCGTCTTTATTTAACTGCAGACGCTTGACCTGCGTTCCGGGACTGAAAACTTTCGGTTTGATAAGCTGCGGCTGCTCCTCGACGATTTCTTCGACCGGTTCGGCGACCGCTTCGATTTCCGGTTCGGCTTCGGGCTCTTCGATTTCCAGTGGTTCTTCGATTTGCGGCGCTTCCTCGACAACTGTCGGTTCTTCGTCTTTTTCTTCGCGCTTTTTCTTTAAAACCTTGACCTGCGAAGCTTCCTTTTTCGGCTCGGATTCTTCTTTAACCGGAGGCGCGGACGCTTCGACCGGAATCGGCACTTCCTCGGCGACGGGCGCTTCGACTTCAATCGTTTCGGGAATTTCCGCGTCCATTGAAACTTCGTCGATTTCCGGCTCGTGCTTTTTCTTAATGACTTTGATTAAACGTTTCGGCGCAACTTCGACCTTCGGAAAATATTTATTACGAATCTTTTCCGCCAGCTCTTTGCTGACGGAGTTCGACGGCACGGAGACATCTGCGCCTTCACGCCGCAACTCTTCCATAATGCGTTTCGTGTCTTGTTTGACTTCACGTGCCAGGTCGTAAACTCGTACTTTAGATAAGGGCATATTTTATCGCTTTCTACGGATTTTTTTTATTTTCCAGAATTCCGTCTAATCTGTTTATTACCTTGTGTTCTTTACTCTGCTTTTGCGTCGAAATCTTCTTCGGCTTGATTTTCTTCGGCCGCCGAATCTTCTTTCGCATCTGCTTCGATTTCTTGTGCTTCGTCGGTTTGCGGCGCTTCTTCTTCGCCGGACGTTTCGGATTCTGTCTCCGGCGCGTCCTCAACAACCTCCGAAGTTTCCGCGGCCGTTTCCGCGTTTTCGGAATCGTCTTCCGAATCGGGAGCCTGAGCGTTTCGCGCGTCGACGATGGCCTGCGCCGCAGAAATGATTCTTTCCGCTTCGTCGAGACTTACGTCGAGAATATCGACTAAATCATCGACCGTCGTCGTCGCCAGCGTTTCAACGTCCGCGATGCCTTTTTCCTCAAGGCTTTCCGCGTGAATCGCCGAAACTCCCTGCAGGGCCGTAATCGGAACGGCTTCGCCCGAGGCCATCATTTTGCCCATCTGCTGAGCAATTTCTTTCTTCAATAATTCTTCGCTGACAATGTCGATATCCCAGCCGACAAGCCGCGTCGCCAGGCGCACGTTTTGACCGCGTTTGCCGATGGCGAGACTGAGCTGGTCTTCGTTGACAATCACTTCCATCTTGCGATTGTTGATGTCCGTAATGCGAACCTGCGAAACTTTCGCCGGGCTCAAAGCGTTGGCGGCAAAAACCGAAGGCTCGTCCGACCATTCGATAATGTCAATCTTTTCGCCGCGCAGTTCCTTGATAATCGACTGCACGCGCGAGCCTTTCATACCGACGCACGCACCGACCGGGTCGACGTCTTTTTCGTTCGAAGCGACCGCGATTTTTGCTCTGTCGCCCGGCTCGCGAACGGCCGATTTGATGACGACCGTGTCGTCGTAAATTTCCGGCACTTCCATCTCAAACAGACGCTTGAGCAAATCCGCCGAAGCGCGCGAAACTTTTATCTGCTGGCCTTTCAAATCTTTCGAAACGTCCTCGATGACGACGCGAATTCGCTCGCCCTGATTCCAGGTTTCGTTTCTCGCCTGTTCCTGACGCGGCAAAATCGCTTCCAGATTGTTGCCCAAATCGACGATTAAATCGCCGCGTTCGAATCGCTTGACCGTTCCGTTTATCAATTCGCCCTTGCGGTCGACATATTCTTCGTAAACTTTTTCGCGAATCGCCTCGCGCACTTTCTGGACGAGAATCTGCTTGGCGGTCTGCGCCGCAATCCGGCCGAGTTCTTCAGTCGGCAGAGGAATCAGCAGCATATCGCCGATTTCGACTTCGTCGCCGGCCAGCTCCTGCGCTTCTTCAAGCGAAAGCTCGATTTGCGGATTTTCGACTTCGGCGACGACTTCTTTCTGCGCCGAAATTTCAATCGCTCCTTCTTCGCTATTCCAGTCGACTTGGATGCTTTCGCCCGTTTTATCGTGCGATTTAAATTGTTTGCGGGCGGCCGCCTTGACCGCTTCCTTCATCGCTTCGATGACCAAATCGCGGTCGATTCCCTGCTCGGTAACCAATGCTTCGATACTTTGTCCGATAGATGTCATAACTTCCTTAACGGAAAATTGAAAAGGGAAAAGGGAAAATTTTTCGTTTTTTATTTTCCGCTTTCCGTTTTCCGTTTTTCACTTCTTTTCAGCTCTTCCTCAATATCAATCTCTAAATTTGCCTTCGCAACCGTTTCGTAAGGAAAACGCACAATTCCGCACGTTTTATCTTCAAATTCGATTTGCTCGCCTTCGACACGCCGGATGCGGCCGCGAAAATTTCTCTGCCCGTCAATCGGCGCGTGCGTTCTCACCTTTGCCAGTTTTCCGGCGAATTTTTCAAAATCCTTCAAACTGTAAAGCTCGCGCTCAAGCCCGGGCGACGAAACTTCCAGAAGATACGCCGAAGGAATAAAATCCTCGGCATCCAAAACAGTTTCAATCCGGCGGCTGACGCGGGCGCAGTCGTCGTGCGTGACACCGCCTTCTTTGTCAATAAAAACGCGAATCGTCAGATTGCTTTTGGTTCCCTTAGCCTGCACATGAACTAGTTCCAGATTGTTTTCTTCGGCCGTGCGGGCGGCGATTTCGCGAATTCTTTCGTCAATCGAATGCTGGCTCATAAATCTTTCTTTCGCCCAAAATAAAAAGTGGGCGCGAAACCCACCTTAATACGTTCCCACGTATTACAGGAAACGAATATCATACACGAAAATCCGTTCTGATGGCAAGCGAAGTATTCGATGCTCGGCTTTAACTTTTCGATTGCCGAATTTATCTCTTCGAATTTTTCTCGACTCATCGAAAATTTTCGTTGTATGTTAGAGAAAAGCCAGTTTCGAGACGCCCAAAATTCCGGCGTCGTCACCGAGATGTGCACGAACAATCCGGGCGCGGGCGGCCGGCTGACGATAAGCGCGCTCGCGGATTTGTTTATGCATTTCCGGCGCAAACAAATCCCAGCCGGCGGCCGCGCCGCCGCCGATAACGACGATTTCGGGATTTAAGACGTTTATCAACCCGGCGAGCGCGAGTCCGAGATAAAATCCCTGCCGACGGAAAACTTCCAGAGCGAGTTCGTCGCCGCTCGTTCCCGCTTCATATATTTCAAGTGAAGAAAGAACTTCACAATTTGAAATCGAAGATTTGGGAAATTCATTTTCGAGCCCGCGCGCCAGACGCACAATCGCCGTCGCCGAAGCGTATTGCTCGAGACAGCCGCGAGCGCCGCAGCCGCACGGCGCGCCAAACGGCTCGACGCAAATATGACCGATTTCCCCGGCCGTTCCGTCCATCCCGCGCAAAATTTTTCCGTCGATAATTATTCCGCCGCCGACGCCTGTTCCGAGCGTCACCAAAATCGAGTTTTTAATGTTTTTTGACGCTCCGAGCCAGTTTTCGCCAATCGCCGCGGCGTTGGCGTCGTTTTCCAGAATACACGGCAGGTTTAATTCTTTTTCGAGCGCGGACGATAAATGAAAGTTGTTCAACGCGGGAAGATTCGGCAGCTTCAGCGTGATTCCCTTTTCAAAATCGATGATTGCCGGAACTGCCGCCGCAATTGCCGCAATTCTTTCTTCTACATTTCGGCGACATTCGCCGGCGGCGTCGGAAATCATCGAAATAATCTCCCGCGCACTTTTATCGCGCGGCGTTTCGCGTCGCGTGCGATATAAAATGCCGCCTTCGCGGTCAATCGCCGCCATTCGCAAATTTGTTCCGCCTAAATCCGCCGCCAAAACAACTCGATTCATTTAAATATTATGAATAAATATCTTCGGAAGACAAAACTGTACGAGCGGATTCATCTGAAAACTCGAAAATACGAGTTTTCAAACGACTTTTCGAGCGGCTCGAAGCCGTTTCGACAGATGAGCCTGCGCAGGCAAAATTCAGATAATTTGGAACCGCATCGAGACAAATTCTGGCGGATTCGGGAAATAATTCAAAATTTAGCAAAATTAGCTTTTGAATCTGTCAAAAACTATGTTATAAATGTTTTCAAATTTAAGTTTAGAATTCTTCGTAAGTGTGGTAAAAATTAACCTTAAATTTTGCATTTCTATCTAATTTTCATTGACATTGACAAATATTTCGTGTAAATATTTCAAAGGTTTGATTTTTTGAAATTATTGATTCAACGCGACACAAGAGGAGAAATATGAACAGCAAAGTATGGATTCGCAAAGCACTTTCGATGTGCTTAACGGTAGCGATAATCGCAACCTACTCAATGGTGACTCTGGCAGGCACCGACAAAATTGCAGGCGAACTTTTAGTTTCCGGAAAAAACGTTAATGGTGAAACCCCATTTGTAAAAGTTAACGGTGAAGCGGCACAGAGCGGCCGTTCAATCTTTTCGTCAAGCACGATTGCCACTCCGCAAAATGCGAGTGCGGTTATTAATTTAGGAAAAGTTGGAAAAATCGAACTTGCTCCGAACACGACTTTGACTCTGTCCTTTAACGAAAAAGGTATTAACGGCGATTTAATTTCCGGTCGAGTTACGGTTTTAGGTGCATCGAGCGCTGTCAACATTAAAACGGCGGAAGGAAAGTCGTTACAATTAAACGTCGGCGACTCGGCCGTCAGCAAAGCTGATGACGATAAAGACGAAGACACCAAAGACGGCGGCGCGGCCTGGTGGGTTTGGGCGCTCGTTTTCGGCGGCGCGATTGCAGGCGTAGTTGTTGCAGCTACCCGTAATACTGATACGGCGTTAGGCGGCGGAACGACTGTTATCAGCCCGACTCGTTAATTTATTTGAAAATCTTTCTTGAAGTTCGATGCCTTTATCGTATAAGATACACGTATCGAAAAACACTTTAAGAAAGACTTGCTTTTATTTGGATTGTTAAAGGAGGATATAAATCAATGCACGGCAAAAACAGGATTCGTAAATCTATAACACTACTTACCGCCCTCGCTGTATGGTGCCTTTACTCGACGGTCATCTTCGCTGCTCCGAAAGACATCACCGGTGAAATATCGGTTACCGGACAAGTTTCAGTCAACGGACAGGCTGCTGTTTCCAATTCGACGGTTATTTCGGGAAGCACGATTGTTACGGGCTCAGATTCGAGCGCAGTAGTTAGTTTGGGCAAATTAGGCAGAGTTGAACTTTCTGCCGATTCGAGTTTAACTTTGAAATTTACCGACGGTAGCATCACGGGTATTCTTTCACAGGGCAAAACGAGAGTTTCAAACGAGGCCGGTGTCGCTACTACATTTACTACGAAAGACGCAACGGTTATCGCCGATGCGGGACAGGCAAACAGCTTTGTCGTCGAAGTCGAATGTTCGCACTCGCACGTTGACACAATTTCCGGTCTCGTCACGATGAGAACCGGCAGCAACGACAAACAGGTTGCGGCAGGCACTACTGCTTTAGCCGGAAATCTTCAGCAAACCGGTTGCAAACCGTGTATGCGCCCGAACTCGGCTCCGCCGGTTCCGGTTCTCGGTCTCAGCGGCGGCGCGATTGCGGCGATTTTAGCGGCAGCGGCCGTTGGCGTCGGCGCGGCAGTGTTCTTTGGCTCGCAGAATGACAACGTAACGTTCGGCGGCAACACGACGGTTATCAGCCCGACTCGCTAAAATTTGTAGTTTTTTGGAGTTGTAAATTTAACTTGGCTTTAGAAAATTTACGGGTCATGTTTTCGAAACGTGGCCCGTAAAACTTTGTTCGCGTTTGTGAATAATTTAACAATATAACTTTAGGAATTTTTATACGATTTATTTATGCATATTGCAGTAATTGGAACAGGATACGTCGGACTTGTGACCGGCGCGTGTTTTGCGGAATTTGGTGTTGAAGTTACGTGCGTCGACGTTGACGAAAGTAAAATCGAACGGCTTAATAACGGAATAATTCCGATTTACGAGCCGGGCTTAGACCAGATTGTCGAGCGCAATGTGAAGGCCGGTCGCCTGCATTTCACGACGGACATAAAAGCTGCGGTCGAGCAAGCTCTCGTAGTATTCATCGGCGTCGGCACGCCGCCGCAAGATGACGGTTCGCCCGATATGAGCTATTACCGGCAGGCGGCGAAAGATATCGCCGGAGCGATGAACGGTTATAAAGTTTTAGTGACAAAATCGACCGTCCCGATTGGAACGGGCAAATGGCTTCGTGAATTTGTCACGGAAAACTTGAGCGTAAAAACAAATTTTGGCGTCGCGTCAAATCCCGAATTCTTACGCGAGGGCGCGGCGATTGATGATTTTATGCGGCCCGACCGGGTGGTTATCGGCAGCAACGAAGAAGACGCGATTGCGATTATGAAAGACCTTTATCGCCCGCTTTATCTGATTGAAACGCCGATTGTCATCACCTCGCTCGAAGCCGCCGAGCTTATCAAATACGCGGCCAATGCATTCTTAGCCACAAAAATCACTTTTATAAACGAAGTTGCCAATCTCTGCGACGCCATCGGCTGCGACGTTCACGACGTCGCGCGCGGAATGGGAATGGACAATCGCATCGGCCGAAAGTTTCTGCATCCCGGCCCGGGCTACGGCGGCTCGTGTTTTCCGAAAGACACGCGCGCTTTGACGACCGTCGCCGATAATTTCGGCGTCGAAACCTTAATCGTTGATGCGGTAATCGAGGCCAACGAACGTCAGAGACAGGCGATGATTCCGAAAATCGAAAAGCTCGTCGGCGACTTAAAAGGCAAACAAATCGGCGTGCTCGGTCTTTCCTTCAAACCCGAAACCGACGACATGCGCGAATCTCCGGCGATTGACATTATCAAAGGCCTGCAGGAGCGCGGCGCTCACGTCAAGGCGTTCGACCCGGTGGCGATGGAAGAAGCCAGGCACTGTCTGCCCGACATCGAATACGTCGAAGACGAATACGCCGCCATCGAAGGCGCTGACGCGCTGGTTTTTATGACCGAATGGAATCAGTTTCGCGCGCTCGACATGGAAAAGGTTAAAAGCCTTCTGAAATCGCCGAAGATTGCCGACCTTCGCAATATCTACGAGCCGTCGGATATGCGCGAAATGGGCTTTGAATACGTCGGCGTCGGAAGATAATTTTTAGTGAAAAGTGTATAGTGAAAAGTGAAAAGTTATAGATTTCGCTTTTCACTTTTCATTTTTCATTTTCACTTGAATTATGTCATTTACAAGCAAAGTTCTCGTAACCGGCGGAGCGGGCTTTATCGGTTCCAATCTGGCGGAAGAATTAATCAGGCAAGGCGCAAAAGTCTCTATAATCGACAATTTTGTGACCGGATTTCGTGAAAATCTCGAAGAAATCAAAGGCGATTTCGATTTTGTCGAAGGCGATTTAAATGACGACGAGAAACTCAAAAAAGCGATTCAGGACGTCGAGATAATCTTTCATGAAGCGGCGCTCCCGAGCGTTCCGCGTTCGGTCGAAAACCCTTTGGAAACTCACAACGCCTGCGTCAACGCGACGTTTAATCTTCTCGTCAAAGCAAAAGAGAGCGGCGTCAAACGTTTGATTTACGCCGCGTCGAGCTCGGCCTACGGCAATCAGGCGATGCTCCCGAAAGTCGAAACGATGTCGCCCGAACCGCTTTCGCCTTATGCGGCGGCGAAGTTGATGGGCGAATATTACTGCAAAGTTTTTTCCAACGTCTACAATCTGGAAACTTTCTCGCTCAGGTATTTTAACGTTTTCGGCCCGCGCCAGAATCCTTCCTCTATGTATTCGGGCGTGATTTCGCGCTTTGTCGATGCCCTGATGAAAAACGAAACGCCGGTCATATACGGCGACGGCGAAACGTCTAGAGATTTCACGTATATCGATAACGTGGTCGATGCGAACATCAAAGCGGCGCAAACGACAAAAGGAATCGGCGAGGTCTTAAATGTCGCCAACGGCGAGCGCATCAGCTTAAACGAACTGCTCGAAGTTTTGAAAAAAATCACCTCGAAGGAAAACGTCGTCGCCGATTATCAACCGGAACGCGCGGGCGACGTAAAACACTCGCAGGCGGACAACACGCGCGCGAAAGAATGGCTCGGCTACGAAAAGCTGGTCGGTCTGGAAGAAGGCTTGCAGAAAACCATCGACTGGTGGAAATCGAGCCGTTTTGCAGAATAAAATTCAAATAATCGCCAAAAACAAATCGATTTCAGTTTGAAATGTGGACTTACACGTTGAAAATGCCTGCTGACACAAAGAAAATGCCGATTGACACCACGCAAACGGCCGATTGACACGGAATTTTAAGTAATCTCCGAAGTTCTCCGCAAATCTCCTGCAGGCATAAAGCGGTGATGCAGCGCGGCGGCGAATCCGAATATCAAGCCGCCGGTAAATAAATAAAGCGCAATCATCCAGTAATTGCGGAAATTCCCGAGTCGCATTATCGCCCAGATTCCCGCGACGCACGCGCCGCCAACAGCAAATAAAAGCGGCAGCCAGACTAATTCGAGCTTGAAAACATTCGCTTTCGTCTCGCGCTTGTAAAATAAAATCGGCTTCAAACGGTCGTAATCCCACGCGACGAGCCACATCGCGGCCAGCGCCATAAAAATTGTCACGACCCACGTTCCGACAAAGCCGACCGAGGTCGTCAAAACGGCGATGTTGACGATTATCGGCAGAAACATCAGCGCGCCGAGATGCGCCGTTTGCGGAAAAAGCAGCAGAATCGCCGCGACGAGCTGCGACCAGCCGATAAATTGATAATAAAATCCGGTTTGATAGAGCGCGTTAAAATAATGCCCGACCGGGTTCGAATCGGGCAAAACCGTAAAAGGCTTATTCATAATTTTTATGAGACTCGGCGGCGTAAACCCGGCAAACAAAAGCAGGCGCGTCGCAACTGTAAAAATTTGAAGCACGCGGCTTTTTGTCATCCATCCGTGTATTTTGTCCAAAACGTTTTCAAGACTCATAAATTTTCCTTCTCGGATTTCTAAATTCTCCGTCTATTAACGCGCGGAAATACAAAAAAGGTTTCACCATTCTTGTTTGAAGCCGCTTTTTTCCGTAAGATTTTATTTCGAAATTTATTTCACAAGGAAGAACGAATGATAATTCCCGTTAAATGGTCAGATGAAGGCGTCGAGATGCTCGACCAGAGGCTTCTGCCGACCGAAGAAAAATGGCTTGTGCTGCGCTCTTACGAAGACGTCGCGCGCGGCATCAAGGACATGGTCGTGCGCGGCGCGCCCGCCATCGGCGTTTCGGCAGCTTACGGCGTCGCCCTCGGCGCAAAGAATTTTGTCGGCACGAACGTCGATGATTTGGAAGACGAGCTCGATTACATCTCGGACGTCCTCAGCAAAACGCGCCCGACGGCGGTTAACCTTTTCTGGGCGATTGACCGGATGAAGCGCACTTTTCAAAAGGCGAAAGCGGACGAAAAATCCGTCTCGGAAATCAAGCAGATTTTAATCGCCGACGCGAAAGCGATTCACGAGGAAGACATCGAGTCGCAGCGCCTTATCGCCCAGTTCGGCGGCGAGCTTATCGAAAACGATTCGACCGTTTTGACGCACTGCAACGCGGGCGCGCTCGCCACCGGCGGCGTCTGGGGAACGGCGCTCGGCGTCATTCGCGGAGCGGTCAATCAAGGCAAAACCGTTTCGGTCATCGCCGACGAAACGCGTCCATATCTGCAGGGCGCGCGTCTGACCGCGTGGGAGCTGCTTCAGGACGACATTCCGGTGACGCTGATTACTGACAATATGAGCGGTCACATGATGCAAAAAGGCCGCGTCCAGGCGGTCGTCGTCGGCTCGGACAGAATCGCGGCTAACGGCGACGTTGCCAACAAAATCGGAACATATATGGTCGCCGTTCTCGCGCGCCGTCACGGAATTCCCTTCTACGTCGCTGCGCCGCTTTCGACCGTCGATTTAAATTGCCCGACCGGCGAAGAAATTCCGATTGAAGAGCGAAACATCCGCGAAATAACGCATATTCAGGATATACGGCTTTCGCCCGAAGGCATCGATGTCAGTAATTTTGCTTTCGACGTGACGCCGAACGATTTGGTTACGGCGATTATCACCGAAAAAGGCGTCGCCCGCGCGCCTTACACGGAAAGCCTGCGTAAACAATTTGAAGATTAAAAATTATTTGAATGTTATGTAAGGAAAAGGCTTTGAGTTTAGCAAAGCCTTTTCCGGAAAATTCTTTACTCGAAAAAACAAATAGTATAAAATCTGTCTCACAATACATACATAACTAGCCATCGGGCTTTTGTTCCAAACGTATGAAACTTTCAATCCTCAAACTGTTTATTCTGACCTTTTTTCTGTTTTTCCCGACACTCGTTCACGCCCAAAACGGAAAACTCCATACGGTAAATGACATCAATGATACCAACGATGCCAGCATCGGCGACGGTATTTGCGCCGATGCTGGCGGAAAATGCACTTTACGGGCGGCGATTCAGGAAGCAAACACCGATAATTTTCAAGACGCAGTAATTTTTGCCCTTCCGCTGCCCGCAACTATTAATTTAACGCTCGGCGAACTAAACATTGCTTCAAATATCTATATTGCCGGACCGGGCGCCCGAAGTCTGACTGTTCAGCGAAGCAGCACTGCGGGAACGGCGGATTTTCGTATTTTTCACGTTAATCCCAATGTCGGTTCACTAATAGTCATTCGCGCTTTGAAGATTTCAAACGGCAAAATTCCCGGCGGCGACGGCGGCGGAATATATATCGAAGAGAGTAACGCTGTTCAATTATCTGACCTTACCGTCAGCGGTAATTCGGCCAATCGCGGCGGCGGCATCGCCAATGCCGGATTACTCACTCTTTCGCGCTCGCTGGTTAATTCGAACGAGGCGCTGACAAACCTGAATATCAACGGCTCGGGCGGCGGATTATTTAATCAGTCATCGTTTGGTTCAGCGGACATCGTCAATTCTACGGTGACCGAAAACAGCGCGGTCGCCGGCGGCGCGATTTACAACGCTTCGGATATATTTCTCATCAACAGCACTCTAAGCCGCAACAACGCCGTAAATTTTGGATGCAGTATAGTCAACTCCGCTAAAGCAACGACCGACGTTTTCAATACAATTATCGGGATGGACAATTCCTCTGCGGTCAGCTCGCTCTGGGGCGCGTTCAATTCGCTCGGCAACAATCTCATTACCGACGCGCGCAACAGCACGGGCTTTACCAACGGCGCCAACAACGACCAGGTGAGCGACAACAACACCATCAATCCGCTGCTCGGAAATCTCGCCGATAACGGCGGTCAAACCGACACGCTCGCTTTGCTTGACGGCAGCCCGGCCATCAATCAGGGCAATAGCTGTATCTATAACGGCAATTGTCCGCAGCCTTTTCCGACCGGCTATCATCTGTCTACCGACCAGCGCCTTCGCTATCTGCGCCTTGGCGGTTCAGCGGTCGATGTCGGCGCATTTGAGGCTCAATCCATCGTCTTCAATACTAATATCGGTCTCGGCGGGGTCGGCAACCGCACCCGCGCCGGCGGCACTCTGCTCGTTCTGACCAAAGCCGCCGGCAACGAAAAACAATCGCGCATCACCAATCCGTTCGGCAATTTCCGTTTTGCCAATCTGACGTTCGGCGACGTTTATATTCTCGAACGAAAGCCCAAGCGACTCGGAGAGCCGAGAGGATTGGCGATTTTCGCGTTTGATAATTTGCCGTTACTCCCTTCGCCCGTTACCGTGTTTCCGATTGAGGATATAAAAATCACCTGGAAATAATAGTCAATTCCCGGCGTCCATGCATAAAAGCAAAATGAAACCACGAAGAGGCGCGAATGAACACTTATTAAGGCGTTCTTTTTCGTGTTTCTTGGTGGCTTTGATAATTTTTGTGCAAAGCGCCGCGCTCTATGTTTGAATTTTAATTTCCAGTCTTTTCTTTATTTCCGCCACGACTTCGTCCGACAGTTCGATTCCATGCCCGTGTTTTTCGAGCCATACGGTTTCGACCAGCTTCGGCAGAATTTTTTTGGCTCTTTTCTCGGTTTTGCCTTGATTTATAAATCGGTCGTCGCGGTCGAGCATCAGATAGGTCGGCGCGGTCAGTTTTTCTAAAACCTCGTCGGGAAACGGGCGCGGATTTTCTGCGCCCATCACAAAGTTTTTATTTGTGTAAAGCAAAAACGCCGCGAGCTGCGCGCGTTTTGCGCGGTCGATTTTAAAATCTGCGTGAAAGACGATTTTATCAAGAAAATTTTCAATCGTTTTCGGCGTTTTCAAAATCAAAGGCGCGAGCAGGTAATAAAGATTTTTCAGGCCGAATGAGATATTTGCAAAGCCGGCCGGATTGCAAAGAAACGCTTTTTTTATCAAACCGGCATCGACTTCCGCCAATTTCGCAATCAACGAACCGCCGAACGACGCGCCGATAAAAACCGCTTCGTTCAATTCCAATTTATCCAAAACTTCCTTTAGCCAGCGACCGTAGCCGTCCGAATCAATCAACGGAGCATTTCCGTCGCTCAAACCGGGCTGGCCGTTTACGTCGACCAGATAAATTCGGTAATCTGCGTAAAGCGGCGCGAGATTTCCGTTTAAATCCCAGAATATTCCGCAGGTTCTGCCGCCGGGCAGAAAAACCAGCGGCTCAAGCTCTTTTCGGCCGTGATTTTTTGCCAGAATGCTGGTGTTGCCGAGAAGTGTCGGAAAATTCAATCTCTCATAATCGAGATTATCTGTTTTCAGAACGTCTTCGAGCCATTTTTCGAGCCACTCGCGACTGTCTTTTGTTTTATATTTTGATTTTTTCGCGGTCATATTGAAATCCGTATGGCAAATTGCGCTTTTTGAAAGTAAAATAATTTATACATCATTGACTAAATAATTAAAAATAAACGGCTGAATTTTAGAAGTTTTACGCAAACAAAAAGTAAAATCATGCAAAAAATAATGCCGAAACCACTGACGACGTTTTTTCTACCGGCGGCGTTTGTCATCCAGATTGCTCCGGCAGCATTTGCACAGCAATCTGACGACATAAACGCGAAGATTCGCAGCGAAGAAAAAACAACTCGCAGATTATGAAAACTCTGCACGTTCTGGCGGACGTTTTTATCAACGCTTGACATATTATTTAAATAGTCCTATAAAACTCTTGAAACTAATTAAGTGAGATTGGTGTTGGAAGCATTTTTACAAAAATGCGGGTTTGAATAAATTCAAACGAACATTAATCGTTTCGGGAACACAGGGAAGCCGATTTTGGCGATAAGCAGTTCTCGACTTTAGACCGCAATAGTTTTTCTCTCTAAAGCCATCATCGCCCAAACCCGAATTTTATATTTCCGTATTCTTCCTTCTTAAAAGCTCCCGAAGCCTTGCGCCTGTGGCTGCTTCTGCACCGTCTTGCAATTCAATCAAATCAACGAATTGTTTCATCAAGAGAAACTATTTAAGGCTGGATTATAAACGGAGGACAAATCTTTATGGATAAACCGGAAAATACTTTTGGTCAGGAAGTGCGGGAAAACGATTTCAATCAGGAAGCTCAGAAAAACTCGGAAGTTGACGCGGTCGAATTGAAAACAATCGAAATAAGAATTAACGGAATCAAGGACGCGACGCAAAGGTCGAGATTCGTTTTTATCATAATGACCATTGCGACCGCCACGATTTTGATAACTCTCTGGAATTCAATTTTGTCGTGGGATAGGGGAATGGCTTTCGAGAAAAGAAGTGCGGTGGAGTATATTGCCGAAAATCAGAGAAACGCGACTAGCGAGTGGATTAAAAATATGACCGTTTCGGTTGGACTTCTTGGAATCAGGATAAGCTCTACTGATTTGGCGGTTATCGGAAGTGCCAGTTTGCTTATCATCATGGTCTGGTTCTTTTTTAGTCAAAGACGTGAAAACAGGGCGATTGTTAGCCTTTTGCGTTATTGCTTTGAAGGACTGAAGAACAAAGAATTGAGCAAAGATGTCTGCGAATTAGTTTATGAAGGCACAGTGCAGAGTATAGTTTTTATAGATATGGGCGGCGGCGACAAACCGATAGAGGGACTTGTTCCGACTGACGAGAAAGCTCAATCTACCTTTTTTATCAGAACAATTTTGAAGGGGCTTATATTTCTCCCGCCTTTTACGATTTTTATGATTGTTGTCTCAGACATAGCTTCACTGTTTTTCGCTTCATACCTGAGAGACAGCCAGAAGATGTTATATGAAATTCTTTTCGACGGCACACACACAATTCCTGTAACCAAAATTGTAATTTATGACCTGTTTGCGCTTTTAACATGCGTCTACACTTGGTTTCTGTGTAAAAAATGCAGAAATTTCTCGAAAGCTACCGCCGACACGATTAAGGTGTATAAAACGGAGATAGACGCTCACGGTTTTTAGCAATATTTTGATGAGCGATTCAGCGTTTAATCTTTGTAAATTTTAATCACGGGTTTTCCGTCCTTGTCGATATAAGCGCGGTACATTCCTTCCGAATTAAAGGAAATCGCCATATTTCCGAATTTGTCGATGGCGATGACGCCGCCGTCGCCGCCCATATTTTGAAGCTTGGTTTTGATTACCTGGTCGGCGGCAAATTGAAGCGGCAGCGCGCGGTATTCCATCATCGCCGAGATGTCTCGGGCGACTCCGAGCCGGATAAAAAATTCGCCCCAGCCGGTTGCGGAAACGGCGCAAGTGGCGTTATTGGCGAAAGTTCCCGCCCCGATAATCGGAGCGTCGCCGACGCGCCCGTATTTTTTGTAGGTCATTCCGCCCGTTGAAGTTCCGGCGGCGATGTTGCCGTCTTTGTCGAGCGCGACCGCGCCGACCGTTCCGAATTTACTGTAATCGGAGTCCAAAACCGATTGCGGCATCGTGGTCGAATAATTTTGATTTTCGTCCGATTGCGTGTTTTGGCTTTTTTCCTTTTTGTTTTTTTCTTTCTCCTGCTTTTTCTTCTCTTTTTCCTTTTCCTCTTTGATTACCATTTGCAGATTGTCCCAGCGCTCCTGCGTCCAGAAATATTTTTCGTCGACCAATTCGATGCCGACTTCCTTGGCAAATTTTTCCGCGCCGTCGCCAATCATCATCACTTGCGGCGATTTTTCCATCACGGCGCGGGCCAAGCTGATTGGATTTTTGACGTGATGAAGTCCGGCGACCGAGCCGGCCATCAAGTCCTTCCCGTTCATAATCGCGGCGTCCAGCTCGTTGCGCCCGTCGGCGGTAAAAACCGCGCCTTTTCCGGCGTTAAAAAGCGGCGAATCTTCCAAAATTTTGATGGCGATTTCAACCGCGTCAACCGAAGTCTTTCCTGCCTGCAAAGCCTTGTAGCCGGTCGTCAGCGCTTCTTCGAGCTTTTCGCGATAGGCTTTTTCCTTTTCCGGCGTCAAATCGCCTTTCCGGATAACGCCCGCGCCGCCGTGAATCATAAATCCGAGACGCGGGTTTTGCGGTGACTGCAATTGCGGAAATTCCACCAAACCTCTTTTTTGAGAAAACACGGGAAGCCATAAAAATAAAAGGATTAGCAGAAACGACAGTATTTTTTTCATATTTAACTCCGTCAAGATTGGCAGAAATTATCAACAGATTATCACAATTTGCCGAAACGGATAAATTCTTTCTCGCGCGTGCCGCCAGGCGAAAAAAATTCTTAACAAAATTCGTCGATTTGTGTTTTAATAGGCGTGTATTTTTTAATTTCCCGAACGGATTTTAACCAAAAGATGTCTAAACTTCTTCTCGGCGCGATTGGCGGCGTGATTATCGGTTTCGTCGTCGAAAAGTGGGGAAACTGATTTTAGCTAACTATGGAAAAAACGACCGAATTCTGCCTGATTGTCGAAGGAAACTACTTCACCGTCGAAGAAGCCAGACACGCGCTCTGCGACCCTTTTATCGAAGATTTTGTCGAAGCGACCGGAAAATTTCGGATTCATAATTTCGACGACATCCAAGCCGTCAGCGGCATTTCGCTCGGCGATTTGCAGGTCGAAGAAATCGACGACTGCGTTTTTGAAATCTCCACGCGCAGCTCGCCGCAGATTCTAAACCGCCGCAAAGCCGAAGAGCTGGCCGAAACGCTGCGACGCCAGGCGATGTTCGACGAAATAAATATCGAGCCGTTGGAATAAGATTCAGAGACGAGAGAAAAAAGGATTTTTCACTTGCCACTTGTCCCTCGTCCCTCGTCCCTTTCTGTAGTAAAATCTTTAATTGCAATCCAGAAATTTCCGTTGAGGCGCTATGCAAAAATTAAAGTTTTGTTTTTTGTTCATTATTTGTATGTCTTTTTCCGCAAACGTTTTCTCTCAGGACAAATTGAAATACCCGCAGGCCAAAAAAGGCAATCAAATTGACAGTTATTTCGGGACGAGCGTCGCCGACCCGTATCGATGGCTCGAAGACGCCGATTCGGTCGAAACAAAAGCGTGGGTCGAAGCCGAAAACAAACTAACTTTTTCTTATCTCGACACGATTCCCGAACGCGCTCGCATAAAAAATCGGTTGACCGAACTCTGGAATTACGAAAAATATTCCGCGCCGTTTAAAGAAGGCAAGCGTTATTTTTATTACAAAAACGACGGTCTGCAAAATCAATTCGTGCTTTACGTCGCCGATTCCGTCACCGACAAAGGCCGCGTTCTGCTCGACCCGAACTCGCTTTCGGCAGACGGCACCGTCGCGCTTTCCGGCATCGACGTTTCCGTCGACGGAAACGTTTTGGCTTACGGTCTGGCGGCGGCCGGCTCGGACTGGCAGGAATGGCATTTTCGCGATATCGCGACCGGGAAAGATTTGCCCGACGTTTTGAAAAACATCAAGTTTTCCGGCGCTTCGTGGTCAAAGGACAACAAAGGAATTTATTACAGCCGCTATCCCGCACCGAACGACACGACGAAACTCGAAGACGCAAATTACAACCAGAAGCTTTTCTATCACGCGCTCGGCACAGACCAGACGGAAGACTGGATTGTTTACGAGCGCCCGGACGACAGGGAAATGGGCTTTGGCGGAGAGGTTTCCGAGGACGGCAAATGGCTGATTATCAACGTCTGGAAAGGAACTTCGAACAATCAGCAGATTTATTTCAAAAATCTGACGATGAAGAAAGCGCCGATTCTGCCGCTGGTCGATAAATTCGAAGCCGAATATATTTTTCTCGGCAACGACGGCGACACGTTTTATTTCAAAACCGACAAAGACGCGCCGCGCGGCAAAATCGTCGCGGTCAAGGCGCTCGAGGCCGTCAAAAATTGGCGCGATATTGTGCCGCAAGCGGCGGAAACGATTGAATCGGTCAACTTTATCAACAATCAGTTCGTCGTCGGCTACTTAAAAGACGCCTACACCCAAATTAAAATTCACGATTTGAGCGGAAAATTTGTCCGCAGCGTCGAACTTCCCGGCATTGGCGCGGCCAGCGGATTCGGCGGCAAACGATTTGACGCCGAAACTTTTTACAGCTATTCGAGTTTTAACGCCGTTCCGACCATCTATCGATACGATTTGAAAACCGGAAAATCCGAAGTTTTTCGTAAAGCCGACGTAAAAATCGACACGAACAATTACGAAGTCAAACAAGTCTTTTACAACAGCAGGGACGGGGCGCGCATACCGATGTTTATCGTCCACAAAAAAGGCATCAAACTCGACGGCAGCAACCCGACTTTGCTTTACGGTTACGGCGGTTTCAGCGTTTCGATGACGCCCTGGTTTTCCGTCTCGAATCTCGTCTGGATGGAAATGGGCGGAGTTTTCGCGATGCCGAACATTCGCGGCGGCGCGGAATACGGCGAGCAGTGGCATCTGGCGGGAACGAAAGAGCGCAAGCAAAACGTTTTTGACGATTTTATCGCGGCGGCCGAGTTTCTTATCAAAGACAAAATCACGAATCCGAAAAAACTCGCCATCTCGGGCGGCTCAAACGGCGGTCTGCTCGTCGGCGCGGTTCTCAACCAGCGTCCCGACCTTTTCGGCGCGGCGCTCCCGGCGGTCGGCGTGATGGATATGCTCCGGTTTCAGAAATTTACAATCGGCTGGGCTTGGACGTCCGATTACGGCTCGTCGGACAACGCCGAAGACTTTAAATATCTCTACAAATATTCGCCGATTCACAACATCAAAAAGGGCGCGAAATACCCGGCGACTTTGATAACGACCGCCGACCACGACGACCGCGTCGTACCCGCGCACAGCTTCAAATACGCCGCGACTCTGCAGGCGGCGCAGGGCGGCGGCGCGCCCGTTCTGATTCGTATCGAAACCCGCGCCGGACACGGAGCGGGCAAACCGACCGCGAAAATCATCGAAGAACAGGCCGACATTTTCGGCTTTCTGGTAAAAAATCTGGGAATGAAAATGTAATGAAAGTGATAAGTGACAATTTTTGTTTTCACTCATCACTTATCACTTAAAAAAACTATGGCGGAAGAAAATAAGGAAAGTCAGGTTTTACGGGTAATTTGTCTGGCAGCCGGTATTTTTACCGGATTGTTTTTAATGAATTTCGTGTTCAAAATGAGCGGCGCGCTTCCCGGCGCGATTGCGGGCGGCGGCGGCGCGCTGCTCGGCATGTTCGTTTACGCCGTAATCCTGAGATTAAAAGGATAAAATTATGCTCTATATGCTGGTTAGAAACAAAGTCGAAAATTACGCCGAATGGAAGCGCGTCGGCGACGCGCAGGCGGAAGCAAACCGCGCGGCGGGCTTAACGACGGTGCGTTTATGGCGCGACGCCGCTGACGAAAACACCGTCTGGTTTCTGCTCGAAGTCGAAGATATGGAAAGGGCGAAAAAATATATCGAAGCGCCCGAATCAGCCGAGGTCGGACGCCGCGCCGGAGTTTTGGACGGCGAATTTCATTTTATCGAAAGCGTCGATTAGCTCAATCCTCGAACCAATCGCTGCGATACGCGAGCCACCAGCTAAACAGCAGAATCGGAATCGTGGCGACAAATGCCCAGACCAGCGGCAAAATCAAATCCGCGCCCAAACCGAGCATAAAAAACGTTCCCCAAAACACTTTTCGCTGCATAAAACCTCAAATTCAAGTATTGCATTTCTCGCAAGCTAATCACTAACAAATTTCACGTTTGTTGCAAAATTAAACGGCAGGACGGAAAAATTTAGATATCTCAAAAGACGCGCTGATGTGTTATGTTTTATTTGTCTTCCAAATTAAACAAACAGAGGAAAAAAAATGAACCAAAAATTGCGATTCGCAATAATTCTCTCCGCGCTCGGCATCGTTTTCGGCTGCGCTTCGGCAACGTTCGCGCAAACGGACGAACCCATCGCGGGCGGCTACAGCAAGGCTTCCGTCACCGATAAAGAAGTCGTCGCGGCGGCCGGATACGCCGTCAAGGCGCAGGCTAAAAAACAGCGCGCCGTCATCAAGCTCGTCTCGATAAACAAGGCCGAAACTCAAGTTGTCGCGGGCAGAAACTACAGTCTCTGTCTGAAAGTTCGAATCACCGAAAAAGGCAAAAAAACAAAAACCGAAACTGTCCAGGCGATAGTTTTTCAAAATTTGAAACAAAAACTATCGCTGACAAGCTGGAAAGAAGCCGAATGCGGCAAGGAGATGTAGCCGTCAAATCTTTACGGATATTTTTACTAAAAAAAGTGTGAATAAATTGTATCTTTATTCACACTTTTATTTGTTTTCACTTCCCGACGTGGAACGTGCAGAAGTCTTTCGGGACTTTGCTCTGGTCGAAGGTCTTTGCCACCTTTTCGGGACAGTTGCGCGTGGCGCGCATTCCGGTCAGAGGACAAATCATGACGGTTACTTTCGGCTCGGCTTCGACTTTCGGAATGTCATCGTCAGGCGACGTGTTTTGATTGTTCCCGTTTTGGTTGCGCTGTTCCTGTTCCCAGGTAGTGAAGGGCGTCGGCGTTTCGCGCGGCTGGATTGTTTTGTTCGGGTCGTTCAAATCGGCGTCGCCGGTCGGAAGCAAAACTTTGTTCGGGACTGTTCCGGCGATGAACAGCTCGACGCGGCGAAATTCCGACGGAACGTCCGTAACATAGATATCCTTGTTTTCGGGCGGCTCGGTGTTTACATTCGAGTTGGTATTTTTCTTGATGGCTTCCTGCTGCGCTTTGACCGAATCGGCTTCGGTGTTTGAAAGCTCGCGAATCAATTTGCCGTTGCGCGTGTCGATTTCGGCTTTTCGAACGGACGCGGGCATTTCCCAATCGCCGTTCCATTCGGGATGCATGTCGAGCGCCTCGCGCATAAAATCAGCCCAAATCGGCATCGCCGAATCCGCGCCTTTCATTCCCAAATCGTCGCCGTCGTCGAATCCGACATAGACGACGCAGACGAGTTCGGGCGTAAATCCGGCGAACCAGCCGTCGCGCGAAGTTCCTGTTTTTCCGGCGTAAGCTTTGCCGTTTGAATTTGTAAAGCCCCACGCTTTGGCTTCGGCCGCCGTTCCGCGATTGATGACGTCCTTCATGATGTCGTCCATAATATAGGCGACGTCCGGGCGCAGAACCGATTTTTTCTCGGTTTTCGGCTCGACGACCGTCGTGCCGTCGCCGTTGGTGACGCGGTTAATTGCAATCGGCGTGACTTTTTCGCCGAGGTTTGCAAAAACGGTGTAGCCGGTCGCAATCTGGAGAGGCGTCGCTTCGGCCGTTCCGAGCGCCATCGACGGGTACGCTTTTTCAACTTTCGGTAAGCCGGCCTTGTTGGCGAAATTCATCACCCGACCGATGTTCAATTCCATCCCCAAATCGACCGTGATGACGTTTTTGCTTTTGACGAGCGCATCGCGCAGAGTTAATTCCTGATTCGAAAAAGTGTCGCCATAGTTGTTCGGAGAATAAGATTCCGTTCCGTATGTAAAGACTTTTTTCTCGTCCTTAAACATCGTCGCGGCCGTGTAAACGCGCGCGTTCGAGTCATACGCCGAATTTAACGCCGTCGCGTAAACAAAAGGCTTAAAGACCGAACCAGGCTGGCGCTGGGCGTCGGTCGCGCGGTTAAATTGATTTGCCAGATAATCGCGCCCGCCGACCATCGCGACAATTTCGCCGGTTTTCGGCTTGATGGCGACGAGCGCGGCGTTGAGACTTCCCTTTTCCTTTTTCGGAAACGCTTTGTCGAGCTTTTCCAGACGTTTGTTGACGATTTCATACGCGATGCGCTGCAAATCCGGGTCAATCGTCGTGTAAACGCGAAGGTGCTGCAAGGCTTCGGGGTCGTTGACGACTTTCGGCAATTCTTCGATGGCAAACTGCGAGAAATACGGCATTCCCTGCAAATCTTTTTTGTTGGAAATCTGATGAAGCTCAAGCTTCGTCTGTTTGGCGACGATTGACTCCTGCTCGGAGATTGCTCCCGCTTCCTTCATCGAATCGAGAACCTGATTGCGGCGCTCGGTAACTTTTTCGTAATTCTTAAACGGGTTGTAGCGATTCGGGCTGCGGATAATTCCCGCGATAAAGGCGGCTTCGGGCAGAGTCAATTGTGAAACGTCCTTGCCGAAATAGACGTTCGACGCTTCGCCGACGCCGTAAATCGAAACGCCCGTCTGCTGCCCGAGATAAATCTGGTTGGCGTAAAGCTCGAAGATTTTTTCTTTCGTCAGCCGCGTTTCGAGAATTATCGACATGTAGGCTTCTTTCACCTTACGCGTCAGGGACTGCTCGTTTGTCAGCCACAAATTTTTGACGAGCTGCTGCGTAATCGACGAGCCGCCCTGGTTGGCCAGCGGCGAATTATCGTCTTCCTTTTCGTATCGGCGCCAGGCGGCGCGCGCGATGCCGCGAAAGTTTACGCCGTAATGCTCGAAAAATGCGCGGTCTTCAGTCGTCGTAATCGCTTTGACGAGCGCGGGCGGCAAATCGTTAAACGTGACGGCTTTTCTGCGGCCGTCGCCCTCGGCCGCAATCGAACTCAAGATTTTCGGCTCTATTTGCGCCTGCGCGACTTCTTTTTTGGCGTCGGCGTCGGTGATTGAATCAATGGATTTTCCGTCTTTTTTGAATTTAACCGCGAGCGAGGGGAAAATCTTTACGCCATCGACCGTCCCGGTATTTCCCGGCTCGATTTCGATTGCGTTTTCTTTGACGAGATAACGGCTGCGCGCGCGGTCGGCCTGAGCGTTTTTCTCGATATACCCGGCCGATTTCAGATAAGCGGTCAAATCTTCGAGCGATATGTTTTCGTCTTTTCTTAAAGTTTTCGGCGCGGAATAAATTCCCGCCGAGCGCGTAAAAATATCGCCCCGCAAAAGCAAATCGATGCGGTCGGAATATTCAAACCAAAAATATGTCAGCGTCAGAAACCCGATGAGGAAGACCAGAGCGGCGAGCGAAATCGTGTAAGGATTAAAAATGGCGCGCAAAATACGCCGAAAAAGACTCGGCGGCGGCGCTTGATAAGCTTTTACGCGCCTTTCCTCTTTACGCAACTTTTTCGGGACGTATTTTGATTTTTTTTTGACCTGAATCTGATTTTGCATTTCGGGTTTGTCTTAAAAAGATTAGTGAGGGTTTTGTTTTTGGCGGTTGCCTTGTAAAATTTTATAAGTTTTTTGCCGATTGTGTCTAGCGTTTTCTTTCGAGCTGCAAAATGAAACTTTTCCCGGCACTTACAAAGACAATTCAGCGTCGGCTTTTTTTTGCGAGCGGCGCGATTATCGTCGCCATCACTTTCGGCGCTGTCGGATTTTACTTAATCGAAGGATTTTCACTTTTAGACAGTTTTTATCTGGCGACCGAAACCGTCACGACCGTCGGCTACGGCGACGTCACGCCAAAAACTACAATCGGGAGAATTTTTGCGATAACCTTTATGCTCATCGGCGGCGGAACGGTTCTCTACGCGCTGACCGTTCTCGCGCAATCGGTGATACAATCCGAAATTATCGAGGCGCTCGGCATCCGCCAGAAAGAAAAGGAAATGGAAAAGCTCCAAAATCACTATATCGTCTGCGGCGCGGGCCGCATCGGACGACGAATCATCCGCAACCTGCAAAAGGAAAATCGCCAATTCGTGATTATCGAAAGCGACTCTAAAAAGGTCGTCGAGTTTGACGAAGGCGGTTTGCGCATCATAACCGGCGACGCGACAATCGAAGAAACTCTCTTAAAAGCCGGAATCAAACACGCGCGCGGGCTTGCAAGCTGTCTACCGAATGATGCCGACAACGTTTACGTCGTTTTGATTGCGCGCGGGCTGAACGAGCATCTCCACATCGTCGCGCGCCGTCGAGGAACAAGCCGAGCCGAAATTGATTCTCGCCGGAGCAAATCGCGTCGTCGCGCCGACGATTATCGGAGGTGTAACAATGTATCGCGAGCTTTTAAAACCCGCGATTGCAGACTTTATGGATTCGATTGTGGCGGAAACGCTCGATTTGGTTTTCGAGGAAATCGCCGTCAAACAGTCGTCCGTTTACGTCGATAAAGAATTAAAAGACACAAATATCAGCTCGGAGTTAAATTTATTTGTTGTCGCCATCCGGCACAAAAACGGCGAGATGATTTACCAGCCGTCGGCCGACACGCGCATCTGCGCGGGCGATTTGCTGATTGTCATCGGAAAAGCCGAGCAGATGAAAAAATTGGTGGAAATAAGCAAGTGAAGAAGATGCCGGATGCTGGGAAAACTGAAATCCGGCATCCAGTATCCAACATCTTTTAGGAAACATTATTAATGAAAATTCTCGTTACCGGCGGAAGCGGTTTTTTAGGAACTCACGTTCGAAAGTTTTTCGACGCCGACGATTTTTCGCGGCGCTCGAATCTCGATTTATTGAATTTGCAGGACGCGCAGGCGGCAAGCGATTACGACGTCGTCATTCATCTCGCCGCGCATCTCGACAAATCGCCCGATGCGGCCGAAGAAGTTTTTTTAACCAATGTCGAAGGCACGATAAATCTGCTTCGCTCGATGAAAGAAAATTCCGTCTTTATTTTCGCTTCGACAAAAGACGTTTACGGCAGATTTGCCGATAATTATTTTGAAGTTCCCGAAATGTGCCCGACAATTTATTCCGGCCAGTCGGCGCTCGAATGGTCGAAGCTGATTGCCGAGCGCTACGTCGATTTTTACGCGCATCAAAACAATTTTCGCTCGTGCATTTTCCGGCTTTCGACCGTTTACGCGCCGAATTCGGAAGGCAACACGCCTAATTTCGTCTCGCATTACGTCGACGCCATCAACAAGGGCGAGCGTTTGCGTCTGCCCGCCGGCGGCGCGGCGCGGCGCGATTTGCTGTCGGTCGAAGATTTCGCGCGCGCCTGCCGCGCCTTCGTCGATTCGGTCATTCGGCACGGTCTTTATAATTTGGGCGGCGGCCGCGAAAACGCGCTTAATTTGCGCGAGCTGGTCGCAAAGCTCGAGGAAATTTCCAGTCTCCAGGCCGTCATCGACGAAGAAAATCCTCTGCCCGCGCCGGTTCCGATGAATTACGTTTCCGACTTAGGCTTGATTACGCAGGAGCTGGATTGGACGCCGGAGATTAATCTCGACGAAGGTTTGAAAACACTTTTTTAAGAAAATAGTCCGCAGATAAACGCGGATTGACGCAGATTTTTGTAAAATAATTTATCGGCGATAATCCGCCTAATTCGTGTTTATCAGCGGGCTATTTTCTTTTTGCGTTAAAATTATTTTGTGAAAATTCTCGTGCGCGGAACAAATTGGGTCGGAGATGCGGTGATGACGATTCCCGCTTTGCGCGAACTGCGGCGCATTTTTCCCGAATCACACATCGCTCTGCACACGCGCTCGTGGGCCAGAGGAATTTTCGAGGACGCTGATTTTATCGACGAAATTCTCACCTACGAGCCGGAAAAATCGAAAATAAAAACGATTCTCGAACAATCGAAAATCCTTCGAGAACACGAATTTGATTTGGCTGTTTTGTTTCCGAATTCGCTCGAATCGGCTTTAATTGTGCGGCTTGCGCAAATCCCGAAACGCTTCGGCTACGCCCGCGACGGCAGGAGTTTTCTGCTTTCAAACGCGGTTGAGATTCCCGGCTGGAAAAACGAGCGGCACGAAGTTTTTTATTATTTAAATCTCGTCGCCGAAATCGAAAAAAGCTATTTCGGAACGCAGACAGTTTTGACAGCCGCGCCGCGTCTGGATTTGAGCGTTTCGGCCGAGAGAAGAGCCACGGCAAAAGAGATTCTGGCGAAAAACGGAGTCGATTTGTCGAAAAAAACAATCGCGCTCGGCGTCGGCTCAACCAATTCGCGGGCAAAGCGCTGGCACACGGAAAGTTACGCGCGGCTAAACGACAGGCTGCAAAACGAGCTCGGCGCAAACGTCGTTCTAGTCGGGACAAAAGATGAATTGAAAGTTTCGCGCGAAGTTTTTGAGAAATCACTGGCAAAGCCCGTAATTTTGACGGGAAAAACAAATCTTTCCGAGGCGGTCGCCGTTTTGAGCGAAATTGACCTGCTCGTTTCAAATGATACGGGTCTGGCGCACGTCGCGCCCGCCGTCGGGACACAAACTCTTGTAATTTTCGGCCCGACCGACGAACGGACGACGCAGCCAATCGGCTCGGAAATTATCAGAAAAAAGGTGGAATGCGCGCCGTGCATGCTCCGCGATTGTCCAATCGACCATCGCTGCATGACCAGGATTTCGGCGGACGAAGTTTTCGAGAAAGCGAAGAGGAAATTAAACGCAGAGTTTGACAGATGAAGACAGAAAATCAAAAATCAAAAATCAAAAATCAAAAATCGCCCGCCGTTTTTATCGACCGCGACGGGACGTTGATTAAAGAGGTAAATTTTCTCTCGCGCGTCGAAGATTTGCGTTTTTTTTCTTTTACCGCCGAAGCGATTGAACTTTTGAAGGAAAAAGGCTTTTTGATAATCGTCGTCACAAATCAATCGGGCATCGCTCGCAAAATCTTCGCGGAATCGGCGATGCACGAGATTCACGAAAAGATTCAGGAAGAATTAACCGGCAAGCTCGACCAATTTTATTTCTGCCCGCATCTGCCGACCGACGGCTGCGATTGCCGCAAGCCGAATGTCGGAATGATAGAAACGGCCTGCGCCAATTTTGCGATTGATTTGGAAAATTCGTGGATAATCGGCGACAAAGCCATCGATATTGAGACGGGCTTTAACGCCAAAATAAAAACCGCGCTCGTTTTGACCGGCTACGGTCAGAAAGCGCTCGAAACACTGGAACGCAAACCCGACGTGGTTGCGGAGAATCTGCTCGAAGCGGTTAAAACAATTACGAAAGACTAATTAAAGAAAGCTGGTTTTTAATTCGTAATTCGTAATTGTTAATCCGTAATTGTTTCTATTCTTCCAAAGTCGTCTTCGTAGCGTTCGATGTCGTCTTCGCCGAAATAATCGCCGGTTTGCGTTTCGATAAATACGAGCAGTTCTTCAGCGTCCGGGTTTTCGACGCGGTGCTTGTCGCCGGTTTTGATATCGATTGATTCGCCTGCTTTGACTATGATAGTCCGGTCGTTTAATGTTACTTTAGCAGTGCCGCGCACGACGAACCAGTGCTCGGCGCGGCGCGTGTGGCTCTGGTAGCTGAGACGCTTTTCGGGCAAAACTTCTATTCTTTTTACTTTAAAATTTTCGCCTTCGTCGAGAACCGTGTAGTTTCCCCAGGGGCGTTGGTCAAATTCATTCATCAATACATTTATCATTTATCGTTTATTAAAATGTCAAATCGATGAAATTTAACGAAAAGTTTTTTTCGAACGAAAACAACCTGACGCAGAAAATTCAGACTTTGATTATCGGGCGTCTGCTGGTGATTTTTCTGCTGCTGGTGGCGAGCTGGATTTACAACAGCGGCGGCAATCTGCGTCTCTCGCTCGATAATTTTCCGCAGTATCTTTTTTTGATTTTTTTAATCTCGGTCGGGCTCACGATTGTCTATTTTTTCGTGCTTCGACTGAGCAAAAGCTACGCGTGGCAGATTCGCGTCCAGTTTATGCTCGACGCGCTCCTGATAACGTGGCTCGTCTGGCGAACGGGCGATTTAACTTCGCCGTATATAATGCTGTATATCGTTTCCATCAGCATTTCGAGCATTTTTCTGTCGGCGCGCGAGACGCTCCTGATGTCTTCGTTCTGCGTTTTTTTGTTCACGATTTTGTCCGTAGCGGTTGCTTCCGGCTTGCTCCGCTCGCTCGGCGTAACGCCCGAACCGTCGAAGACGATTCAGATTATCGGATTTAACGACGTCGCGTTTTTTGTCGTCGGTTTGCTCGCTTCGCGTCTCTCAGACCGTCACGCTTCGGGCGAAAAACTCCGCGAAACAACCAAAACGCTGGCGAATTTGCGCGTTCTGCACGAACGCATCGTCGAATCGATTCGTTCGGGCCTGATAACGACCGATTTGGAAGGAAACATCTACACATTTAACGCGACCGCTTCCGAGATTACCGGTCATTCGGCGGAAGAAATGCGCGGGAAATCGGTCTACTCGCTGTTCGGCGACATCAAGCTGCCGATAAAAGATGCGCTCGACGCGACCGAATCGGGCGACCAGCCGCCGCGTTTTGAAACCGACGTGATAACGCCCGAAGGCTTTGCCGTTCGCGTCGGCTACGGCGTTTCGCCGCTTTACGCAGAATCGGGCGAGACGACCGGATTGATTATCACGTTTCAGGATTTGACGGAAATTCGCTCGATTGAAGAAAGCGGGCGGCGCAAAGACCGCCTTGCAGCGGTCGGGCGCGTCGCGGCCGGTCTGGCGCACGAAATCCGCAATCCGCTCGGCGCGATGCGCGGCGCGATTCAGGTTTTGCAGTCGCAGACGCCGCCCGAATCTTCGCAGGCCGCCTTGATGGAAATAATTTTGCGCGAGTCAGACCGCTTGAATAAAATCATCACCAATTTTCTGACTTACGCGCGCCCGCGCGTCAGCAATTTTTCGGAAATCGACGTGCGCGAAGCCATCAACGATACGTTTACGCTTTTAAAACACAGCCCGGACGTCGCGGAAAATCACACACTTGAAGCCGTTCTGCCCGAAAATCCGATGATGATTTCGGCCGACCCGACGCAGCTCAAACAAATTTTCTGGAATCTGGCGCGCAACTCGATTCAGGCGATGACCGACGGCGGAACTCTGCGCGTGACGCTCGAAAAAATCGGCGGCGAGCGCATCAGGATTCTTTTTGCCGACACCGGACGCGGAATGCCGCCCGAACAGGTCGAGCAGCTTTTCGAGCCTTTTTCCACCTCGACAACCGGCGGAACCGGTCTTGGTCTTTCAATCGTCTATCAAATCATCCGCGACCACAGCGGCAGCATCAACGTCAGAAGCCGCGAGGGCGACGGGACGACCATCACTATCGAGCTTCCGACCGAATTTCGCTCGCAGGGCGCGCCCGACGAAAACGGAAAAGAAGAATCGGCAACCAGAAGCTCGCGGCTGGAAGATTTTTTGACCGTCAAGAAATGATTAAATAAACGAGCGGAATTTTTTTCTTGAACAAACGCCGTTTATCTGTAAAAATAGACAAAAGCGGAAATTCTCCGTTTACCCAATCTGTCAATTCCTACTTTTTCCTATTTAGATTTTAATGGCTAACTTACTTATTGTTGACGATGAACAGAGCTACCGGCAGCTTTTGAGTCTTGTTTTTGAAGGCGACGGGTTTAACATCCGGACGGCGATGAACGGCCGCGACGCGATTACGAAATTGCAGGAAGAACCCGCCGATGTGATTATCACCGACGTTCGGATGCCCGATATGGACGGCATCGAATTGCTGCGCGCGGCGCGTGAATTTTTGCCCGACGTCGGCGTCGTTTTGATGACCGCGTTTGCGACGGTCGACACGGCGCGCGAAGCCTTCAAGCTCGGCGCGGACGATTTTATCCAAAAGCCGTTCGACGTCGAAGAACTGAAAATCATCGTCAAAAAAGCGCTCGAAAAGCAGGTTTTAATCACCGAAAACCGCGCTTTCAAACGCGCCCAGCGCGAGCGCGGAAGCGTCCGCAACATCATCGGGCATTCTGACAAAATGCAGGCCGTATATCAAATGATTGAAACGGTCGCCGAAGTTCAATCGACGATTTTGATTCAGGGCGAATCCGGTACGGGAAAAGAACTGGTCGCGCGCGCGATTCACGATTTGTCACCGCGCGCCGAAAAACCTTTTATCTCGATAAACTGCGGCGCGTTTACCGAAACGCTGCTCGAATCGGAGCTTTTCGGCTACGTCAAAGGCTCGTTTACGGGCGCGAACACAAACCGCAAGGGACTTTTCGAGGCAGCCCACAAAGGAACGATTTTTCTCGACGAAATCGGCGAAATGTCGCCCGCCATGCAGGTCAAGCTTTTGCGCGTTTTGCAGGAGCGCCGCGTGCGTCCGGTCGGCGCGCACGATGAGCTTCCGATCGATACGCGCGTCATCGCCGCGACCAACCGCGATTTGAAAGCGATGTCCGGGGACGGCAGCTTTCGCGAAGATTTGTTTTATCGAATCTCGGTCATCCCGATTTCCCTGCCGCCTCTGCGCGACCGCACCGAAGACATCTCCGACCTCGTCAGTCACTTTATCAAAAAATTCTGCGACCAGACCGGCCGCCAGCTTTCCATCTCGCAGAAGGCGATGCAGATTCTGGAAAATTACACGTGGCACGGCAACGTCCGCGAGCTCGAACACACGATTGAGCGCGCCGTCGCGCTCGAAAAAACCGAGGAAATCCAGCCCGAACGCCTGCCCGAACACATAACCAACTATAATCCGGAGCGCATCCGCAACGAATTCGATTTTCCGGACGACGGCATAAATCTCGCCACGCATCTCGAAAATCTGGAAAAAACATACGTCGTCGAAGCGCTCCAGCGCACCGGCGGAAACCAGACGCGCGCCGCCGAGCTTTTGCAGATGCAAGTTCGCTCCTTGCGACATTTGCTCGACAAACACCACATTCGCACGCTTTCGGCACAAATGCGCGGCTCAAACGAATAATTATAAGAAAAGGCTTTGCACAAAAATTAAAAATTTGTGCAAAGCCAAAAGCGATTGTCGGGCGGTGACGCAAAGCCTGCTGCTATTAATCACCTATTAATTTTCCCGCTCCATTTATAGATTATTTACGGAACAAAAGCATTGGGAATGGGTTTATCCGCGCTCAGCCCGAAAGATTTAACCCATGTTCCGAGACTGGAACGTTCGACATACCATGTTCCGTTGGACGGCCGGTAGACCGCCGCGTCATATTTTCCATCATTATCGTAATCTCCCGGTGACGGTAAATCGGTTGAAAGTCCGAACGGAAAAGAATAATAACTGCCGTCCTCGCTTCTTAAAACAAACCATTCGCCGGTTGAAGGCCTGAAAAATGCCAAATCGGTAAAGCCGTCGGCGTTGAAATCTCCGGAATTTAACTGAGCGGGCGCAATCCAGTCATTAATGAAAGGTCTTCTGGTGTAGCCGCTCGCATCCGAAATCGATACGACATATCTTCCGTCTCCCGAAATATCGGGATATTGAGTTCCTGCGCTTCCGGGTAATGTTCTGAGAGCCGTCGACCTCCGGTCATAAACTCTGATAGCATGGTCTGAATTTAAGCTTCCTTCAAAAGCAATGTAGTTTCCGTCATCGCTTATGGTCGCATCTTGAGAATAAGCATATGCGGCCGTGCTTACCATCGTAGTGGTTTTGCTACTTAAATTACTTCTGTCACGTAAAAAAACGTCTATATCGTCGGTTGTTTCGGCCGGTGAAACGAAATTTCTTGCTTTTGACGTAAAAACTACATATTTTCCGTCCGAGCTAACGTCACAGCCGTATTCGTTATCGAGAAGATATCGGGACGCTCTATCGCCCTCGGCTCCGCTCGTGTCAGCACTAATCAAGTCAAACGGTTGGACGGAAACCTGGCTATCCCATAAATAGACGTGCTGTTGTGTGGAAACTCCTGAAATTAGCGACTTGGAAGAGGTAAAAACAACGTATCTGCCGCTACTGCTTATCGCCGGAGCCTGGCTGTTGCCGCTGATAGCTCCCGTCCGCTGGCTAATCCATTGCAGTTGACCGGTCGATAAATCTTTTCGATAAACGTCGTCGCTTATGGTATCACCGGTTGTTGAAAAGTTGGCGCTGGTTCCAAAAGCAACAAACTGCCGTCTTTGCTGATTCTGGGAATATTGGAATCAGCCGTTCCCGCGCCGTTGCTGTCTGCCGAGACAAGCGTTGTACTTACGAGCGATAAAGTGGAAGTATCGTATTCTTTAACATAAATCTGAGCCGCCGCAGACAAGCTAGCGTTTATTATATTTGATGACGTAGACCTAAAAGCTATTCTTATCTTTCCGTTATTTTCATCGCTTATAGAGGGCGCGTCGCTTACGCCGTTTGCCGGCGCACTCGTAGAATTATATACGGTGCTGACCAAAATCAAACGATTCGGTAATAGAAGGTCTTTCAAATAGACGTCCGTTAAATTATTGTTAACGCCGTCTCCGGAAACCAGTCCGCTTCTTTCGGTCGCAAAGGCAAGGTATCTGCCGTCGGAAGTTATCGAATTGAACTTGTAGGAAAAGTGAGTTGTGCTCCCGCTGTTATCGGCAAAATCATACGCCGGAAGGAATCTGACCGAGCCGTGTACAGTTTGCGGGAATTGAAAAATCAAAGCAAAAGTCAAAGTAAAAAGACACAGTCCTACCTTGAGAAGGTGTGTTTGGGAATTCATAGTTAATTTTCTCCTTAGCTTGGGATATAGAAATTTCAAAGAGAGTTTAGCACAATTTATAAATTTGCAAATGACAAAATTCGTCACTGATTAATTACCAAAAACTGTTAATTAACAAGTTTTGATGCCCGTCAAAACATCTCCAAAGAAAAATCATAATCCGTACAAACCTCTGTGTTTATTGACTTGCGCGCTGATTTTTATTTCTGAAAACTTTTTGGCACACCGATTGTTTTAGATTTAGCCGTGCCTGAGAAAGGTAGAAAAAGACTTAGAAAATTTTAGGAGATTGTGAATTAAAATGAAAAATCAAAAAGGTTTCTCGCTTATCGAACTTTTAATCGTTGTTGTTATTATCGGCATCATCGCCGCTATCGCTATTCCGAACCTGCTTGCTTCGCGCCGTTCTGCTAACGAAGGTTCTGCCATCTCGGCTCTGCGCACACTGCACGGAGCGGAAGTTACATATCAGTCCACCTCGGGTGCCGGAAACTTCGGTGACTTCACCGCTTTGAACGGTGCTGGTTTGATTGACACCGTTTTGCAAGGCGCGACTGCCGCTGCTGCAGCTAAAAGCGGTTACTATTACACGCCGACCATCACGGCCGCATCTGCGGGTAACCCGTCGCTCTTCGACATCAAAGCTCAGCCGGTTACACACACTTCAGCTTCAGCGTTTGCCGCTACGGGCAGCCGCAGCTTCCTGATTGCCGAAACGGGCGTCGTTTATTCAAATACGACCGCGACCGCGCCGACAATCAACGCCGCACGCACGGTTTCCGGTGGTTCGCCGCTCAACAACTAATCAATAACATTGGTAAACTAGTAAGAAAATCGCTCGATTCGGGCGATTTTCTTATTTTAAATCGAATCCCAAAATAACATTTTTCGTCACCGGATGATTGTCAAAAAGTGTTATTTTTTGTCTATAAAGATATTTTATTTAAGCGTCAGAAGGCCTCGTTTTCTTTTGTTCCCTTGTATTTATTAAAATTTGCCGCATTTTCCGGCGCTCCGCAAGTCTGGCATACAAGTTGATTTATTTGAAGCGGCTTGCTCTTGCAAAAACTTTAAAAACCCCCTGGAGATTGTGAATTAAAATGAAAAATCAAAAAGGCTTTTCGCTTATCGAACTTTTAATCGTCGTTGTAATCATCGGCATCATCGCCGCTATCGCTATTCCGAACCTGCTTGCTTCGCGCCGCTCTTCCAATGAAGGCTCGGCTATTTCGGCTCTGCGCACCTTGCACGGGGCGGAAGTTACATATCAATCGTCGTCCGGCGCAGGCAGCTTCGGCTCGCTGGCCAATTTGAATGCCGCCGGTTTGGTCGACTCCGTTCTTTCGGGCGCGACCAGCGGCGCGACGGCCAAAAGCGGCTATTATTACACGATGACCGCGGCGCCCGCCGCAACCGGCAATCCGTCGACTTTTGACTGCGAATCGCAGCCCGTCACGCACACTTCGGCTTCGGCCTTTGCCGCCACCGGAAGCCGCCGTTTCTTTATGACCGAAATCGGCGTCGTTTATGCCAATACCGATAACGCACCTATTTCGGCCGACCCGACGACGCGCGTTGTCAGCGGCGCTTCAGCTCTCAATAACTAATTTCTTCCGAATCCTCAAATTTAAGAAGCAGGATAGGTTTGATAACTTATCCTGCTTCTTCTCTAATAAATCCGGTTAGAATAATTGCAAAAATGAATAAAACAATTACTCTAAGCAAGCTTCGCCAAAAATTTCCGTATTTCTTTTTATCGCTCTGGTCGTTTGTTCTTCTCGCCAATTTTATTCCGGCAATTCCGCAGCCGGAAGCGATTATCGGTTATCTCTGGAAAGTCGAATTCGTTCTCGCCGCGTTTCTCGCCGTTGCGATTACATTTCTGCTGAAGCTGCCGAAAGAAAAATTTTTCGATTTTCACAAAAAAGAATTTTTTCTCGTGATTCTGCCTCTCGTTTTATTTACGGTTTGGAGCGGATTTTCGATTTTGTGGGCGCAATCGGCGCGAAACGCGCTTCACCACACGCTTTTATGGGCGTGTTACTGCACGTTTTACCTGCTCATGCGCGAGCTCGTCAGGCGGCCTCGCGCGTTGGCGGCTTCATTTCGATTTACGGGAGTCGTCCTATTTATTCTCGGCGTCGCGTGCATCGTCGAATACGTCAGCACGCCCGAAAAAATCAATTCATTTTTTACCTATCGCTATTATAAATACGCCGAAATCGCCGCTACGATGCTTCCGCTTTTTCTCGCGCTCGTCTTCAAAACAAAATCGAAAACGTCCGTCCTCGCCGGTTTTATCGCCGCAATAGCGTGGTTCATCGTGCTTTTATCGGCTTCGCGGACGCTTTTTATTTCCGGGTTTGTCGTAGTCGGTCTGTTTTTCGCTTTATTGTTTTTATTCGACGGCTGGAAAAAGCATCTCAAAAAATCGATTTTATTGTTCGGCGTGCTGACGATTTGCTTTTTCGTCTCGCTGATAAATTTCTCGGACTCGCCGGAAAAATCGACAATCGACCGATTCGGCAGCGGCCAGCAAAGTCAAAACAGCATGAATTCGCGCTTTCTGTTTTGGGGAATCGCGCTCGAATCGTTCAAACAAAAACCCGTAACCGGTGTCGGAGCGGATAATTACGTCTCGGTTTATAAAACTGCGCGAGAAAACTACTCGGCGCTCGACACGGAAAATAAACTGCTCGAAATCAACGAAGACGTTTTGGCCGAGCGCGCGCACAATGAATATCTGCAAATTCTTTCCGAGCTCGGTCTGGTCGGCGCTTTTCTTTTCGCGTGGCTTCTGGCCGGAATCGTTTTTTTGTTTTTTTCGCTCAGAAAAAAATCAATCTCGCTTTTGTCGATTGCCTCGCTCGCCGGAAGTTCGGCTTTTTTAATCAGCTCGGCGGCCAGCTCATATTCATTCAGGGTTCCGGCAAACGGTTTGTGTTTTTTCTTTCTGCTGGCTTTAGCCGCGAAGAGTCTAAATTCCAGAGTCCCAAGTCAAAGACATGAAAAAGGTCTTGACTTGGGACTCTGGAATTTAGACTTGAGACTCGTTTTCGGTTTGCTAATCTGCTCGTCGATGCTCGTTTTTTCCGGCATTCGCGGCGCGAGCCTGATGTATCTGCAATTTGCTTTCACGAGCCCGGACGAGGCCGAAACCGAACGTTATTTTCAAAAAGCGATAGCGCTCGACGCGGGCGACGGTTCGTTGAGATATTATTACGGCGCGGAGCTTTTTAATCGCGAGCGCGCCGCTGAAGCGATACCGCAGCTGCGTTTTGCAATCGATAAAGGTCTGGCGACTTCAATCATCTATTTTCAGCTCGTTTCGGCGCAAATCGTCGCGCGCGAATCAGCCGAAGCCGAACAGACTTTCCTCGAAAGTCTTCGCGTTTACCCGCGCTCGGTTTTTCTGCGAACGGCTTACGCTTCGTTTTTGAAGGAAAACGGACGCGCGTCTCAATCGCAAATCGAATTTGAAAAAGCCTCATCGATAAACGCGGAACAGGCGAAAAGCTGGCTTATCGCGCACACCGAGGGAATGAAAAAACTGACTCAAGCGGAAGTTCAGGACAAAACTTTTGTCAAAGCGATGGAGCTGAAACCGATTGACGGAGTTTATGCTTTGCTTGACTTCCAGCGCCAATTCAATCCAAACTTAGTTCGGCGATAATTTAATTCGAGATTCAAAATTGTGAAAGGTCTTGAATCTTAAATCTTCAATCCGGAAATCAAATGGCCGACGCCGTTTCAAAATCATCAACCGTAAAAATTATTTTCACGATTGCGCGCAACACTTTTCGCGAGGCTGTCCGCGACCGCGTGCTTTATAATCTCGTGCTTTTCGTTCTTTTGATAACGGCGAGCGCGATTTTCTTAGGCGAGCTGACCGCCGGACAGGAAGCGCGCACGACCGTCAATATCGGTTTGAGCGCGATGCTTCTGTTCGGCGCGTTTATATCGATTTTCGTCGGCGTCAGCCTCGTTTCGAAAGAAATCGAAAAGCGAACGGTTTACGCGATTTTTTCAAAACCAATCGGGCGCGGCGAATTTATCGTCGGGAAATATCTCGGTTTGTGCCTGACGCTGCTGGTCAATGTTTTGATAATGGGCGTCGGCGTTTCGCTCGCGCTTTTATACGTCAAAGGCGGCTCGCTCGCATTTTCGATTTGGGGCGCGATTTTTCTGATTTTTCTGGAACTGGCGATTTTAACGGCGGTCGCAATTCTTTTTTCGTCATTTTCGTCGCCCGCACTCTCGGCGCTGCTCGCGTTTTTCGTTTTTGTCATCGGGCATTTCAGCGCTTCCCTGCGCGATTTGGCCGACCGTTTAGGCTCGGCTTTTGCCAAAACTTTTTTCGGCGCGATTTATTATCTGCTGCCGAATCTTTCGTTTTACGAATTTGCCACGCACGCGGCCAACGGCGCGACGCCGCCCGCAGCAATGCTCGGCGGCGCGTTTCTCTACGCCGTCGTTTACACAAGCATTTTGCTGGCAATCACGATTCTGGTTTTCAGCCGTCGAAATTTTAAGTAATTTTTACCACTGAAACACACAGATTATGAAATCAAGCTCGACAAAAACTTTAATCGCGGCGGCCGTCATCGTTGTCGGGTTCGCCGCAGTTTTTGTTTTGAGCAATTTTCTCGAAAAAGTAAAACCGGAACTGCCCGAAGATTACGTTGACCGCGATTTGGCCTTGCAGGGCGCAAAGCTGAAAGGTTTTTCGTTCGGCATGGAAGGCTTGATTTCCGATTGGTATTGGGTGCAGTCGCTTCAATATATCGGCAACAAAGTGATAAACAGCCGCGAAAACATCAATCTCGAAAACTTGAATTCCTTAAATCCGCGCCTGCTCTACCCGTATCTCGACAACGCGAGCAGTCTCGACCCGCATTTTATGGCGGTTTATTCATACGGCGCGGTCGTCCTTCCGGCGATTGACGCCAATCAGGCGATAAAAATCGCCGAAAAAGGAATCGCCAACAATCCGAACGAATGGCGGCTTTACCAGCAGCTCGGCTATATCTACTGGCGTCTCGGCGATTACGCCAAAGCGGCGGAAATTTACACCGCAGGCGCGAACATCGAAGGCGCACCGCCGTTTATGAAATTGATGTCGGCAAAAATGAAATCCGAAGGCGGAAGCCGCGAAACCTCGCGCGACATATATCGCCAGATGCTCGAGCAATCGGACGACAATCAGGCCAAGGAAGTCGCTGCGCTGCGTCTGCTGGAGCTCGAATCGATGGACGAGCGCGACGCGATTCGCACAGCTTTGCAAAGTTTTAAGACGAAACAAGGGCGCTGCGCGAACAATTTTCAGGAAATTCTGCCGCTTTTGATAAACGCGAAACTTCCTTCGGGCAAGGATTTTCGCATCGACGCTTCAAAAAATCTGATTGACCCGACCGGCGCGCCCTACATTCTGGACAAGCAAAACTGCGACGTGAGACTGGATTTTGAAAAAACAAAAATTCCGATGAAATAAAGAATGATTTTTAAACTTTGAAAGAAAAACAAAAATCAAAGTTCAAGACTAATTCATGGCTAAAAACTCAGTGTCGAAAACTAATTTATGACTGCAATTGTAGAAATCGAAAACTTGACCAAAGATTACGAAGTCGGCTTCTGGAGAAAGAAAAAAGTGCGTGCGCTCGACGATTTGACATTATCGGTCGAAGGCGGGCAAATCTTCGGATTTTTGGGCGGAAACGGCGCGGGAAAAACGACGACGATAAAGATTTTGATGCGTCTTTTATTTCCGAGCGCGGGCGCAGCGCGAATCTTGGGACACGATATTTCCGACGTCAAAACTCATTCGCGCATCGGTTATTGCCCGGAAAACCCTTACTTTTACGATTATTTGACGGCGCGCGAGCTGATGAATTATTTCGGCGAGCTTTTCGGTTTCGATTCCGCCCGGCGCAAACGTAAAACCGAGGAATTACTGACCAAAGTCGGCCTCGACGAAAAGGACTGGAACAAACAGCTCAGAAAATTTTCCAAAGGAATGCTCCAGCGCGTCGGGCTGGCGCAAAGCTTAATCAACGAGCCGGAAATCGTTTTTCTCGACGAGCCGATGAGTGGCCTCGACCCGATTGGACGCCGCGAAGTGCGCGAGCTTATCGCCGGGCTTCGTGAAAAAGGCACGACCGTTTTTATGTCGACGCATATTTTGTCCGACATCGAAGCTTTGTGCGACAACGTGGCGATTTTGCGCCGAGGACGGCTTGCGGCGACCGGAAACCTGGACGAATTACTGACCAGAAGCGGCGAGACGCAGACGTTTGAAATCAACGTCAAAGGCGTCACGGCGGAAAATCTGGAAAAGGAAATCAGGCAAGTTGCCGGAGCGACAATGAACGCCAAACCCAACGGCGCGAATATTCAAATTTCGGAAGAAAAAGATATTGATAAAATTTTGCAAATCACACGAAACGCGGGCGGAAAGCTCGTTTCCGTACAGCCCGTCAAACAATCGCTCGAAGAATTATTTATGAAGGAAACGAAAAGCTAAACGCAAATTTAAATATTATCGATTTTATGCGCTGTCAATCCCGTTTATTTGATTTGTCAGCATCAGACTTAGACTTCAAATCAGTGAGCGCGTAGGAATCTGCAATTTGATAAATCTGGGAATCATCAAGTCTTTCAGGGTTGTATGTCAGATTTGTTTTATTACTGCACTTTTATCGCCGTCACTTTCCATTGAACGCGCGCGCGGTTATCGTCTTTTGAAAAGCCTTCAATCGAAATATT